>LSKJ01000629.1 GCA_001557035.1 Rhodospirillaceae bacterium CCH5-H10 | reverse complement strand
CCCTCGGCGGCGGGCGGTGCTGCGGCCGGCGTCTTGTAGGCTGCGGCATCCCAGCTCCTGGCCGGGGCACCGGGCGCCGGCTGCAGCGGCGCCGCGTATTCGACGCCACTTTCCGACACGGAGCGCTGCGGTTCGGTGTAGTCGGTGTTGTACGGGTCCGTGCCGCCGGCCCGTTCCGTACAGATCCGGCGGCCCCTGAAGATCCGCCAGACCGCGCAATCCTGCTTGGTCACCACCGAGACCAGATGGTCCGTCGAGGTCTTGTCGGAGGTCACCAGCAGGCCACCGTCGGCGGCATAGCTCGCCGCAGAAACCGCGACGGGCACGCCGCAGGCTCCAGTCAACAGGGCCTGCCCTGCCACCAAGGGCAGGACGAGGAAAACGGAGAGCCTGAATGAGCTCATAATCTTCTTAATAAAAAGACTATAACTCATTGAGAGTACTGAACCTTTTCGGTTCAGTCAATTTGCACTCCCGTTACCAGACCTAGTCCTTCTTGGGGGGCGGCAGACGCAACCCGATGTGCAGCTCACGCAGCTTCTCAGGCGGCACCTCGGCCGGCGCGTCCATCATCAGGTCGACCGCCGACTGGTTCATCGGGAAGGTGATGATCTCGCGGATGTTCGGCTCGTCGGCCAGCAGCATGACGATGCGATCGACGCCCGGAGCGGCACCGCCGTGCGGCGGGGCGCCGAACTTGAAGGCGTTCAGCATGCCGCCGAAGCGCGCCTCCACCTCTTCGTTGCTGTAGCCGGCGATTCCGAAGGCCTTGTACATGATCTCCGGCTTGTGGTTCCGGATCGCGCCGGAGCAGAGCTCGATGCCATTGCAGACGATGTCGTACTGCCACGCCTTGATGGTGAGCGGGTCCTGTGTCTCGAGCGCCTCGAGGCCGCCCTGGGGCATCGAGAACGGGTTGTGGCTGAAGTCGATCTTCTTCAGCTTGTCGTCGTACTCGAACATCGGGAAGTCGACGACCCAGCACAGGGCGAACTGGTCCTCATCGATCACGCCGAGTTCCTGCGCGACCTTGGTGCGCGCCTGGCCGGCGAACTTCCAGGCGGTGTCCGCCGTGTCGGCCACGAAGAACACCGAATCGCCGTCCTCGGCCCCGGTCAGCTCCTTCAGCTTGGCCAGCCGCTCGTCGGCCACGAATTTGGCGATCGGGCCCTTGCCGGCCCCGTTCTCCAGCGTGATGTAGCCCAGGCCCGGCTTGCCCTCGCCCTGGGCCCAGCTGTTCAGCTTGTCGAAGAAACTGCGCGGCTGGCTGGCGGCCTTGGGCGCCCGGATGGCGCGGACCACGCCGCCCTTGGCCACGATGCCCGCGAACACCTTGAAGTCCGAGCCGGCGAAGACCTCGCCCACCTCGAAGATGCGCAGCGGGTTGCGCAGGTCGGGCTTGTCCGTGCCGAACGACAGCAGCGCCTCGGCGAAGGGAATGCGCGGGAACGGAAAGGCCGAGACCTTGCGCGGCGTCTCGCGATTGAACGACGCGAACTCCTGGAACACGCCGCCCAGCACCGGCTCGATCGCCTCGAACACGTCTTCCTGGGTGACGAAGCTCATCTCGAAGTCGAGCTGGTAGAACTCGCCCGGCGAGCGGTCGGCGCGCGCATCCTCGTCGCGGAAACAGGGCGCGATCTGGAAGTAGCGGTCGAATCCCGACACCATCAGCAGCTGCTTGAACATCTGCGGCGCCTGCGGCAGCGCGTAGAACTTGCCGGGATGGATGCGGCTCGGGACCAGGTAGGAGCGCGCGCCCTCGGGGCTGTCGGCGGTCAGGATCGGCGTCTGGAACTCGGTGAAGCCCTGGTCGATCATGCGGCGGCGCAGGCTGGCAATGACCTGGCTGCGCAGCATGATGTTCTTGTGCAGCTTGTCCTTGCGCAGGTCGAGGAAGCGGTACTTGAGCCGCAGCTCCTCCGGCGTCGTGTCGTTCTCCTGGTAGACCGGGATCGGCAGCGGGTCGGCCATCGACTGGACGATCAGCTCGGCCGCATCCAGCTCGACGGCGCCCGTTGCCAGTTTGGCGTTCACGGTCGAGGGCTCGCGGGCCACCACCTTGCCGGTCACCGTGATCACGCTCTCGTTACGCACGGCCTCGGCGGTCTTGAAGACCGGGCTCGAGACGTCCACCACCACCTGGGTCACGCCATAGTGATCGCGCAGGTCGATGAACAGCAGACCACCGTGGTCGCGCTTGCGCTGCACCCAGCCTGAAAGACGGGCCTGCTGGCCGACATGCTCGGGCCGCAACTGGCCGCACGTATGGGTTCGGTAGACTGAAGACATTACGCATTTTCCGGGTTTTGAGGCCCGGCAAAAGGCACCCAAAGCCGAGCCAAGTCAAGGGATTGGCCACTTTCCGTTCGCGGCAACTTTGCCGGAGCCGCCGCCGGGTCTATAGATCGTCCCCAATGAAGCTCATTACAACGACCGACGAGTTGGCGGCATTCTGCAAGCCCCTCGCCGACACAGAGTTTGTCGCCGTCGACACCGAGTTCATGCGTGAGCGGACCTATTGGCCCAAGCTCTGCCTGGCCCAGGTCGCCGGCCCCGAGGATGCGGCCGCGATCGACACCCTGGCCGAGGGCATCGACCTCGCTCCGCTCGACGAGCTGATGCTCAACCCCAAGGTCCTCAAGGTCTTCCACGCCGCCCGCCAGGACCTCGAAATCTTCTACCTGCGCCTCCAGAAGGTGCCCGGCCCCCTGTTCGACA
This sequence comes from Rhodospirillaceae bacterium CCH5-H10, assembly GCA_001557035.1. Classification (GTDB taxonomy): domain Bacteria; phylum Pseudomonadota; class Alphaproteobacteria; order Reyranellales; family Reyranellaceae; genus Reyranella. Next base: position 947 of record LSKJ01000629.1, on the reverse strand, counting down.
CCCAGGTCGCCGCCATGGTCTGCGGCCACGGCGAGGCCGCCTCCTACGAATCGCTGGCCACCCGGTTGGCCAAGGCCAAGATCGACAAGTCGAGCCGTTTCACCGACTGGAGCCGCCGGCCGCTGAGCGAGCGCCAGATCACCTACGCCCTGTCCGACGTCACCCATCTGCGGGTGGTCTACGAGAAACTGAAGAAGCAACTCGACAAGACCGGCCGGTTCTCCTGGATCGCCGAGGAAATGGCGGTGCTGAACGACCCGGCGACGTACCGGGCCGACCCCGAGCAGGCGTGGCGGCGGCTGAAGCCGCGCGGCGCCTCCCCGCGCGTCATGGCGATCCTCAAGGAGGTCGCCGCCTGGCGCGAGCGGACGGCGCAGCGCATCGACATTCCCCGCCAGCGCCTGCTGCGCGACGAGCAGTTGCTGGAGATCGCGGCCCACGCGCCGAAGTCGATCGAGGAACTGGCCGCCACCCGCGGTCTCGGCCGCGGCTTCGCGGAAGGCTGGCAGGGCCGCGAGTTGATGGAGGCGATCGAGCGCGCGCGCGCCCTGCCCGAATCGGAGCTGCCCGTTCGCGACAAGGCGCCCGAGCAGATGCGCGCCCCAGGCGCCATCGTCGACCTGCTGCGCACCCTGCTGCGCCTGAAAGCCGAACAGGCCGGCGTCGCGGGCCGCCTGGTGGCGGGCGCCGACGAACTCGACCGCCTTGCCGCCGGCAAGCGCGACATTGCCGCCCTGAAGGGCTGGCGGCAGGAAGTGTTCGGCGGGGACGCCGTGGACCTGATCGAAGGCCGCCTCGCCCTCGCGCTCGAGGGAGACCAGCCCAAGCTCATCCGGCTGCCGTCGGAATCCTGAAGTCTTTCCGCGTAAAGTAGCATCGCCTCCCCATTCAAATCTATCCCATTCACACATCTCGGCGGTCCGCCTCGCGCAGAAGAAATAGGCCGC
>LSKJ01000628.1 GCA_001557035.1 Rhodospirillaceae bacterium CCH5-H10 | reverse complement strand
TTCGTCGGCTCCGGCCCCTTCATCTTCAAGGCCGACGAGTGGAAGCCCGGCGACAGGACCGTCTATGTGAAGAACCCGAAATACAAGCCACGGCCCGAGCCCGCGTCCGGCCTGGCCGGGGGCAAGGTCGCCAAGGTCGACCGGGTCGAGTGGGTCGCCATACCCGACCAGCAGACGGCGGTGAACGCGCTGCAGGCCAGCGAGATCGACATCATCGAATCGCCGCAGCACGACCTCTATCCCTTGATCAAGAAGGACCGCAACGTCTCCCTGGT
>LSKJ01000063.1 GCA_001557035.1 Rhodospirillaceae bacterium CCH5-H10 | reverse complement strand
CTCCAACCGCTCCGCGCTGGACCTTCTGGCTCTGCCCGAGGACGGGGTGTTGGGGCGGCCGCTGATCTCGGTCATGCCGGAATTGGGTCCGCTGGTCGCGCAGGCGGCCGAGCGTCCCGACCGGATGACCCAGGGCCAGGTGGAGATCCTGCAGCGCGGCTCACGGCAGATCCTGCTGGTGCGCATCAGCGCTGCGTCGGGCGCGGGCTACGTCGTCACCTTCGACGATGTCACCGACCTCATGTCGGCGCAGCGCATGGCGGCGTGGGGCGACGTCGCCC
>LSKJ01000627.1 GCA_001557035.1 Rhodospirillaceae bacterium CCH5-H10 | reverse complement strand
AGCAGGGACAGCGCGGCCAGCAGGGCCAGGGCAACCAGCAGGGTCGCGAGATGATGAACCAGCTCGACCAGCTGTCGCGCCGGCAGAACCAGCTGCTGGGCGAGTCCGAGCGGGAAGGCCGCCAGCAGGGACAACAGGGTCAGCGCGGTCAGCAGGGCCAGCAGGGGCAACGCGGCCAGCAAGGCCAGCAGGGTCAGGGCCAGCAGCCCGGTCAGGGACAGGGCCAGGGGCAGGGTCAGTGGGGCGAACAGCAGCGCAGCCAGCAGGAAGGCCTGCGCGGCCGGCTCGGCGACTTCATGAAGAAGCTCGACGAGAACGGCCTGCAGATGCCGGAATCGCTCGGGCGCGCCGAGCGTTCGATGCGCGAGGCCGAGGATGCCCTGCGCCGTGGCGATTCACGCGAGGCCTCGCGGGCCCAGCGCCGGGCGCTCGACAATCTGCAGCAGGGCATGGGCGACATGGCCGAGCAGATGCGCCAGCAGCGCGGCCCGGGCAACAACCAGGACATCGCCGAGATAGAGGAGCGCGAGCGCCGCAGCGAGGATCGCGATCCGCTGGGCCGTTCCGACGGCAACTACGGCGACGCGATCGACTCCGGCGCCGATAAGGTACCGCTGGAACTCGACCGCCAGCGCAGCCGCGAGATCCTCGACGAACTGCGCCGCCGCGCCGGCGACCAACAGCGTCCGAAGGAAGAACTCGACTACATCGACCGTCTGCTGAAGACGTACTAGGGATCCCTCGGTCGTCCTGAGCGCAGCGAAGGACCTTGCGGATCGACCGAAGGACTCCCCCTGCTTGCGCGAGATCCTTCGCTCCGCTCAGGATGACAGGAGGGGCGTGCTACCCGGTCGGCTTCTCAATGGAGCGCGCCACTCCAGTGGCGCTCAGGCATCGTCGATCGGCAAGAGATGAGCGCAACGGAGTTGCGCGCTCTTTGAACGGCTACGCCGTCTTCTCGACCACGCCGATATAGGGCAGGCCGCGGAAGCGGTGGGCCCAGTCGAGGCCGTAGCCGACGAGGAACTCGTCGCCGGCCTCGAAGCCCACGAAGTCGGCGGCCAGCGCGGTCTGTCGCTTGGCCGGCTTGTCGAGCAGGGTGCAGATCGACACGCGTCGCGCGCCGCGCTCCTCCAGCAGTTTCTTGGCGAAGCTGAGCGTCAGGCCCGATTCCAGGATGTCGTCGACCAGCAGCACGTCGCGGCCGCGCACGTCGTCGACGATGTCGCGCACGATGCGGACGTTGCCGCTGGTCTCGGTGCCGCTGCCGTAGCTGGAGAGAGTGAGGAAATCCATCGACCAGTCGGCCCCGGCACGGCTCAGCGCCCGGATCAGGTCGGCCGCGAAGACGAAGCTGCCCTTGAGGACGGACACGACCAGCGTGTCCGGTTCGAGCTTGCCGGCAAGGTCGGTGGCCATCTCCTCGACACGCGAGGCAATCTCGGCGGCGGAGAAGCGAATGGAGACGACGGGGCGGTCGGGCGGAGTGCGATCGGGCATCAGTCGACGGTGGGTATGATGTTGGTCGCCCCGGCAGGGGGCTCGTCCAGGGGCAGCTTGAAGCTCATGCGGGCGCCCGGTGCGATCGGTCCCTCGATCAGCGGCATCGCGCGCTCGGCCAGGATTTCGTTACCCGCGCGGAAGACCAGCTTCAACCGGCTGGTCGAGCCGGGCGCCGTGCCGGTGTTCACCAGTTCGCCCTGGACGACGTAGCGGCCGTCGACGACGTCGATCTTCGTGGCTGCCATGTCGATGCCGATCTGCGGTCGTGCCGGCGCCGCAGCGGCGCCCTTCGGATGCAGCAGGGTGCGCCACGATTCGGGCAGGCGGGCCTTGATCTCGGCCCGATATGCGTAGCCCGCACCGCCGAACAGCACGGCAAATACGATCACGAAGGCGATCCACGTGCCCCAGTTGCTTTTTCTCGGAGGCGGTGTCGTCAGCGCCGGCAGTCCGGCGCCGGGCACGGAGGGACGGATGACGAAGTCCGGAACGGCGGCAGCCGATGCGGCGGATGCTTCGCTGTCGGCGGGCGCTGCTGCCGGCATCGGCGCGGCGGGCTCCTGGAACCAGCGATGATTGCACCGGACGCACTGGACGGTCCGGCCGGACGGACCGATCGCCGCCGGATCGACGGCATAGCGGGCGCCGCAGTTTGAACAGGTTACTTGCATGATGAGCGGGGGATGCCCCACCAGATGTGCTTTGCGAGCGGACACTAGGCCACTAAAACTTGGCATACAAGCAACACGTCGTTCACGCATACATTTGAAATGATTGGCCTCGGGCTGCGCTCGTTCTTCTTCAACGTCGGCTGGTATGCCGGGACGACGATCATCGCCATCGTCGGTTCGCCGATCCTGCTGCTGCCGCGGCGATTCGTGGTCGCCTGGTCGCTCTTCTGGATCGACTTCTGCCTGTGGTGGCTGCGGATCACCTGCCGCCTGACGCATCGCGTAGGCGGGCTGGAGAACATGCCGGCCGGTCCGGTCATCTTCGCCTGCAAGCACCAATCGTCGTGGGAGACGCTGGCCTTCTCCCGCCTGTTTCCCGGTGCGGCGACTGTGATGAAGCGTGAACTGGTGCTGATCCCCGTCGTCGGCTGGGCGATGGCGCGGGTCGGCAACATCGCGGTCGAACGCGGTGACGGCTCCAAGGCGCTGCGCGGGCTTGTGAAACACGCCAAGGCGACCCTGGCCGAGGGCCGGTCGATCCTGATCTTCCCGGAAGGAACGCGCGTGGCCGTGGGTGACGAGCGGCCCTATCAGGTGGGCACGGCGGCGCTCTACCGCCAGCTCGGCGTGCCGGTCGTGCCGGTCGCGCTCAATTCCGGCCTGTTCTGGGGGCGGCGCAAGTTCATCAAGCGCCCCGGCGTGATCGATGTCGAGATCCTGCCCGCCATCCCGCCTGGGCTGAGCCGGGACACCTTCATGACGACTCTGCGGGAACGGATCGAGGGGGCGACAGGGCGGCTGGTCACCTCTGCTACGGCGCAACCGTGAGTTTGTTGATTGCGCTATCGGATCGATAGATCGTCGTTTCGTGGAGAACCGCGATGTCCGATGAGATCGACGTTTTTTGGCAGGGACCGTTACGGGTGAGCGGGGCGGCACTTCAAAGTGCGCTGGCGACGCTTGGGTTCGAAACGAAGATTCTCTCTGAGTTCAAGGAGGCGGAACTGTTCTGGCCCGTTGAATTTGGCGCGCTGAGAACAGGCTTCGAAGTCTATGCGTCCGCATTCGGCGAGGACCTGGAAGCCATTTCCAAGGAGATGCCCGAATTGAAGGGGCGAGACCACCAGGCGACGTTTCGGTTTCTCGGGGACGCCGAAGGCGGGGCCGCATTCGCCATAGCGGCGGCCCTTGCCAAACTGCAGGACGCTCTTGTTCGAGACCGGCATGCCGGCATCAACATCTGGGTATCTACTGACGAAGCGGTGGCGAAGGCGCAGAGGATGTTTCGACGCGCGGCGGTTGGGTACACTCCTAGAGCAAATGACTTAGTCTGACGTCGGCTCGCACCCACGAGCGGCTTGGGAGTGGGTATTTTCTGAACCGTTCGGAACAAAAAAGGAACTGTTGATATATACCGAGCCGACGCCTACTTTCTGCCGATGGATTGGGCTCCGGTTTCCCAGCGCATCTGGGACATGAAATATCGCTTTCGCGAGCCCTCCGGGCAGGCCGATGCCGACCTAGACGCGACCTGGTGGCGGGTGGCGCGGGCGCTGGCGGCGCCGGAGCGCGATCCCGAGCTTTGGGCCGGGCGCTTCCACGAGGCGCTGTCGGGCTTCAAGTTCCTGCCCGCCGGACGGGTGATCGCGGGCGCCGGTACCGGCCGCAGCGTCACCCTCTTCAACTGCTTCGTCATGGGCACGATCCCCGACGACATGTCGGGCATCTTCGAGAGCCTGCGCGAGGCGGCCCTCACCATGCAGCAGGGCGGCGGCATCGGGCACGATTTCTCCAGCCTGCGGCCGCAGGGTGCGCCGGTGATGGGGGTGGGCGCGGACGCGTCCGGTCCCCTGTCCTTCATGGACGTCTGGGACGCGATGTGCCGAACGATCATGAGCGCGGGCTCCCGCCGCGGCGCGATGATGGCGACCCTGCGCTGCGATCATCCCGACATCGAGGCATTCATCGACGCCAAGCGCGACCCCAAGCGTCTGCGCATGTTCAACGTCTCGGTGCTGGTCACCGACGATTTCATGAAGGCGGTCGAGAACGACGCCGACTGGCCGCTGGTTTTCGGCGGCAGGACGTTCAGGACGGTGAAGGCCAGGGCGCTGTGGGAGCGCATCATGCGCGCGACCTACGAGGTCGCCGAACCCGGCGTGATCTTCATCGACCGCGTGAACCGCCGGAACAACCTGCGTTATTGCGAGAGCATCCAGGCTACGAATCCATGTGGCGAACAGCCACTTCCCCCGTACGGCGCCTGCCTGCTGGGCTCGGTCAACCTCGCCACCCTGGTGAAGACGCCGTTCACGCCGCAGGCGGAACTCGACATGGAGGCGCTGGAGCGGCTGGTGCCGCTCGCGGTGCGCATGCTCGACAACGTGATCGACGTCTCGCGCTTTCCGTTGCCGCAGCAGGAGAAGGAGGCCAAGGCCAAGCGCCGCATTGGCCTCGGCGTGACCGGCCTCGCCGACGCGCTGATCTTCTGCGGCGTGCGCTATGGCTCGCCCGAAGCGGTGCGTCTGACGCGCGAATGGCTGGGGGCTGTGCAGCGCCTTTCCTACCTGGCGTCGGCGGACATCGCCGCGGAGAAAGGGAGCTTCCCGCTTTACGATCGCGGGAAGTATCTCGGCGGAGAGACGATCAAGGCCCTGCCCGAGGAGGCGCGGACGGCGATCGGCCGCTACGGCATCCGCAACGCCCTGCTGAACTCGATCGCCCCCACGGGCACGATCTCGCTGCTGGCGGACAACGTCTCGTCCGGCATCGAGCCGGTCTTCGCCTTCAGCTACGTGCGCCATGTGCTGCAGCCCGACGGGACCAAGCGCGAGGAGAGCGTCGACGACTTCGCCTTCCGCGCCTGGCGGGAGGTCAGGGGCAACGAGGCGCCGCCGTCGGACGTGTTCGTCGATGCACAGACGCTGACCCCCGCCGACCATCTCGCGATGCAGGCGGCGGCACAGGACTATGTCGACAGCTCGATCTCCAAGACCATCAACCTGCCGCGCGACATCTCCTTCGAGGCCTTCAAGGGCGTCTATGAGGAGGCCTACGCGCAGGGCTGCAAGGGCTGCACGACCTACCGGCCCAACGACGTGACGGGCGCTGTCCTCGAAGTGAAGCCGGCGCAGACCGCACCGGTGGAAGCACAGCCGCGTGCGCTTGTGCCGGCGCCGGAGGAGAGTGGCGTCGTCTATATCGCCCAGCCGCTCGACCGGCCGCAGGACCTGCCGGGCCGAACCTACAAGATCAAATGGCCGGGCAGCGACCATGCCATCTACATCACCATCAACGACCTGATGCAGGACGGGCGACGGCGGCCGTTCGAGATCTTCATCAACTCCAAGAACATGGAGCACTACGCCTGGACTGTGGCGCTGACGCGCATGATCTCGGCAGTGTTCCGCCGTGGTGGCGACATCTCGTTCATCGTCGAGGAACTGAAGGCGGTGTTCGATCCGCGCGGCGGGCAGTGGATGGAAGGCCGCTACGTGCCCTCGCTGCTGGCCGCGATCGGAGGTGTGATCGAGCGCCATCTGGTCGAGATCGGCTTCCTGGCGCCGTCGGACTCGCCGCGCCTGATCGATGCCGCCGAGGAGCGTATGCGCGCCGCCGCCAGCGGTGGCGAGGGCATGCGCGAGCCGCCGGTTTCGGCCAGCTCGGCCAAGACGATGGGCCAGTGCCCCAACTGCGGCGCGGCGGCGCTCAGCCATCAGGAAGGCTGCGACGTCTGCCTGAACTGCGGCTACTCGCGCTGCGGTTAGCCCGGATGAAGGTTTGCATCGTTGGCGCCGGCGCGATCGGCGGTCTGATCGGGACGCGGCTCGCGGCGAATACCGATTGCGAGGTGAGTGCCCTGGCGCGTGGCGAGACGCTCGCGGCGCTGAACGCGGACGGCTGGCGGCTCAGGCAGGGCGACAAGCTCATCGCCGGCAAGGCACGTGCGTCCTCGGATGCGCGCGAGCTCGGTCCGCAGGATCTCGTGGTCGTCGCGGTGAAGGCGCCTTCCATGGCGGCGATCGCGGCGCAGATCGGCCCGCTGCTGAAGGCGGACACGATCGTGCTGCCCGCCATGAACGGCGTGCCGTGGTGGTTCTCGCAGGGGCTCCCGGCCGTGGGCGACCAGCCGCTACAGAGCGTCGATCCCGGCGGCGCCATCGCCCGCGCGATTCCGCTGCGTCACGTGATCGGCTGCGTCGTGCATCTCAGCGCCGCGACCACCGAGCCCGGCCTCGTCCAGCATCGCAACGGCATGGGCCTGATCGTCGGCGAGCCGGACGGCTCTCCCTCGGCGCGGCTCGAGGGCATGCACGAATTGCTGGCGAAGGCGGGCTTCGACGTCACCTCGTCGGACGCGATCCGGCACGACATCTGGTACAAGCTCTGGGGCAACATGACGATGAACCCGGTGTCGGCGATCACCGGCGCCACCGGCGATCGCATGCTCGACGATCCGCTGGTACGCGGCTTCTGCTCCGCCGCCATGCGGGAAGCCTCCGCCGTCGGCGCCCGGATCGGCTGCGTCATCGACCAGGACCCTGAAGCGCGCCACGCGGTGACGCGCGAACTGGGCGCCTTCAAGACGTCCATGCTGGTCGACGTCGAGCGCGGCAAGCCGATCGAACTCGACGCCATCGTGACGGCGGTTCACGAACTCGGCCGGCGGACCGGCGTGCCGACGCCGAACGTCGACGCGCTGCTCGGGCTCACGCGTCTCTTCGCGCGAACCCGAGGCTTGCTGGCGGACTGATCAGCCCAGTTCGAGTTCGATGCCGGCCGACTTGCTGACCCCGGCCCAGAGGGTGGCGAACTCGCCGACGAACGCGGTGTATTCGGCCGGCGTCATCGGCTTGTCGCCGGGCAGCAGCACCACGTCCTTGAAGCGTTCCACGACTTCGGGCGCCTTGTAGGCCTTCTGCAGCTCGTCATAGAGCCGCGCCACGACGTCCGGCGACATGCCCTTGGGGCCCGAGACGCCGACCCAGGTCGAGGTGGTGAGCTTCGGGAAGCCCTGTTCGGCGAAGGTCGGCGCGTTCGGGTACATGTCGAGGCGCTTGGCCGAACTGACCGCCAGCAGGCGGACCTTGCCCGAGTTGATGTGCGGCACGTTCGTCGTGATCGGGTCGAACATCGAGGGGATGGCGCCGGCCAGCATGTCCTGCAGCGAGGGCGCAGAGCCGCGATAGGGGACGTGCTTCAGCTTGATGCCGGCCAGGCTGCCCAGCAGTTCGCCCATCAGATGGGTGTTGGAGCCGATGCCGGAGCTGCCGAAGGCGATCTCGTCGGGCTTGGCCTTGGCGGCGGCGATGTAGTCGGCCAGCGTCTTGTAGGGCGAATCCCCTGGCACGATCAGGACGTTGGGCGTGTGGCCAATCAGGGTCACGTGGGTGAAATCGGTGATCACGTTGTAGGGCAGCTTGGGATAGATGCCCGGCGCGATGCCCAGCGGCGAGGCATGGGAAATGACCAGCGTGTAGCCATCCGGGGTGGCCTTGGCGGCGAGATCCGAGCCGATCGTGCCGCCGGCGCCGGGCCGGTTCTCGACCACCACCTGGG
>LSKJ01000626.1 GCA_001557035.1 Rhodospirillaceae bacterium CCH5-H10 | reverse complement strand
TCGGACGGGACGGCGCACCGTCGGACCGCCTCTACGTCCTCGGCCCTCCCACGCGCGGCCGGTACACCGAAATCGTGGCGATCCCGGATATCCGGCTGCAGGCAGCGGACGTCGCCAATGGGCTGATCGCCGCGCTGCGGTAGCCGTCTGGCCTTGCGCGCGGTGCCGCCGCATACTCTCCGGCATGGGACGCGGACCAGCCAGAACAGCGGCCAGGCGGTCTGACAAGACCTCCTTGCACCTCCGGATCGATTTCGGCGGCGAACGCTCGATCGGGCCGGGCAAGGTTCGATTGCTCGAACTGATCAACGAGACGGGCTCGATCTCGGCCGCCGGCCGGGCGCTCGCCATGTCCTATCGCCAGGCTTGGCTGCTCGTCGACGAGATGAACCAGATGTTCCGGGAGCCGGTGGTCGCCGCCCAGACGGGCGGCGGCGGCGGCGGAGGTGCATCGGTGACCGAGACCGGCAGCGACATTGTGCGCCTCTATCGCGAGATGGAGCGCCGCGCCTATGGCGCCTCCTCGCCGGAAATCCGCGCGTTGGCCCGCCTGATCGCGCCGCCGGCCGCCAAACCGCTCTAGGAACCGATCCCGTCTCTCCGCGGCCGAGGCTACTTCAACACAGTGAAGCCCTGCTTCTCGAAGAACGGTCTGGCAGCCGGGGTCTTCAGGTAGTCGGCGAATGACTGCGCGTCCGGGTTGGTCGAGGTCGACAGCAGCGCCATCGGATAGATGATCGCCGGATGCGAATCGGCCGGGAAAGCACCGACGATGCGCACGGCCGGATCGGAGGCGGCATCGGTCTTGTAGACGATGCCGAGCGGCGCCTCGCCGCGCGAGACCAAGGTCAGCGCCATGCGGACATTCTCGGCCTGCGCGACGCGATCGGCGACCGAGGGCCACACGCCGAGATACTCCAGCGCTGCCTTGCCGTACTTGCCGGCCGGCACCGCCTCGATGCTGCCCATCGCGAGGCGGCCGTCTTTGCCCAGCGCGCCGCGCAGGTTGAAATCCTTGTCGATCTTGAGGTCGATCTTCGAATCCTTGCCCGCAATCAGGACGATCTGATTGCCGAGATAGTCCGAGCGGCTGGCCGGCTTGATCAGCTTGCGCTCGGCGACATAGTCCATCCACGGCACATCAGCCGAGATGAAGATGTCGGCCGGGATCCCGCCCTCGATCTGCCTGGCCAGTGCGGAACTGGCGGCGTAGGAGATCCTGATCGTCTTGCCGGTCCTCGTGGCCCAGTCGGCCGACGCTTCGTCCAGCGCGTTCTTGAGGCTGGCGGCCGCAAGCACGACGACGCTCCTGCCCTGCGCGAAGGCCTGCGGCACCATCCCGCCCGACGCGACGAGGAACGCGGCAGCGCCGATTGCCAACGCAAGTGCCCGACGAGTGCCCGGCATGCAATCCCCCTTCACGAGGCTTCGATATATCCCGTTGAATATAACGAAGGTCGACCGAAATCGCAAAGCGGCGACATTACACTTCGTCACTGGTTCGGGCGCGAGAGACGCCGAGCCCTCTTACGCGGCGTAGCGACTTTCGGTGAGCGCCGGCCACAGCGCGTCCTTGCCGGCCTTGGCGAAGGATTGGCCGATCTTCTCGCCCCAGAAGCTTTCGCTGCCGAAGTCGCGGCGCCACACCCAGAGCCTGCGCGTGTAGTGATGCAGGATGTGCTCGTGGGTGAAGCCCATCGCGCCCATCGACTGGTGCGAGATGGCGGCGATGCGGTGCGCGAAGTCGGAGCACTGGGTCTTGGCCGCGGCGATCGAGAAGCTGCCGCCGTCGATCAGCCCGCCTTCGTCGGCATCGCGCGAGGCCGCTTCTGCCACGGCGATGGTCGCGGCCACGTAGCTCGCGAGTTCCGCCAGCATGTGCTGGACCGCCTGGAAGGTCGAGATCGGCCGACCGAACTGCACGCGCTGCTTGCAGTATTCGGTCGCCGTCGCCAGCACCTTGTCGGCCGCGCCCGCCATCTGCATCGAACGGGCGAGGGCCGCGAGTTCGAACGCGCGGTCGGCGCTGATCGTGGAGGCCGCGGAGAATTCCGGCGTGGCGCCGTCGAACGACACCGAACCATAGGGCTCGCCGGCATGGCTCGGCGTGTCCTCGATGGTGGCCGCGTCGCGCGGGACCACGACCAGCGTGGACTTGCCGCCCGCCGTCACGATCGAGACGAAGCGTTCGGCGACACCGGCGAACGGCACGCGCGCGACCTTGCCGCTCACGCGTCCACCCTGAAGGGACAGGTCGCCCAGCGCCAGCGTCGAGGGGCCCATGGCAGGCTTGCCGCCGGCCGCGGCAATGAGAAGGTTGGCGAGTGCCGTCTCGGCGACGGGCACAGGCACGGCATGTTCGCCGGCCACGCGCAGCAGCGCCATCAGGTCGGCCAGCGTGCCGCCCACGCCTTCCAGTTCCTCCGGCACGGCGATCAGCGGCAGGCCCATTTCCTCGATCTCCTTCCAGAGATCGGCGGGCCACACGCCCTTCTCGACGCTGTTGACGACGTCCTTGGCAGAGCGCTCGGCGAAGAAGCGGGTCGCCGTCTCCAGCAGCATGTCACGGGTATCGCGGTCCATGATCGTCCTCCTTCAGCGCAGACCGAGGCCGCGGGCGACGATGCCGCGCAGGACCTGGGTGGTGCCGCCCTGGATGGTGTAGCTCGGTGCCATCATCGTTGCGTACTGGGCGACGTCGAGGAAGTCGGCGAGATCGTCCTCGGTCGTGGCGTCGGATTCTGCCAGCGTGCGCGCGATCTCCGGCAGGTCCTGCTGGTAGATCGTGCCGAGATCCTTCACGAGCGAGGCTTCGATGGCTGGCGACTTGCCGCCCTGCATCATGCCGGCGACGGCCGTCGACATCTGGCGCAGGGTCCAAAGGCGCGCGATCAGGCGGCCGAGGATCGCACTGGCGCGCTTGGCCGGCTGGCGGCCGAGCACGCGCACGAGTTCGCGCAGCACGTAGACGTTCTGCATGAAGCGTTCGGGGCCCGAGCGCTCGAAAGCGAGCTCGCTCGTGACCTGCAGCCATCCGTCGCCCTCGTTGCCGATCAGGCAATCCTCGGGGATGAAGGCGTCGGAGAAGGTCACCTCGTTCCAGTCATGACGGCCGGCGAGATTGATGATCGGGCGGATGGTCACGCCCGGGGTCTTGAGATCGACCAGGAGCTGGCTCAGCCCCTTGTGACGGTCGCCATGCTGTCCCGACGTGCGGACCAGCGTGATGCAGTAGTGGTTGCGGTGCGCGCCGGAGGTCCAGACCTTGGTGCCGTTCACGCGAAAGCCGCCGGGTACGGGCTCGGCGCGGGTACGGACCGAGGCGAGGTCCGATCCCGAATCGGGCTCGGACATGCCGATGCTGAAATAGCATTCGCCTCGAACGATGCGCGGCAGGATCGCCTGACGCTGCTGCTCGGTGCCGAACTTGAGGAGCAGCGGACCGGACTGGCGGTCGGCCACCCAATGGGACCCCGCCGGCGCGCTGTTGCCGAGAAGCTCCTCGGTCACGACCAGGCGGTCGAGAAAAGTCCGTTCCGCGCCGCCATACTGCTTCGGCCAGGTGATGCCGAGCCAGCCCTTCGCGCCCAGCGCCTTGCTGAACTCAGGAGACGGCGTGTTCCAGCTCGCGAAACGATCTTCGGATTTGATCTTGGGCAGCGTTTCCTTGAGGAACGCGCGGACCTCGACCCGCAAGGCCTCGGCCTCGGGGGGCAAATGGAATGGCGGGAATTCGAGCTTGGGGATGGACATCATGATCTCGATGGTTGGATGCCTCATCTGTGTCGGCTAATCCTGTAACGCGCAACCCGTGAGTTTCGAGGGTCGAATGCCCCGTCGTGCCCCACGCCTGCCGCCGCTCCTGGCAGAATTCGACGATGACGAACGCGACGCCGTCCTCGCGGCCAACCGCGCCTTCTACCGGGCGTTCAACGATCGGGACGCGGCCGCCATGGACCTGATTTGGGCGCCGACCGGCTCGGTCATCTGCCTGCATCCCGGACAACAGGCCCTCTACGACCGGGCGGAGATCATGGCGAGCTGGCGGGCCATCATGAAACACCCCGAGGCGCCCCGGGTGCGCTGCACCGAAGAATGGGTGCTCGGCCGCCCGGGCCTCGCGCTGGTCACCTGCCGCGAAATCCTGCCCAATGGCCAGCTCATGGCGAGCAATCTCTACGTCCGCCTGGCCGATGGCTGGCACATGGCGAGCCATCATTCCGGCCCCGTGCCGCCTGTCGCGACCGAACGCGCGGCTCCCGGCGGCACCCCGGCCGGAGCGCGTGACCGGCGCAAGCTGCACTAGGCAGCGTTCAGCGAGGGACCAGGCCGCCGGCGCGCAGCAGCGGCTTCAGCCGACTGTAGGGAATGTCGACGGTGTAGGCGCCCGACGAATAGGGGCCGACTTCGTACTGGTTGAAATAGACCTGCAGCCTGTCGGCCTGCCAGCAGAAGCGCTCGGCGCTGTTCACCGTCTTGGTGAGCTTCCGCGGCTCCAAAGCGTCCTCGAAGCCTGGATTCTCGACGAACTGCTTCTTGAGGTCGGCGGCGACGATCGCGACGACCTCCTTCAGCCAGGGCGAGCCCTCGGCGAAGACGCCAGCCGGCGGCACCGACTTGCCGGTACGCAGGTCGACCAGCGCGCAACTCAGGCTTCCGTACCCATGAGCGCCGCCGGTGAAGGCCCAGAAGGTCAGAGCAACGGTGATCGCATCGGGTCCCGGCCGATAGAGCGCGTAGCTCTGCACCGCTTCCCATCGTTCTTCGTGATCGACGCCGGAATCGGCGCCGGGAGTCGTCTCGCGGGCGGCTTTCGCCGCCGAATCGGCATAGGAGCGGTTGAGGGCCGAGAAGTCCGCCGAATTGCCGGCGAAACGGGGATACTGAAGGTCGAGCGCGTACTTCACCTTGCCGACCTTGCCCGTCTTCTCGATCCCCTGCCGCTCCACGAACGGATACGGGCCGGCGGCGAAGGCCTTGAGTTCGTCGATACGGTCGGCGTACCGCGTCGTGAGACAGCGCTCGATCACATCGTTGTCTTCGTTCGACTGGCAGGCCCGGTTGCGTCCGACGATCCAGCGGACCTGGCTCTTTTCGAGACTCTCCTTGGCCGGTCCGCTCAGCTTGGCGACCAGCGCCGCGTAGAGGCCGGCAAGTTCCCGATCGGCCTTCGCCAGGTCCGGGGTCTTGCAGATCGCGCGTTCGGAGGCATTGGACGCCTTGGCGCAATCGAAGCTCGGGCCGGCTTGCGCGGCGGCCGCGACCGGGGCGAGCGCGACCAGAGCGGCGACGGCCAGCGCCCTCATCCGCGCCGCCATTGCTTGAGACGGCGAACCGCCTCCTCCATCTCAGCGGTCGAGCCCGCGAAGGAGATTCGCAAGGTGCCAGCACCCCTCGCCCGGTCGAAATCGACGCCGGGCGTCGTCGCCACACCGGCCTCGCGCAGCATGCGGCTGCAGAACCCCCGGCTGTCGTTGGTGAGGTGCGAGACGTCGGCGTAGATGTAGAAGGCGCCCTGCGCGGGCGTGAGCCGGTCGAGTCCGGCGGCCGGCAGGCCGGCCATCAGCAGATCGCGGTTGGCGCGATAGCGCTTCACGTGCCCGTCGAGTTCTTCCCGGCAGTCGAAGGCCGCCAGCGCGGCATGCTGACTGAGCGTCGGCACCGAGATGAAGAAGTTCTGCGTCAGCCGCTCGATCGATCGCACCATGTCGGCCGGCACGACCAGCCAGCCCACACGCCAGCCCGTCATCGAGAAATACTTGGAGAAGCTGTTCACGACGATCGCGGTATCCGATACCTCGGCCGCCGAGTGGGTTTCGCCCTCGTACACGATGCCGTGATAGATCTCGTCGGAGATCAAACGCACGCCGTTGCCGTTGCACCAGTCGGCCAGCGCCTTCAACTCGTCACGCGTCACCATCGTGCCGGTCGGATTGGACGGGCTCGCCACGATCAGACCGTCGAGGCGACCGGCCTTCTCCAGCGCCGCGACGGTCGGCTGGAAACGGTCGGCCGCCGAGGTCGGCAAATCGACCGCTTCGAGATTGAGGGCGGCGAGAATGTTGCGATAGGCCGGATAGCCGGGCGCGGCGAGCGCAACGCGATCGCCGGCATCGAAGCTCGCCAGGAAGGCCAATGGAAAGCCGCCCGACGATCCGGTCGTGACCACGACCCGCTCGGCCGACACGTCGGCGCCGTAGGTCTCGCGATAGTGGCGCGCGATCCGTTCCCGCAGCGCCGGCATGCCGAGCGCCGCCACGTAGCCTAGTCGGTCGGCGTCGAGAGCCGCATGCGCGGCCGCCAGCGCGGCCTTGGGCGCGGGCGTGCTGGGCTGCCCGACCTCCAGATGGATCACGACGTCGCCCGCCGCCTCCTTCTCCGCGGCCGCCGCCATCACATCCATGACGATGAACGGGTCGACGCCGCCGGAGCGGCGAGAGAGCTTGCCCGACATTTCGCGCTATTCAGTCGCGAGCGTCGACAGGCCCGCCCCGGCGGGATCGGCCCCGGTCCGGCAGGCTTCCGGTTTGCCGCGCAGGCCCGACGGGCAGGCGATGGCATTGACGAAACCGCCCTGCGCCTGCCGGCTCGCCAGCACGGCCGCGAGGTTCTTGCCATTGTCGATCACTTCGCGAGCCACGAAGCCCGTCGCCTGGGCCGCGTTCGGGCCACCGCCGCCGGCGCCGGCGAAGGTGAACTCGCCGTTACTGGGATTGGCGATGATCAGCGGACTGACCGAAGCGGCCTCCGGGTTCGGCGAGCCGAGCATGATGCCGCTGCCGGGAACGACCACGCGCGCGCCGAACAACTGTCCCATCGACAGCTCGCAGGCGGCCGCTCCGCCCTTCGAATCGACCGCCGCGAACCCCGCAAAGCCTCCCGAATCGGCAGGCGTTCCGCCAGTCGGCGGCGTGCCGTTCCATCCCGCCAGCGCAGCCGCCCCGGCCGCCGGTGACGGCGCGACGTACACCCGGCTGCGATACTGGCTCACCGACTGGGGCGCCGTTGAGATGGGAAGCGCGCTTCGCAGCGTATCCACCGGCAGGCTGCCCCCCGCCTGCGAGACCTGCTCGGAAAAGGTCCGGGACAACGCTCCCTGGAAGAACTCGGCCCCGCCGCGCTGGCGGATGCTGCCGAGTACCGTGGCAAGATCGGGCTGCATCAACGGAGTGCCCTCGCCCACGGCGCCGAAGATGCGGCGCGCCTCGGCATCGGCGCCGAGCAGGGCGCCGCCCGCCTGGAGGTCGCGGGCCAAGGCGCGCGAAACCGGGAAGCCGAAACGCGCCAGTCGCTCGGCCGGCGAGACGGTCTGCTCCCAGCGGAGTTGTCCGTGACGGACGTGCATCAGGGTGATCGCCCGCACGCCCACCGGCACCGAGAACGGCGTACCCTTCACAGCACCCGGCGCCGCGACCGGCGGGA
>LSKJ01000625.1 GCA_001557035.1 Rhodospirillaceae bacterium CCH5-H10 | reverse complement strand
GCCGTGGGCAGGATCAGGCCCGCCACGATGCGCAGCAGGGTGGACTTGCCGCAGCCCGACGGACCGACCAGCGTGATGAATTCGTTGCGGCCGATCTCGAGGGATACGTCCTGCAGCGCCGTGACCTGGTCACCGTCACGGCTGTTGAAGATGCGTGTGACCCGGTTGAGCGAGATCACTTGCCCGCTCCGCTACTTGGCGACCTTGCTCGTATCGATCGCGGTCTTGTAATCGAAGTCGGACTTCAACTCGTTGGCGGTAGCGATAGTCTCCCAGGAGAACTTGAGCCGCTCCGGGCTTTCCTTGCCCCAGCCGAATTCCTTGCTGTGGTCGTTGAAGACGAACTTCATCACCGCCTTCACGCTGCCCATGCAGTCGTCGAGTTCGACCTCGGGGAAGCGCGCGACGTGCAGCTTGCAGGCTTCCTCGGGATTGGCTGCGGCCCATTCGAAGGCCTCCTTGCTGGCGGCGAGGAAGCGCTTCACCAGGTCGGGCTTGTCCTGGGCCATCTTGTCGGTGGTGATGAGCGTGGCGGCATAGATCTTGAAGCCGACCTCGACGAAGGGCAGAGGCAGGATCTCCTGGCCGGCCTTAACCGCCGCCTTGTTGATGTAATAGTAGTGGATCGAATAGAACGGCGCCGCGTCGATGTTCTTGGCGATGAGCTGCGCGGCCATCGCCGCCCCGTCCATGTTGGTCCAGATCAGCTTGTTGGGATCGGTCCCCGCTTTCTTGGCGACCTCCGGGAAATAGAACCTGTGGCTGTTGCCCGGCGTGATGCCGATCTTCTTGCCCTCGAGCCCCTTGAAGTTGGTGATGCCCGAACTCTTCAGGACGAACAGCGAATGGGGAGATTCGTTGTAGAGGACAGCGATCGTCTTGACCGGCACGTTGGTGCGGGCTCGCGCCGTCATGACCGCGGCGATGTCGGCCACGCCGAAATCGGCCGCGCCCGAGGCCACCTTGGTCACGGTGTCGCCGGAGCCGTAGCCGCGCGTGATGGTGATGTCGATGCCGTGCTTGGCGTAGATCCCCTTGCTCCAGGCGCCGTAATACATCGCGTGCTCACCGGAGGGGATCCAGTCGGTCTGGAACCGCACCTTGTCCTGGCCGAGGGCCGGCATCGCCGAGAGCAGCGTCAGCGCAAGAGCGGCCAGTCCAGTACGTCGGCGCAACGATGATGACTGCATGAGTGTCTCCCCAGCCCCTTTGGAACCCTGGAGGGAGAAGCAATTTCGATGCCACGATCTCTGCCGCTACGCGACCCAGCCCAGCGTCGCGGCGACCAGGACGGCGTAGCGCGCGGTCTTGCCGATGCCGACCAGCAGGACAAAGAGCGGCAGCGGCGTGCGCAGGGCCCCGGCCACGATCGTCAGTGCATCGCCGCCGAACGGCAGCCATGCGAACAGCAACGACCACACGCCCCATCTTGCGTACCAGCGCTCGACCCTTTCGTAGTCGCGGGGCTTCACCGGAAACCAGCGGCGGTCGCGGAACCGCTCGACGAAGCGTCCGAGGATCCAGTTCACGATCGAGCCCAGCGTGTTGCCCGCGCTGGCGGCCAGGAGGAGCGTCGGCCAGTGCGACGGCTCCGCCACGAGCAGGCCCACCAGCACCAGCTCGGACTGGAACGGAAAGACCGTGGCGGCGAGAAACGCCGCCGCGAAGAGCCCGGCATGACCGACGGCAAGCAGGCTGAGAGCGGACTCCATCAAGCGTTTTCCCCGGCGCATTCGGGCCGTTTCGCGGCCGGATCAAGGCTCCTGCCGAACTCTCTCTTTCGGCTTTTCGATGCAACAGCCGGAAGCAGGGCGGCGTTCATCCCGTGCAGTTCGATGAAAACCAATGGAGGACACTCATGAAGAAACTCGTCACCCTCGCCGTGATCGCCACCACCGCCATCGGCGGTGCCGCCTGGGCGCAGACCATGCAGCCCAGCACGCCGGCCGGCCGCGACATGAATTCCATGCCCGGCCAGACCAGCAACCCGAATACCAACCTTCCGGCCACGTCGTCGAATGCGACCGCCGCGGAGGCCGCGGCCAAAGCCCAGATCGAGGCCAAGGGCTACAACGGCATCAAGTCGCTGACCCGCGATACCGCCGGCAACTGGACCGGCAAGGCCATGCGCAACAACGTGGAAGTGGCCGTCACGTTGGATACGAAGGGCAACATCCGCGAGCAGTAGGAGCCACACCCTACTCGCCTGCGGAACGGCGGAGCGCCCTATCCCTCGTGGGGCGCTCCGTTCGCATGCCCGAAGCCAGGCAGGAGTTTGCAGTGCCCCGTGGGGCTGGACGGTCTAGGATAAGGGCGCCTGTTCCCGCCGTGAGGAAAGCCGCGATGCGCACCGTCAAGGACGTGACTTTCGATCTGCTTCGCAAACTCGGCGTCACGACGGTGGTCGGGAATCCGGGCTCGACGGAAGAGACCTTCCTCAAGAACTTCCCCGAGGACTTCGACTATGTAATGGCTCTCCAGGAAGCCAGCGTCGTCGGCATCGCCGATGGAATCGCGCAAGGACTTCGCAAGCCGGTCATCGTCAACGTCCATACCGGCGCCGGCATGGGCAACGCCCTGGGCTGCATCGTCACGGCGTATCAGAACAAGACGCCGCTGATCATCACCGCCGGCCAGCAGACCCGCGAGATGCTGCTGCTCGAGCCGCTCCTGACCAACATCGATTCGACCAACCTGCCGCGACCGTGGGTGAAATGGGCCTACGAACCGGCGCGCGCCGAGGACATCCCCGCGGCCTTCATGCGCGCCTACGCCACGGCGATGCAGCAGCCGAGCGGCCCCGTGTTCCTGTCCCTGCCGCTCGACGACTGGGACAAACCCATGCCGGATGTCGATGCCTTCCGAACCGTCGCCACACGCGTCGGCCCAGATCCGGCTCGCGTGGCCGAATTCGCCGAGCGCATCAATGCCGCCAGGTCGCCCGTCGTCGTCTATGGCTCCGACCTGGCCCGCAGCCAGGCCTGGGACGAAGGCATCCGCTTCGCCGAGATGCTGGGCGGGCCGGTCTGGACCGCCCCCTTCGCCGAGCGTACGCCCTTCCCCGAGACCCATCGCCTGCATGCCGGTGCCCTGCCCGCCGCCATCGGTCCGCTGGGCAAGAAGTTCACCGGCCACGATCTCGTGATCGTCATCGGCGCACCCGTGTTCCGCTACTACCCGTATGTCGGCGGCGACTATGTGCCCGAGGGAACGCATTTGCTGCAGGTCACGGACGATCCCAACATGTCGTCCAAGGCGCCGATCGGCGACAGCCTCGTCTCGGACGCCAAGCTGTTCCTCGACGCCATCCAGCCCCTGGTCAAGAAGCGGACCTCGTCGGTATCGGCACCCCTGCGGACGGCGCCGAAGACGCCGGACATGGAGGCCCAGCCGCTGGCAGCCGACGCGATCATGGCTGCCGTGCGCCAGGCCTGTCCCGCCGACTTCGTGCTGGTCGAGGAAGCGCCCTCCGTCGTGGCCGAGATGCAGGATCAGTTCCGCATCGACAAGCCCGACTGCTTCTACACCTTCGCCTCCGGTGGCCTGGGCTGGGACATGCCGGCGGCCGTAGGGCTCGCGCTCGCGGAGCGCAGCAGCGGCCGCAATCGCCCGGTCATCGCCCTGATGGGTGACGGGTCCTTCCAGTATTCCGTGCAGGCGCTCTACACCGCCGTCCAGCAGAAGGCGCACGTCGTCTTCGTGGTCCTGCAGAACCACGAATACGCCATCCTGAAATCCTTCGCCGACCTGGAGCAGACGCCCAACGTACCGGGGCTCGACCTGCCCGGCATCGACCTCGAGGCCTTGGCCAAGGGCTACGGCGCGCCAGCGACGCTGGCAAAGACCGGCGCGGAAGTGACGGCGGCGGTGGCCGAGGCGATCGCCCGCCCCGGCGCCAGCGTGGTGGTCGTGCCGCTCACGCGGAAACGACACTCCTTGTTGGGCTGAACCTAGGCTCCCAGACGGTCCGTGGCGCGCGACCGGCCGTAGGCGAAATAGATCGCCAGGCCAAGCGCGATCCACACGATCAGCCGTGCCCACGTCAGCGGCGACAGACCGACCATCAGACCGAGGCATGACAGGATGCCGAGGATCGGCACCCAGGGCATGCCGGGGACTCGAAAGGGCCGATGCGCGTTCGGCTCGAGTTTGCGCAGGCGGAGGACCGACGCACACACCATCACGAACGAGAAGAGCGTCCCAACGCCCACCAGTTCGCTCAGCGTCTCGATGGGCGCCGCGGCGGCGAACGCGGCGACGACGATCCCGATCAGGATCTGGCTCATCCACGGCGTATGCAGCTTCGGGTGTATCCGGCTGAAGACCGGCGGCATCAGACCGTCATGCGCCATCGCCGCGAAGATGCGGCACTGGCCGTAAAGAAGCACGAGGATGGCGGTCGTGATGCCGATCAACGCACCGAGCTGAATCGCCAGCGCGAGCCAGCCGATCCCCATTCGCTCGGCGGCAAGCCCGACCGGCGCAGCCACGTTCAGCTCGCGATAGGGAACGATTCCGACGAGCACGGCGGCCACGAGGATGTAGAGGATCGTCGACAGGGAAAGCGCGCCGATGATGCCGATCGGCATGTCCCGCTGCGGCTTCTTCGCCTCCTGGGCGCAGTTCGAGACGGCATCGAACCCGATATAGGTGAAGAACACCACGGAGGCACCGTGCAGCACGCCGCTCCAGCCGAAGATGCCGAACGTGCCGTCGTTCGGCGGGACGAAGGGCTGCCAGTTGGCCGTCGAGACGTGAAAAATGCCGAAGCCGATGAACGCCAGGATGACGAGCAGCTTCAGGGCAACCATGAGATTGTTGATGCGTGCCGATTCGCGCGTGCCCCGCACCAGCAACACGGTGAGCAGGACCACGATGGCCACGGCCGGCAGATTTGCGATCGCCGTCGCGCTGCTGCCGTCCGCAAGAGTGACGATCGTACCGGTCGAGTTCGCGAAGCGCGGCGAGACGGTGATTCCCAGCTGGGCCAGCGTACCGCTGAAGTAGCCCGACCAGCCGACTGCGACGGCCGCTGCCCCGATCGAATATTCCAGGACCAGGTTCCAGCCGACCAGCCACGCGGCAAGCTGCCCGAGGCTGGTGTAGGTGTAGGTGTAGGTGCTGCCGGCGACGGGCATCATCGCCGCCAGTTCGGCGTAGCAGAGGCCCACGAAGGCGCAGGCGATCCCGGCCAGCACGAAGGACAGGATCACGGCCGGCCCGGCGTAAAGGGCGGCCGCCGTTCCCGTCAGGACGAAGATGCCGGCACCGATGATGGCGCCGATTCCCATGAAAACGATGCTGACCGGCCCCAGTACCCTGGTCAGCGATTCCCCGTGTCCCGCCTGCTGCAGGATGTCGGACAGGCGCTTTCGCGCTCCGACGCTTTTCAAGGTCATGCGCTCTTTTCCCCCCGGCCCCCTCTTAGCAAGATCGGGGCACGCACCCCATATGGAGCCGATGAGAATTACGCTGCTGACGTTCGGAGTGGGATTGGCCCTTGTCGGCATCGCCGGCCCGGCCTCCGCCCAGCTTGTGCCGGGATCGATCGGCAAT
>LSKJ01000624.1 GCA_001557035.1 Rhodospirillaceae bacterium CCH5-H10 | reverse complement strand
AGATCAGCACATCGGCGTCCCAGATGGTCGCCATGCCGTGATCTGGCACGGCCTCGACCCGTATCGCGACCGTCCGGGTGCGGTAGTCGATGGGCCGGATACGCTTCGACTTGGCGAGTGAGAAGAACGGGTAGGCCATGAGGTCCTGGGCGTCACGCGGTGCGAGATCGCCGGGCAACGCCCTGAACAGGTCGAGCTGGTCCCGCTCGCTGATACGCTTGTGCTTGAAGGTCACGTTTGGCCTCCGCTCAGCGCCGAGCACGAGAAGCGTTGGCGAGCGGGTTCATTTGGGGCTTTGCAGGCAGCACAGTTCCCGTCCCGGGATCGGAGGTCGACGTCTTGGCCCCGCGGTCGGCCCAGGCCTTGAGATCGTCGACCGCGTACACGACTCGACCGCCGATCTTCCGATAGGTAGGGCCTGTACCGTAGGTTCGGTGTTTCTCAAGGGTCCGTCCGGACAGGCTGAGAAAACGTGCGGCTTCCGGTGTTCGCAAAAAGCGCGGCGGCAGGCCGGCGGCAGGATCGGGCATGCGGATGACTCCGTGGTTGTGACGAGAGCCGTCGAGAGGCGACGGCGTAACGACGGTCACGGT
>LSKJ01000623.1 GCA_001557035.1 Rhodospirillaceae bacterium CCH5-H10 | reverse complement strand
TGGTGGAGGGCTCTAACCGGCGTGAGCTGTGCCGCCGGTTCGGCGTGCAGCCGCGGATTCTGTACAAGTGGCTGGAGAGATATCGAACGCTAGGGGCGGCAGGACTGGCCGATCGGCCGCGCCGTCCGCATCGCTCGCCGGCGCAGACGGACAGGGCACTGGAGGCCGCCGTGCTCGCGGTCCGTCAGGACAATCCGGCATGGGGCGGTCGCAAGATCGCCGCCA
>LSKJ01000622.1 GCA_001557035.1 Rhodospirillaceae bacterium CCH5-H10 | reverse complement strand
GTCCGTGCCTCGATCGACTACGCGCTGGGCGCCAATATCGAGAACCTCGTCCTCATCGGGACGGCCAACCTCAACGGGACCGGCAACGGCCTCGCGAACGTCCTGACTGGCAACGCCGGCAACAATCGGCTCGACGGCGGCGCGGGTGCCGACTCGATGGCGGGTGGTCTGGGCGACGACACCTATGTCGTGGACAGCGTGTCCGACCTGGTGATCGAGGCTGTGGGCGCAGGTGTCGATACGGTGCGGTCGTCCGTCACCTACACCCTGGTCGCGAACGTCGAGAATCTCGAGTTGACCGGCGCCGTTGCGATCAACGGTACGGGCAACGCACTGGACAACCGGCTGACCGGCAACGTTGCTGCCAACATCCTGTCCGG
>LSKJ01000621.1 GCA_001557035.1 Rhodospirillaceae bacterium CCH5-H10 | reverse complement strand
TAGCCGTCGCGGCGGGGGTCGCAGCCGCCGGTGAAGATGCCGGTTTCCGGGTCGACCGCGACGCCCTGCATGCCGCCCACCTTCATGGTCCATTCCGGCCCGGTCGTGACGTTGTGGCCGAGCTTGCGCAGGTCGGCGTGGACCTCCGGCGGCAGGCGCGATTCCAGGTACACCTCGGCGCCGTCGGTCAGGCGGCCGCGCGGCGCCTCGATCGCCTGCTGCAGCGGCAGGCCGAAATCGACATGCTGGACCATGGCCTGCGGCTGGGTCTGCAGG
>LSKJ01000620.1 GCA_001557035.1 Rhodospirillaceae bacterium CCH5-H10 | reverse complement strand
GAGCGGGCGCGACCGCACCATGATCGATGCGCTCGCGCCCGCTCTCGAGGCCCTGCCGCGGGGTCTCGACGCCGCCGCGAAAGCCGCACGTGCCGGCGCCGATGCAACCGCGCGGATGAAGTCGGCGCGCGCCGGCCGCTCGAGCCATGTCTCGTCTGCGCACCTCGCGGGCACTGCTGATCCGGGGGCAGAGGCGGTCGCGACCCTGCTGGAGGGCCTGGCGGCAGGTTGAACCACAAGCGCGGCAACGTCTGCGGCCCGCCCGCCGATTTTGATGGCACGCATCCTTGCTTCCGGACAAATTCGCAGGCGCCATAATGGGATTGCGGCGCGTAAATTGTGGACGGAAACGAGATGGCGACCTTCATTGCGACCAACACCAATACCGCAACGAGCAACGGGTTCGCTTTCCCGGGGTCCGACGACGAACTCCTCATCCCGTTGGGCGTGTATATCTACGCGACCGGCACTGGCTTCGTCGGCGTGACAGGCCCTGGTGGCGGCACGGTCCAGAACAACGGCGAAGTTGCCGGCCACGACGCGGGTATCTCGTTGGGCGCGGCCAACCAGACGACGACCATCCTGAATTTCGCGGCAGGTACC
>LSKJ01000619.1 GCA_001557035.1 Rhodospirillaceae bacterium CCH5-H10 | reverse complement strand
GTGGTGCAGGAGCCGGAGCAGGCTCCGGCTCCGGGATCACGATCGGCTGCGGCGCAGAGGCAACCACCGGCGGAGCCGGGGGAGGCGGCGGCGGAGCGGCTTCGACGTTCACGGGCGCACCCGGATCGAAGGGCGCGCGCTCAACCGGCATCTGTTCGACCGGCATGGCTTCGAGCGGAGTCGGCGGCGAGGCCGGCGGCTCGTGAGCGCCATTCGGCTCGCTCGTGTCATGACCGTTTTCGGCGCGTTCCTCGCCTTGGGAATCGGCCTGATCTTCCTTGGCTTGACCGTCCGCGGCCTGGCCTTCGCCCTGCAGCGGCTCGCCTTCGTCGTTCTCGCGGCGGCGGCGGCGGCCACCGCGGCGGCCGCGTCGGCGGCGGCCGTTGCGATCGTCGCCGTTGCGCTCGCCTTCCGGACGCTCTCCCTCGGCGCCTTCATCGTCGGCCCGGGCGGCATCGGATTCACCTTCGGGCGCATCGCCCTCGGCATCTTCCTCGGCGGCACCGTTGAGGCGTGGCTCGTCGCTCTCGCC
>LSKJ01000618.1 GCA_001557035.1 Rhodospirillaceae bacterium CCH5-H10 | reverse complement strand
GGACATGGCGGCGCGCGGCTCGCCCTGGCTGCCCGTGCAGATGAACAGGACCTTGTCGCGCGGCAGATATCCCGCCTGCTGCTCCGGCACGCATTCGGGGAAATCGAGCAGGTAGCCGCATTCCTGCGCCGATTCGAGCATACGTTGCAGTGCCCGCCCCGACAGGACCGGATGGCGTCCGGCAGCGACCGCCGCCAGCGCCACGCTCTCGACGCGCGCCAGGTTCGAGGCGAAGCAGGTGACAGCCACCCTGCCCTTGTGTCCCCGGACGAGCTTTTCGAGACTGGCGCGGACCTTCGATTCGGAGCCGGCCTCGCCCTCGACGAAGACATTGGTGCTGTCGCAGACCATGGCGAGTGCGCCTTCGTCGCCGATGCGCTTCAGCATCGCCTCGTCGGTGAGGTCGCCCAGCAGCGGCTCGGGATCGATCTTCCAGTCGCCGGTATGGAACACCGTGCCGAACTTCGTGCGGATCGCCAGCGCATTCGGCTCCAGGATCGAATGCGTCATGGTGATCATCTCGAGCTCGAACGGCTTGAGATTGAATTTGCCTCCCAGCGGGATCTCCGTGACCGGAACCACGTCGCGCAGGCCCGCATCGATCAGCTTGCGCTTCAGCACCGAGGCCGCGAACGGAGTCGCATAGACCGGCGCCTTGAGACGCGGCCAGAGATCAGCAACCGCACCCAGATGATCCTCGTGGGCGTGCGTCAGAACGATCCCGACGAGATCCTCGCGGCGCTCCACGATAAATTCCGGATCGGGCATCACCACCTCGACGCCGGCCATCGTGCTGTCGGCGAAGCCAATGCCGAGATCGACCATCAACCACTTGCCGGCAGTGCCGTAGAGGTTGAGGTTCATGCCGATCTCGCCGGCCCCGCCCAGGGCCAGGAACAGCAGCTCGTCGTTGGAGGGGACGGTCATCCGCGGTTGCGCCGCCAGATCTCCAGCAGGCCGAGCGACATCAGGTCGGGCTCGATGAAGTCGAACAGCCCGATCTCGTCCTTGAAGACGCTGGCCAGACCGCCGGTCGCGATCACCTTCATGGGCTCTCCGTATTCGGCGCGGATGCGCTTGATCAGGCTCTCGATCAGGCCGACATAGCCCCAGAAGATGCCCGACTGCATGTTGGCCACGGTGTTCTTGCCAATCACCTGGGCCGGTTTCTCGACCCGGATACGCGGCAGCCGCGCCGTCATCAGGTAGAAGGCCTCGATCGTCAGCTCGACGCCCGGCGCGAACACGCCGCCGATGAAGTTGCCGTCCTTGTCGGCGAGATCGAAGGTAGTGGCGCTGCCGAAATCGATGGTGATCAGCGGGCCGCCATACTTGGTGTGGCCGGCGATCACGCCGACCAGGCGGTCCGCGCCCGCCTCGGCCGGCCGGTCGATCAATACCTTGATGCCGAGGTCGCAGTCGGGCTCGCCGACGATCAGCAGCTTGTTGTGGAAATAGGTCTCGCAAAGGCGGCGAAGGTGCGGGTTCACCGCCGGCACGACGCTGGCCAGGATGGCGCCCTTGATCGACTTCGGGTCGAAGCCCTGAAGGTTCATGAGCTGCGTGACCCAGGCCGCATATTCGTCGGCGGTGCGCTTGGCCTCGGTGCGCAGCCGCCACGCGGCGACGATCCGGTCCTTGTCGAACACGACGAACTTCGAGTTGGTGTTGCCGACGTCGATGGCAAGCAGCATCCCGTTCTCTCCTCAGGCCGCCCGGCCCAGCAATTCACCCGACACGATCTTGCGCGGACCGTCCGCGGTCTCCAGCAAAAGCGCGCCCTCGCGGTCCAGCCCGGCAAACCGACCCTGAACCAGCCCCTCGCCCAGCCGCACGTCGACCTCGGCACCGAGCGGCCCCGCCTTCGCCAGCCACTCCGACCGGACCGTATCGAAGCCGTCGCGACGCCATTGCGCCAGCCGGGCTGCCAGCGCCCGCGTCAATCCTTCCAGGGCGGCCTCGACCGTTCCGCCCAATGCCGCTCCGGGATAGCGCATCTCCGGAAGCTGCGGCGCGAAGCTCACGTTCACGCCGATGCCGGCCACCACATGCTCGACCAGCCCGTCCTGCCCGATCGCGCTTTCCAGCAGGATGCCGGCGATCTTGCCGCCGTCGACCAGCACGTCGTTGGGCCACTTCAGGCGCACCGCCCGACCGGGCTGAACGATGTCGCCCACCGCGAGCGCGGCCACGAAGCCCAACTCGGCCGCGCGCTGGGCGGCGCAGGCCGGCCGCAGGACCGTGGTGCTATAGAGATTGCCCGCGGGCGACGCCCAGTTGCGGCCCCGCCGGCCACGGCCGCCCGACTGCTCGCGGGCCCAGACGACGGTGCCCTCGGCAGCGCCACTGTCGGCGAGACGGATCGCCTCGTCGTTGGTGCTGCCGACGCTGTCGAGCGCAACCAGCGTCCACCCGTCCGGCAGGACGGGCATCGACGTCACGGGAACAGGCCCTTGGCGGCCGCAGAGGCGATCGAGCTGAGGGGCTGGGGAGCCAGCGAGAACACGGCGATGAGGAACGCGGCGACAAGCGCCACGGCGCGGTTGACGCCGAAGGCCGGCCGGTCGATGGCTTCGCCCGGTGGCTCGTCGAAGTACATCACCTTGACGATGCGCAGGTAGTAGTAGGACGCCACGACCGACGCCAGCACGCCCAGAACCGCCGGAATGAAGAGCTTGGCCTCGACGGCGGCCATGAAGATGTAGAGCTTGCCCCAGAAGCCCGCGAGCGGCGGGATGCCGGCCAGCGAGAACATGAAGATCAGCATGCCCAGCGCCATCATCGGCTGGCTGCGCGCCAGGCCGGC
Source organism: Rhodospirillaceae bacterium CCH5-H10 (assembly GCA_001557035.1). Taxonomy (GTDB): domain Bacteria; phylum Pseudomonadota; class Alphaproteobacteria; order Reyranellales; family Reyranellaceae; genus Reyranella. Next base: position 9,898 of record LSKJ01000618.1, on the reverse strand, counting down.
GAGGTCGGAGACCTGCTCCACCATGATGTTGCGGCGCTTCATCATCAGGATGGTGGCGAACACACCCAGCGTCATGACCATGTAGATGGCAAGATAGAACACCACCGACTGGATGCCCTTCTCCGTGCCGCTGGCCACGCCCAGCAGCACGTAGCCGACGTTGCCGATCGACGAATAGGCCATCAGTCGCTTGATGTTCTGCTGGCGAAGTGCCGCGAAGGCGCCCAGCGCCATCGACAGGACCGAGGCGACGACGATGATCTGCTGCCACTGCGCGAACAGCGGCTTGAACGGGCCCATCAGCACCGAGACGAGCAGCGAGATGGCCGCGATCTTCGGGGCGACGGCGAACAGCGCCGTGACCGGAGTCGGCGCGCCCTCGTAGACGTCGGGGGTCCACATGTGGAACGGCACGGCCGAGACCTTGAAGGCAAGACCGGCGACGACGAACACCAGGCCGATGATCACGCCGATTTCCGTGGCCCGGCCGTCGGCCAGCGCCCCGGAGATCTGCACGAAGGCCGTGCCGCCGCAGAAGCCGTAGATCAGCGACGAGCCGAACAGCAGCATGCCGGAGGCGACCGAGCCCAGGACGAAGTACTTCACGCCCGCCTCGGTCGATCGGGCGCTGTCGCGCTGGAAGGCGGCGATGACGTAGAGCGCCAGCGACTGCAGTTCGAGGCCGACATAGAGGGCCATAAGGTCGTTGGCCGAGATCATCAGCATCATGCCGAGCGTGGCCAGCGCCACGACCAGCGGATACTCGAAGCGCCAGGCCTTCGCCTGCTCGAAATAGGCACGCGACATCAGGATGGCGAGGGCCGAGCCCACCAGCACCAGAGCCTTCATGGTCGCGGTCAGGCGGTCGACGATGAACAGCGAGGAGAAAGCCGTGCCCTCGCGATACGGCAGGAACAGCAGCGCCGCCGTCACCAGCAGCGCCGCCGAGGTGGCGACCGAAACGAACGGCGTGGAAATCTCGCCGCGCACGACACCGTAGATCAGCAGCAGGGCGGTGGCCGCCGCGAGGAAGAGTTCCGGGCGGGCCAGGGTCCAGTTTTCGAGACCGACAATCATGTTCATCACTCCCGGCCGCTCACGGCGCCAGCGCCGCGGTACGGGCGAGCTTCAAGGCCGCCTGATAGTCGCCGACCAGCTTGTCCACGGCCGGCGCCATCGGATCGAGGAAGGAATTGGGATACACGCCCATCCAGATCGTGAGCAGGATCAGCGGCACGAAGATCGCGATCTCGCGCTTGTTCATGTCGAGGATGCCCTTCAGCGAGTCCTTCGTGAGTTCGCCGAACACGATCTTGCGGTAGAGCCAGAGCGCATAGGCCGCGCCCAGGATCAGGCCGGTCGCCGCCAGGAACGCCACCCAGGTGTTGGCCTTGAACGCACCCAGCAGGACCAGGAATTCGCCAACGAAGCCCGACAGGCCGGGCAGACCGACGCTGGCCAGGGTGAAGAACAGGAAGGTGAAGGCATAGCGCGGCATGCGATGGACGAGGCCGCCATAGGCCGCGATCTCACGCGTGTGCATGCGGTCGTAGACGACGCCGACGCAGAGGAACAGCGCCGCCGACACGATGCCATGGCTCAGCATCTGGAAGATCGAGCCCTGCACGCCCTGCACGTTCATGACGAAGGCGCCGATCGTCACGAAGCCCATGTGGGCGACCGACGAATAGGCGATCAGCTTCTTCATGTCCTCCTGCACCAGCGCAACCAGCGAGGTGTAGATCACGGCGACGATCGACAGGCCGAAGACCAGCGGCGCGAAGTACTGCGTCGCCTCGGGGAACAGCGGGATCGAGAACCGCAGGAACCCGTACCCGCCCATCTTCAGCAGCACGCCGGCCAGGATGACCGAGCCCGCCGTCGGCGCCTCGACGTGCGCGTCGGGCAGCCAGGTGTGGACCGGCCACATCGGCACCTTCACCGCGAACGAGGCGAAGAAGGCCAGCCACAGCCAGCACTGCCAGGTGAACGGCAGGTCGAGCTTCTCCATCGCCGTCGGCAAGTCCGTCGTGCCCACCTGCCAGTAGACGGCGATGATCGCCAGCAGCATCAGCACCGAGCCGAGCAGCGTGTAGAGGAAGAACTTGAAGGCTGCGTAGACGCGCCGCTTGCCGCCCCACACGCCGATGATCAGGAACATCGGGATGAGGACGCCCTCGAAGAACACGTAGAACAGCGCCAGGTCGAGCGCGCAGAACATGCCGACCATGAAGGTCTCGAGCACGAGGAACGCGATCATGTATTCCTTGACGCGGACCTTGATCGATTCCCAGCTCGCCAGGATGCAGATCGGCGTCAGCAGCGTCGACAGCAGCACGAAGAACAGCGAAATGCCGTCGATGCCGGCGTGATAGCCGATGTTCAGCGACGGGACCCAGGCGACCTTCTCCTCGAACTGGAATCCCGCCTTGGTCGGGTCGAAGCGGACCCACAGAAGCAGAGAGATCAGGAAGGTCGCCGTCGTGGTGACGATCGCCACGCTGCGGCAGTTGCGATCCACGGCCTCCTTCGGGCCGTTGACGATCAGGCAGAACAGCGCCCCCACCAGCGGCAGGAACGTGATCAGGGAGAGGATGGGCCAGCTCGACATCGGGGCCTTACCTCGCCGACAGCATGAAGTAGGTGACCAGGCCGGCGACACCGACCAGCATCACGAACGCGTAGTGATAGAGATAACCGCTCTGGAAGCGCATGAGCATGCCCGCCATGTCCTGCGCCCGCGCCGCGACATTGTCCGGTCCCAGCCCGTCGATCGTGGCGCCGTCGCCCTTCTTCCAGAGGAAGCGGCCGATGGCCAGCGAGGGTTTCACGAACATCGCGTCGTACAGCTCGTCGAAGTACCACTTGTTGTAGAACAGCGCGTGGAGCCGCGGGAACGCCTTGACCGTGCGGTCCGGCAGGTCGGTGCGAACGACGTAGTAGTAGTAGCTGAGCGCGATGCCGGCGATGGCGCACGCCAACGGCATCAGCTTCACCCACAGCGGCACCTCGTGCGCGTGATGCAGCACCTCTGCCGTCGCCTTGACGGCAATGGAGTTGCCCCAGAAGGCCTGCCAGTCGTGGCCGACGAACCAGTTGTAGCCAACCAGACCCGAGAACGCGGCGCCGATGCCCAGCACGTAGAGCGGGATCATCATGACGATCGGCGATTCGTGCGCATGATCCCAGGTGTGATGATCGCCGCGATACTTGCCGTAGAAGGTCATGAACATCAGGCGGGTCGAGTAGAAGGCCGTCATGAAGGCCGCGACCACACCCATCCAGTACGCGATGACACCGACCGTCGTGTGCACGCCGTAGGCCGACTCCAGCATGATGTCCTTGGAGTAGAAGCCGGCGAAGCCCAGGCCGTTACCGAACAGGAACGGTATGCCGATGCCCGAGAGCGCCAGCGTCCCGACCCACATCAGGATGAAGGTTTGCGGCGCCTTCTCGCGCACGCCGCCCATCAGGCGCATGTCCTGCTCATGGTGGAGGCAGTGGATCACCGAGCCGGAGCCCAGGAACAGCAGCGCCTTGAAGAAGGCGTGGGTCGTGAGGTGGAACATGGCGGCCGAGTACCCGCCCACGCCGCAGGCGAAGAACATGTAGCCGAGCTGGCTGCAGGTCGAATAGGCGACGACCCGCTTGATGTCGAACTGGGTCAGGCCGACCGTCGCCGCGAAGAAGGCCGTGGCCGCGCCGACCAGGGTCACGATCATGGACACGATCGGAGCCAGTTCGAACAGCGGCGACAGGCGGCAGACCATGAAGACGCCGGCGGTCACCATGGTGGCCGCGTGGATCAGCGCCGACACCGGGGTCGGGCCTTCCATGGCGTCCGGCAGCCAGGTGTGCAGGCCGAGTTGGGCCGATTTGCCCATGGCGCCGACGAACAGCAGCAGGCAGGCGGTCTCGAGTGCCGGCAGGTCCATGCCGAGGAACTGGATGCGCATCTGCGCCATCTGCGGCGCCTTGCCGAAGATCTCCTCGAAGCCGACCGAGCCCGACAGCATCCACACGGCGAAGATGCCGAGCGCGAAGCCGAAGTCGCCGACCCTGTTCACGATGAAGGCCTTCATCGCCGCGGCATTGGCCGAGGGCTTGTCGTACCAGAAGCCGATCAGCAGGTAGGACGCGAGACCCACCCCTTCCCAGCCGAAGAAGAGCTGCACCAGGTTGTCGGCCGTCACCAGCATCAGCATGAAGAAGGTGAACAGGCTGAGATACGCCATGAAGCGCGGGATGCTGGGATCGTCTTCCATGTAGCCGATGGAATAGATGTGGACCATCGACGACACGCCGGTGACCACGATCAGCATCACGGCGGTCAGGGTATCGACACGCAGCGCCCAGGCGATGTCGAGGGTCCCGGAATCGATCCAGGAGAAGAGCTTCACGACGATCAGCTTCTCCGGTCCGAAGCCGATCTTGACGAAGACGAAGACCGAGAGCGCCGCCGCGATCAGCAGGGCCGCGCAGGTCACGATCTGCGCCGGGCGGGCGCCGATGACGCGGCAGAAGAGGCCCGCGATCGCCGCCGCGACCAGCGGCAGGAAGACGATGAGCTTGATGGCGAGATCCATGATGCGTGCGCCCTAGCCCTTCATCGCATTGATGTCTTCGACCTCGATCGTTCCGCGGTTGCGGAAATAGACCACGAGGATGGCCAACCCGATCGCCGCCTCCGCGGCGGCCACGGTCAGCACCAGCATGGCGAAGATCTGGCCGACGATGTTGCCCTGGAAGACCGAGAAGGCCACCAGGTTGATGTTCACCGCCAGCAGCATCAGCTCGACGCACATCAGGATCACGATGACGTTCTTGCGGTTCAGGAAGATCCCGAGGATGCCCATCGTGAACAGCACGGCGGCGACGGCGAGGTAATGGCTGAGACCGATCGTCATCACACGCCTCCCCGCGTCGGAACCTTGACCACCGTCATGGCCTGGTCCTTCGTGCGGTTGATCTGATCCCCCGCCTTCTGTCGGCGGACGCCCGGCCGGCTGCGGAGCGTGAGCACGATGGCGCCGATCATGGCGACCAGCAGCACCAGCCCGGCGACCTGGAACAGGTAGAAGTACTGCGTGTAGAGCACCTGGCCGATGGCACGGGTATTGTCGATCGCCATCACCTGGGCGCCGTGGGTATTGAGCCCTTCGATGGTGGTCGAGCCACTGCCGATGATGCCCACGCCCAGCAGCAGCTCGGCGAAGACGACCGCACCGATCAGGGCGCCCACCGGGAAGTATTCGAGGAAGCCCTCCCGCAGCTCCGTGAGATTGATGTCGAGCATCATGACCACGAAGAGGAAGAGCACCGCCACCGCGCCGACGTAGACGATCACCAGGATCATCGCGATGAACTCGGCGCCGATCAGCAGGAACAGCGCCGCGGCGTTGAAGAACGCCAGGATGAGGAACAGCACCGAATAGACGGGATTGCGCGAGACCACGACCATGGCGGCGGAGGCCACCGTGATCGCGGCGAAGACGTAGAAGGCCAGGGCCTGGAGTATCATGATCTGTCTCCCCCGCCCCGGCTCAGCGATATGCCGCGTCGGAATGGAGATTGGCCGCGATCAGGCTCTCCCACCGGTCGCCGTTCGCGAGCAGCTTGTCCTTGTTGTACATGAGTTCCTCGCGCGTCTCGGTCGAGAACTCGAAATTCGGCCCCTCGACGATCGCATCGACCGGGCAGGCCTCCTGGCAGAAGCCGCAGTATATGCACTTCGTCATGTCGATATCGTAGCGCGTGGTTCGGCGGCTGCCGTCGTCGCGCGGCTCGGCCTCGATGGTGATGGCCTGCGCCGGGCAGATCGCCTCGCACAGCTTGCACGCGATGCAGCGTTCCTCGCCGTTCGGATAGCGGCGCAGCGCATGCTCGCCGCGGAAGCGCGGGCTGAGCGGGCCCTTCTCGTAGGGGTAGTTCACCGTCACCTTGGGCTTGAACATGTACTTCAGGGTGAGGGCGAATCCCGCCACCAGCTCGGAGAGCAGGAAGGCGCGCGCGGTACGGTCGAGGGAAGCCATTTGGCGATTGCTCCTAGGGCTTCGGCAGCCAGCCGCCGAACGTCAGCACGGCGGCGGTGAGGACGACCCAGCCCAGCGACACGGGCAGGAACACCTTCCAGCCCAGGCGCATCAGCTGGTCGTAGCGGTAACGGGGCAGCGTGCCCTTGGTCCAGCTGAAGATGAACAGCAGGAACGCGATCTTCAGCGCGAACCAGATGACACCCGGCACGAGCGTGAACGGCGCATAGGGGATCGGGGAATGCCAACCGCCCAGGAACAGGACCGCGCCCAGGGCCGACAGCAGGATCATGTTGGCGTATTCGCCCAGGAAGAACAGGCCGAAGGTCATCGCCGAATATTCGGTGTGGAAGCCGGCCACCAGCTCGGCTTCCGACATCGGCAGGTCGAACGGCGTGCGGTTCGTCTCGGCCAGCGCCGAGATGAAGAAGATCACGAACATCGGCAGCAGCGGCAGCCAGTACCAGTTCCAGAACCAGCCGGACTGGGCCATCACCACATCCGAGAGGTTGAGCGAGCCGACGCAGAGCAGGACGGTGATCAGCACGAAGCCGATCGAGACCTCATAGGACACCATCTGCGCGGCCGAGCGCAGCGCGCCGAGAAAGGCGTACTTCGAGTTCGAGGCCCAGCCGGCGATGATGATGCCGTAGACGCCCAATGAGGAGATCGCAAACAGGTAGAGGATGCCGACGTTGATGTCGGCGATCACCCAGCCATCGTCGAAAGGCACCACCGCCCAGGCGACCAGCGCCGTCATGAAGGCGATCATCGGGGCGATGATGAATAGGATGCCGTTGGCGCTCGACGGGACGATCGTCTCCTTGAGCACCAGCTTCAGCCCGTCGGCCATCGGCTGCAGCAGGCCGAACGGACCGACCACGTTGGGACCGCGGCGAAGCTGGATCGACGCCCAGATCTTGCGGTCGGCATAGGTCATGTAGGCCACGGCCAGCAGCAGCGGCACGGTGACGGCCAGGCACTGCAGCAGGATCAGGATCGCAATGCCGAGCCAGTTGGTCGTGAAGAAGGTATGGATATCGGCGTACATGCCCTACTCCGCCGCCATGAGGTGCGACCGCGATTCCATGCAGTCGGCCATGGTCCGGGAGGCGCGGCTGATCGGGCAGGTCATGTAGAAGTTCGGCACCGCCGGCTTGAACGGCGCATCGGTGGTGGCGCCAGGCTTGCCGAACGAGCCCCAGGTCGCCGGAGCCTGCTGGTCGATGGCGGCGAAGACCTTGTTGACGGCCACGAGGCGCGAACGGACCTGATGCAGCGTGTCGTACGGCAGCGTCTTGCCCAGCCGCTCCGACAGCGCGCGCAGGATCGCCCAGTCCTCGCGAGCATCACCCGGCGGATAGCCGGCGCGGCGGCCAACCTGAACGCGGCCCTCGGTGTTCACGTAGATGCCGGGCTTCTCGGTGTAGGCCGCGCCCGGCAGGATCACGTCGGCGCGATGGGCGCCGGCATCGCCGTGATGGCCCTGGTAGATCACGAAGGCCTTGCCGAGTTTGCTGGTGTCGATTTCGTCGGCAGCCAGCAGGAAGACCGCCTCGATCTCCTTCTTCTGGCAACCCTCGAGGATGCCGGCGACGTCACGGCCGCCCTCGCCCGGCACCAGGCCGAGGTCGAGGCCGCCGACGCGGGCCGCCGCCGTGTGCAGCACCGCGAAGCCGTTCCAGTCCTCGCGCACGGCGTTCAGCTTCTCGGCCAGCTCGCGGGCCATCGCCAGGACGGCGCCGCCGTCTTCGCGGGCCAGCGCGCCCATGCCGACGATGATGAGCGGATGCTTGGCGCCCTGCAGCTTCTGGAAGAAGTCGAGCTTGCCGTCGAGCAGCTCGCGCAGGGTCGCGGGACCGGCGCCCAGGCGCGCGACCGGATAGGTCAGGTCCTCGGCCGGGCCGATGCTCGCGATGGCGACGTTGCCATGGACGTAGCGCTTGCGGATGCGCGCGTTCAGCACCGGCGATTCGGTGCGCGGGTTGGTGCCGATCAGCAGGATGGCATCCGCCTGGTCGATGCCGCGGACGCCGGCATTGAAGATGTAGCTGCCGCGCGGGCCGTCCAGCTTCGCACCGTCCTGCCGGCAGTCGATGTTCGGCGAGCCGAGCGAGGCCATCAGGTCCTTGAGCGCCACCATCGATTCGGCGTCGCACTGGTCGCCCACGATGGCCGCGATCTTCGAACCTTCCAGGCCCTGCAGCCTCGCGGCGATGGCGCCAAAGGCTTCGTCCCAGGTCGCCTCGACGAGCTTGTTGCCCTTGCGGACATAGGGACGGTCGAGCCGCTGGTGACGCAGGCCGTCGATCGCGTGGCGCGTCTTGTCGGAGATCCACTCCTCGTTCACGTCGTCGTTCAGGCGCGGCAGCACCCGCATCACCTGCGCGCCGCGCGTGTCGACGCGGATGTTGGCGCCCAGCGCGTCCAGCACGTCGACCGATTCGGTCTTGGTCAGCTCCCAGGGCCGCGCCTCGAAGGCGTAGGGCTTGGAGGTCAGCGCGCCGACCGGGCAGAGGTCGACGAGGTTGCCTGCCAGTTCCGTGGACAGCGCCTGTTCGACATAGGTCGTGACTTCCATGCTCTCGCCGCGGCCCGTGGCGCCAAGCTGCTCGACGCCCGCGACCTCGGTCGCGAAGCGGATGCAGCGCGTGCAATGGATGCAGCGGTTCATCGAAGTCTTCACGAGGGGCCCGAGTTCCTTGTCGGGCACCGCGCGCTTGTTCTCGTGATAGCGGCTGCGGTCGAAACCGTAGGCCATCGCCTGATCCTGCAGATCGCACTCGCCGCCCTGGTCGCAGATCGGGCAGTCGAGCGGATGGTTGATCAGCAGGAATTCCATCACGCCCTTGCGCGCCTTCTGCACGGTCGGCGTCTGGGTGAAGATCTCCTGCTTGTCGGCGACGGGCAGCGCGCAGCTCGCCTGCGGCTTGGGCGGGCCGGGCTTCACCTCGACCAGGCACATGCGGCAGTTGCCGGCGATGGACAGGCGGTCGTGGTAGCAGAAACGCGGGATCTCGACGCCCGCCAGCTCACAGGCCTGCAGGACCGTGATGCCGGCCGGCACCTCCATCTCGACGCCGTCGATCTTGACCTTGGGCATTGACTGCTCCCCGCCCTACTCGGCCGCCAGTTTTTCGGTGCGCGCGCGGATGCGGCGCTCCATCTCCGGACGGAAATGCCGGATCAGGCCCTGGATCGGCCACGCGGCCGCATCGCCCAGCGCGCAGATCGTGTGGCCCTCGACCTGCTTGGTGACATCCTCGAGCGCGTCGATCTCCTCGATGCGCGCATTGCCCGTCACCATGCGTTCCATCACGCGCCACATCCAGCCCGTGCCCTCGCGGCACGGCGTGCACTGGCCGCAGCTCTCGTGCTTGTAAAAGTAGCTGAGCCGGGCGATCGCCTTCACGACGTCGGTCGACTTGTCCATGACGATGACCGCCGCCGTGCCGAGGCCCGACTTCTGGTCGCGCAGCGAGTCGAAATCCATCAGCTGGTTGTCGCAGATCGACTTCGGCAGCAGCGGCACCGAGGCGCCGCCCGGGATGACCGCCAGAAGATTGTCCCAGCCGCCGCGCACGCCGCCGCAATGGCGCTCGATCAGCTCGCGGAGGGGAATGCCCATCTCCTCTTCCACGTTGCACGGCTTGTTCACGTGGCCGGAGATGCAGAAGAGCTTGGTGCCGGTATTGTTGGGACGGCCGATACCGGCGAACCAGGCCGCGCCGCGGCGCAGGATGGTCGGCGCGACGGCGATCGATTCGACGTTGTTCACCGTGGTCGGGCAGCCATAGAGGCCGGCGCCGGCCGGGAACGGCGGCTTCAGCCGCGGCATGCCCTTCTTGCCCTCGAGGCTCTCAAGC
>LSKJ01000062.1 GCA_001557035.1 Rhodospirillaceae bacterium CCH5-H10 | reverse complement strand
ACGGGGCACTTCCCCCTCTGAAGGGGGAAGAAATTGATCCCGATTCCCAATGGTTCAATCCAGGACGGAAAACCTCTAGGCGAGGACGGCTTTCAGCCTCTCGCAGATCGCCGCGATCTCGGCCTTGTCGCCGGGCGTGTAGGTCCAGTTCAGCCGGACCTTGTCGTCCGGATAGCGCGGCAGGATATGGACGTGGAGATGGGGCACGCTCTGCCCCGCTCCCGGGCCATTGGACTGCAGGAGATTCACGCCGGTGGGCTCCAACGCAGCGAGCACCGCCTTCGCCACGCGCTGCGCGGTCCTCGCGACGTCGCCGAGCACGTCGGCCGGAATGACGTCGACCGTCGGCCAGTGCCCCTTGGCGACGGCCAGCGCATGGCCGGGATTGACGGGATTGATGTCCATGAAGGCGATGGTCGTCGCGTCCTCGAACAGCTTGAAGCACGGAAGCTGCCCCGCCACGATCTTGCAGAAGATGCAGCTTCCATCGGTCGGATGGCTCATCACGATCTCTCCAGCGCTCGGCCCAGCTCTCGCAGTCTCTGAAAGGGTTGTGCGCCCGGCGCGAGGGCGAGGTCCAGCCCCATGCGTCCCAACCGGGCAAGACCGTCGCGGCCAAAGCGATCGCGCAGCGATTCGCCGACCCAGCCCTGGCTCTGGCGGTGACGCGCCACGGCCAGCCGGCCGTCGGTCGCCAGATGCAAGCGGTGCGCCTCCAGTGCCGCCATCAATGCTTCCATCCCCGCGCCGCTGCGCGAGGACGCGGCCAGTGTCCGGACCGGCCAGTCGCCCGCATCGCCCGCCGTGGAGAGCGACAAGGCACCCGCGACGTCGGCCCGCGCGCGTTCGGCCGCGGCACCCATGTCCGCCTTGGTGACGACGACCAGGTGCGGGATCTCGACGATGCCCGCCTTCATGAACTGAAGGGAATCGCCCGAACCGGGCTGGACGCAGAACACGACCGTATCGGCCACGCCCGCCACGTCGGTCTCGGACTGGCCGACGCCCACCGTCTCGATCAGCACGCGGTCGAACAACGCCCTCATCAGGACCATGGCCGCCAGTGTCTGGTCGGCGAGCCCGCCCAGCCGGTCGCGGGCCGCCATCGAGCGCACGAAGCTGCCGGGGTCGGAGCCGTCATGGACGATCCGCACCCGGTCGCCCAGCAAGGCGCCGCCGCTGGTCCGCGATGACGGATCGACGGCGATCACGCCGACGGTCTTTTCCGCCCGACGCCAGGCCGCGACCAGCGCCGCGCAGAGGGACGACTTGCCGACACCCGGCGGACCGGTGACTCCCACGACATGGGCGCGCGGTTCGCGCCAGGCCGCGTCGAGCAGCGCCTGCGAGGCGTCGCTTTCGGGATCGCGCTCCAGGCCGGCCAGCGCCGCGGCGAGCGCCCGCTTGCCGTCCGTGCGAAGCGCCGCCAGCGTCATTCGGTCTTGAGCGGTCCGCCCAGAGCCGCCTGCGCCGCCGCCAGCCGCGCGATCGGCACGCGATAGGGTGAGCAGGAGACGTAATCCAGGCCGGCCTTGTGGCAGAAGAACACCGAGGCCGGATCGCCGCCGTGCTCGCCGCAGATGCCGAGTTTGAGGCTGTTGCGCACCTTGCGGCCGCGTTCGGTCGCGATCTCGATCAGTTCGCCCACACCCTCGATGTCGAGCGAGGCGAAGGGATCGTGCTCGAAGATGCCGCGCTGCTGGTACTTCTCCAGGAACGACGCCGAGTCGTCGCGGCTGAGGCCGAAGGTGGTCTGCGTCAGGTCGTTGGTTCCGAAAGAGAAGAACTCCGCGCTTTCCGCGATGTCGCCGGCCCGCAGGGCTGCACGCGGGAGCTCGATCATGGTACCGACCAGATATTCGAGCTTCTGGCTCGACGAGCTGCTGACTTCCTCGGCGACCCGGTCGATCACGACCTTCATCAGGTCTAGTTCCTTCTTCGTCGCCACCAGCGGGATCATGATCTCGGGGATCACGGTCTTGCCGGCCTTCTTCTGCACTTCGGCCACGGCCTCGAAGATGGCGCGGGCCTGCATCTCGTAGATCTCCGGATAGGAGATGCCGAGGCGCACGCCGCGATGGCCGAGCATGGGATTGAACTCGTGGAGCTTGTTGGCCCGCTCCTCGATCTCCTTCACGTCGACGCCGAGATCCCGGGCGACGACTTCCATCTCGGCCGGCGTCTTGGGCAGGAACTCGTGCAGCGGCGGATCGAGCAGCCGGATGGTCACGGGCAGGCCGGCCATGATCTCGAACAGCTCGACGAAGTCCTGCCGCTGCATCGGCTGGATCTTGGCCAGTGCCGTGCGACGGCTCTTCTCGTCGTCGGCGAGGATCATCTCGCGGACCGCTACGATGCGGTCGCCCTCGAAGAACATGTGCTCGGTGCGGCAGAGGCCGATGCCCTCGGCGCCGAACTTGCGCGCCTGGGCGGCGTCGGCCGGCGTCTCGGCATTGGTGCGGATTCCGAGTTTGCGGAATTCGTCGGCCCATTCCATCAGCTGGGAGAAGTCGCCGCTGAGTTCCGGCTGCACGGTCGGAACGATGCCGAGGATGATCTCGCCGGTGCTGCCGTCGAGCGTGATGGTCTCGCCCGTCTTCACGACCGTGCCGCGCACGGACAGCGTCCCGGCCTTGCCGTCGATGCGCACGTCGCCGGCACCCGCGACGCAGGGCTTGCCCATGCCGCGCGCCACCACGGCGGCGTGGCTGGTCATGCCGCCGGTCGAGGTCAGGATGCCTTCGGCGGCATGCATGCCATGGATGTCCTCGGGGCTGGTCTCTCGGCGCACGAGGATCACCTTCTCGCCCGCGCGGGCCTGCTTCTCGGCGGCATCGGCGGAGAACACGACCTTGCCCGAGGCGGCGCCCGGCGAGGCCGGCAAGCCCTTGGCAATCACCTTGCGCGGCGCCTTCGGATCGAGCGTGGGATGCAGGAGCTGGTCGAGCGAGGCCGGCACGATGCGGGCCACGGCTTCCTTCTTGTCGATCAAACCCTCGTTCACCATGTCGACCGCGATCTTGAGGGCGGCCTTGGCGGTGCGCTTGCCGTTGCGCGTCTGCAGCATGTAGAGCTTGCCGCGCTGCACGGTGAACTCGATGTCCTGCATGTCGCTGTAGTGCTTCTCGAGCCGCTGGCGCACGTCGGCCAACTGCTTGAACACTTCCGGCATGACCTCTTCCATGGCCGGCGCGTCGGACTTCTGGGCGAGCTTGCCCTGGATCGTGAGATGCTGCGGCGTGCGGATGCCGGCGACCACGTCCTCGCCCTGCGCGTTTACGAGATACTCACCGTAGAAGAGGTTGGTGCCGGTCGACGGGTCGCGCGTGAAGGCGACGCCGGTGGCGCAGTCCTCGCCCATGTTGCCGAACACCATGGCCTGCACGTTGACGGCCGTGCCCCAGCTCTCGGGAATCGAGTGCAGGCGGCGATAGGTGATGGCGCGCTGGTTCATCCACGATTCGAAGACCGCGCCGACCGCGCCCCAGAGCTGCTCCCGCGGCTCCTGGGGGAACGGCTTGCCGGTGCGCTTCTCGACCAGCTTCTTGTATTCGGCCACGACGGACTTCCAGTCGTCGGCCTTGAGGTCGGTATCCATCTGGACGCCGAGATCCTCCTTCTTGATCTCGAGCGCTTCCTCGAAATAGTGATGACCGACATCGAGCACGACGTTGGAATACATCTGGATGAAGCGGCGGTAGCTGTCCCAGGCGAAGCGCTCGTCGCCCGACGACTTGGCGAGACCCAGCACCGTCCTGTCGTTCAGGCCGAGGTTCAGCACCGTGTCCATCATGCCGGGCATCGAGGCGCGCGCGCCCGACCGGACCGAAACCAGCAGCGGGTTGGCGGCATCACCGAAGGTCGTGCCGACGATCTTCTCCACCGAGGCCAGCGCCTTCTCGACCTCGTCGTTCAGCTCCGGCGGATAGCACTTCTTGTTGTCGTAGAAGTAGGTGCAGAGTTCGGTGGTGATGGTGAAGCCCGGCGGCACCGGCAGGCCGAGGCTCGACATCTCGGCCAGGTTGGCGCCCTTGCCGCCCAGCAGGTTGCGCATGTCGGCGCGGCCTTCGGCCTTGCCATCCCCGAAACTGTAGACCCACTTGGACATGCTTAGCCCTCGATCTTTGAAAAGTCGGCCACCGTGTCCATGGTGGCACGAATCTGGTTGAGCAGCTTCAGCCTGTTAAGGCGAATCTCGGGCCTGTCCGTCACGTTGACCGTGACCTTGTCGAACAGGGCATCGATCGGACCGCGCAGGCCCGCGAACGCAGCCATTGCACCCGCGAAATCCTCCGCGGCCAGAGCCGGCTTCACTTTGCGCGCGACCTCGTCCAAGGCGGAGGCAACGGATTTCTCCTCGACTTGTTCCAGAAGCGCGGCATCGGGTGCCCCCGCGATCTTCGCCGCGAGCCCCTTGTCCTTCTTCTCCTCCGCGCGAACGATGTTCGCCGCGCGACCATAGGCCGTGAGCAGGTTCTTGCCCGCCTCGGTGCCGAGGAAAGCCTGCAGCGCCTCGACGCGGGCCAGCAGGCGCACGAGATCGTCCTCGCCGCCCAGGGAGACCACGGCATCGACCACGTCGTGGCGCACGCCCTTCTCGCGCATCTGCACCTTCAGGCGCTCGGCGAAGAAGGACAGCAGATCGTCGGCCTTGAGGAACGGCCGCAACGGGAGCCGGAGCTTATTCTCGACCACGATCCGGATCACGCCCAGCGCCGCCCGGCGCAGCGCGAAGGGATCGCGCGAGCCGGTCGGCTTCTCGCCGATCGACCAGAACGAGGTCAGCGCGTCGAGCTTGTCGGCCAGCGCGACCGCGATCGATACCGGCGCGGTCGGGCAGCGGTCGTTGGGACCGGCCGGTGCGTAGTGATCGCCGATCGCATCGGCCACCGGCGCCGGCAGCTTCTCGCCCAGCGCATAGTAGCGGCCCATCACGCCCTGCAGCTCGGGGAACTCGCCTACCATGCCGGTGACGAGGTCCGCCTTGCAGAGACGCGCGGCCTGCTCGACCGCCGCGGCATCGGCGCCCGGAATGGACTTGGCGATCTCGCCGGCCAGCCTCACGATGCGCTCGACCCGCTCGGCCTGGGTGCCCAGCTTGGCGTGGAACACGATCTGCTTCAGGCCGGGCACGCGGCTTTCCAGCGTCGTCTTGCGATCCTGGTCCCAGAAGAACTTGGCGTCGGCCAGGCGGCCGCGCAGCACGCGCTCGTTACCCGCGACGATCGTCTTGCCACCGTCGCGCGCGACGTTGTTGGCGACCACGACGAAACGGTTGGCGAGCTTGCCGTCGGCACCGGACGTCGTGAAGAAGCGCAGGTGCACCTTCATCGAGACGATCAGCACTTCCGGCGGCACGTCCATGAACTGCGCGTCGATGGCGCCCAGCATTGGCACCGGCCATTCGGTAAGCCCGGCCACCTCCTCGAGCAGGCCTTCGTCCTCGTTCAGCGTGACCTGCGCGTCCGAGCAAAGCTTGCGCGCGCCTTCGAGGATGATCGCCTTGCGTTCGGTAGCGTCGAGGATCACGTGAGCCGAGCGCAGCTTGGCCACGTAGTCGGCAAAGTTCGCAACCTCGAACGTGCCTTTCGAAAGGAAGCGATGGCCGCGCGTCGTGGCGCCGAAGACGATCGGCGCCATCGCGCCACCCGGCGAGACCTCGCCCTTCAGCACCTTGCCGTCGAACAAAGCGACGACGGACTGCAGCGGGCGCACCCACTGCATCGTGCTGCTGCCCCACTTCATCGATTTGGGCCAGGGCAGTGCCTTCAGGGCACTGTCGATCACCGCGCCCAGCGCGTCGGCGGTCGGCCCGCCCTTCTTCGTGATGACGGCAAACCAGAACTCGCCCTTGCCGGTGTCGCGCTTCTCCGCCTCGTCGAGCGAGGCGAGGCCGGCGCCCTTCAGGAAGCCCTGGACCGCCTGCTCCGGCGCGCCGACGCGCGGACCGCGCTTCTCCTCGCTGACATCGTCGCGCACGGCCGGAATGCCGTCGATCACCAGCGCGAGGCGGCGCGGCGTCACGAAGGCCTGCGCCTTCTCGAAACCGATGCCCGCGCCCTTCAGCCCGTCGCAGATCAGCCGCTTCAGGTTCTCGGCCGCCCGCGTCTGCATGCGCGCGGGAATTTCCTCCGAAAGAAGTTCGAGAAGGAGTTCGGCCATCAGTTGCCTCCCCATTCAAATGGGGAGGTGGCGCCGTCATACGGCGACGGAGGGGTCAGAGGTGCTGCGCCAAAGAGGATGACCCCTCCGGCGCTACGCGCCACCTCCCCATTTGAATGGGGAGGAGAATTAAAAAGCACCATCGTCGTCATCACGCGGCTGCCTTCTGCGTCGCCAGCCAGGTCTCGCAGCAAGCCTTGGCGAGATCGCGGACGCGCAGGATGTAGCTCTGGCGCTCGGCGACGCTGATCACGCCGCGCGCGTCGAGCAGGTTGAAGGCGTGGCTGGCCTTGATGCACTGCTCGTAGGCCGGCAGCGGCAACTTCTTTTCGACCAGGCGGCCGCATTCCTTCTCGGCGTCGGCGAAGTGGCGGAAAAGCATCTCCGTATCGGCATGCTCGAAATTGTAGGCCGACTGCTCCCGCTCGTTCTGCAGGAACACGTCGCCATAGGTCAGCGGCACGTCCGAATCGGCGCGGTTGAACGGCAGGTCGTAAACCGACTTCTTGTCGAACAGGTACATGGCCAGCCGCTCGAGCCCGTAGGTTATCTCGCCGGCGACGAGATCGACCTCGATGCCGCCCACCTGCTGGAAGTAGGTGAACTGCGTGATCTCCATGCCGTCGCACCAGACTTCCCAGCCCAGGCCCCAGGCGCCGAGCGTCGGGCTCTCCCAGTCGTCCTCGACGAAGCGGATGTCGTGCAGGGTCGTGTCGATGCCGATCGCCTGCAGCGACCCCAGATAGCGTTCCAGAATGTCGGGCGGCGACGGCTTCAGGATTGCCTGGAACTGATAGTAGTGCTGCAGACGCATCGGGTTCTCGCCGTAGCGTCCGTCACCCGGACGACGCGAGGGCTGGACATAGGCGGCGTACCAGGGCTTCGGCCCGAGCGCGCGCAGGGTCGTCGCGGTGTGGAAGGTCCCTGCGCCCATCTCCATGTCGAAGGGCTGGAGGATCAGGCAGCCCTGGGCCGCCCAATAGTCCTGCAGGGTGAGGATGAGTTCCTGGAAGCACGTGGGCTTGCCGCGCGCTGCTGAGGGGTTCGACAACGGTATTCCCCGAAGCTCTAAAGGCCTTTTATTTCCGCAACTTATGGCCGTTTTTGCGGTGCGGCAAAATAGGTTCGCCCCCCAAGCCGGTCAAGGCTGGCGGTGTGCTGCGGCCTTATGGCCGGGGACGGCCGCACTGGCCGCATTTCTCGGCAGAGGTCGAAATGTAGGCACCGCAGCCGGCACACTGGACCGTATCCTCGATCACGGCGGGCTTGCGCGAGGGCGGTACGGGGGGAGGCGGCGCCTGCTGGGCGGTCTGCGGCGGAGGTGCCGGGGCGCGCGGCGGCGGGTTCGCATTGCCCGTGAATCGGTCGAACAGACCCTTCCAGTGCCGGTAGGTCCGATACACCCCATAAACGGCGATGCCGAAAAGCAAAATCTTGAGCAGGAAACCCATGCGGCCATTTGAGGTTCCTGCGAAACCGGGTCAAGCGGGCTATATGTGAACCCATGAGTGGAATGGAGAGCGAGCCGCTCGACCTGTTCGTGGTCGGCGGCGGTATCAATGGCGCGGGCATCGCCTGCGACGCGGCCGGACGGGCCCTCCGGGTCGGCCTCTGCGAAATGAACGATTTCGCCAGCGCCACCTCGTCCAAGGCGTCGAAGCTGATCCATGGCGGCCTGCGCTACCTGGAAACCTACGAATTCCGGCTGGTCCGGGAGGCGCTGCAGGAACGCGAAGTGCTGCTGGCCAAGGCCCCGCATCTGTCCTGGCCGATGCGGTTCGTTCTGCCCCACGAGCCGCACCTGCGGCCGCGCTGGATGCTGCGGCTCGGCCTGTTCCTCTACGACCATCTCGACTGGCACATGACCCTGCCCAAGTCGATCGCGGTCGATCTGCCCACGTCGAAGTTCGGTGCCGGCCTCAAGCCCGGCTTCAAGAAGGGTTTCGTCTATTCCGACGGTTGGGTGGACGACGCGCGGCTGGTGATCTCCAACCTCAAATCGGCGCGCGAGATGGGCGCGAAGATCTACGCCCGGCATCGCTGCGTCTCGGCGCGCCGCAGCGAAGACGGCCGACTGTGGAACATCGAGCTGGCCGGCCCCGGTGGCGTTCCCGTCCATCTGCAGGCGCGCGGGCTGGTCAATGCCGCCGGCCCCTGGGTGAAGCGCTTCCTCGACGAGGAAACCCAGATCAAGACCCCCAAACGCGTGCGCCTTGTGAAGGGCAGCCACATCGTCGTGCCGCGCCTCTACGAGGGCGACCACGCCTTCATCCTGCAGAACAGCGACAATCGAATCGTCTTCGTGATCCCCTACGAGCGCGAATTCTCGCTGATCGGCACGACCGACATCGCCGTCGAGGACGGCGAGCATCCGGTCTGTTCGCCCGAGGAAATCACCTATCTCTGCGATCTCGTCAGCCATTACATGGCCAGGCCCGTGCGACCGGAGGACGTGGTCTGGACCTATTCCGGCGTGCGCCCGCTGTTCGACGACGGCGACGACAACCCCTCGAAGGTGACGCGCGACTATCATCTCGAAGTCGACGGCGTGCACCAGGCCAGGGCGCCGATCCTCTCGGTGTTCGGCGGCAAGATCACCACCTACCGACGGCTGGCCGAACATGCGCTGCGCGACCTGGAGCCCTATTTCCCGCGGATGGGCGGTCCCTGGACGGACGGCCGTGCCGTCTATGACGGCGAAATGGCCGACGCCCCGACCTTCGAGCAGGCGTTCGACAACTTCGTCGACGGCGCCGCCGCCAGCAGGCCGGCCCTGCCGAAAGACCTGGTCCGCATCCTCGCCCGCCGGCACGGTTCGGGGCTCGAGGACATGCTGGAGAACGTAAAGACCGTGGCCGATCTCGGCCGGCATTTCGGCGGGTCGCTCTACGAGGTCGAGGTGCGCCATCTGATCCGCGACGAATGGGCGGTCGAGGCCGAGGACATCCTTTGGCGGCGGACCAAGGAGGGGCTCCACATGACGCCGGGCGAACGCGAGGCGTTTGCCGTCTGGCTGGACGAACAGCGGCCCAACTTTACATAACTTAACCTTCCGGCCGGGCACGCAAGAGCGCTCCCGTCCGTATCTCAGGAACAACCCGATCAACGGTGAGGTTCCTGATGTCGCTCCGCTCCCTCCTCCTGCCTTCCGCCCTCGTCCTGGCGGCCGGCTTTGCCTTCGCCACGCCGGCATCGGCCTTCGATCTCTTCGCCGAAGACGACGGGATCGAACTCGCGCAGGCGACGCCGCCCGCCC
>LSKJ01000617.1 GCA_001557035.1 Rhodospirillaceae bacterium CCH5-H10 | reverse complement strand
GCCGTCTCGAAGCATGGGCACGAGCACCACGTTTGTTGCCCATCCTTCGAGACGCACGCCTTCGGCGCGCTCCTCAGGATGAGGATGGTGCGGGGTGAACTCGAATCGGAGAAAAACCACCCCATGAAAAAGCCCGGCGAATGGCTTCGCCGGGCGGTTTGAAACCGTAGTTCCCTGTCGGGGGGAACAATCAGGAATTGGGCTTGGGCAGCGACGTCGGGACGATCCGGAGGATCGTGTATCCCACCTGCTCCAGCTTGGTGGCCTCCGCCTTGGCTTCCACAAGGCTCGAATAGCCGATGCCGATTTCAGATTTGGTGCGCGGGTCCACCGTCCACACCATGTGCTTGCCGAATGCTTCGTTGCTCATCGCTCCTTGTACAGGGCAATGGACGCCGAGTCCGATTTGTCATGTCGCACTCAATGCGCCAGCAGAAGCGGCATGGGGCATGAAGCGATGACCTTCGCCGTCGCGCCGCCCAGCCCGAGGAAATTCGACAGCCCGCCATGCCCGTAGGCGCCCATGACCAGCAGGCCGGCGCCTTTCTCCCTGGTGTATTCCAGCAGCGCACGGCCACGGGCGCGGCCCGACACATCGCCGGGATCCATCGTCTCGACGGCAGCGGCAATGCCGTGACGGCCGAGCGTGCGCACGAGGAATGGCGTCGCGACGGAGTCGGGCGCCGCGCCGGCCACCAGAATCGTCACCTTCTGCGCCTTGGCAAGAAACGGCATTGCATAGCCGACCGCGCGCGCCGCCTGGGCGCTGCCGTTCCAGGCCACGACGACCGACGAGATTGGCCGGTGGTCGGTATGAGGCGGCGCGATCAGCACGGGTCGCGCGCATTCGTAGAGCGCGGCATGAACCGTCTCGGGCGCAATGTTCTCCGGGTCGGTGCCGGGCCGCCCGAGCAGCAGCAGGCTCGACTCGCGGCCCATGGCGACCAGCCGGTCGCGCTTCAGGCCCGGACCGGCGAACGTCGCGCCGGCCAGCGGTGCAATCAGCTCGCGGTAAGCCCGCTCGGACTCGCGGGCGCGCGCCTCGACGCGAGTGTCGGAATCGGTCTTCAGGAAGGGCATCGACTGAAGCGCGATGTCGGCGTCGCCGCGCCGGGCCTCCGAGAAGTGCACCGCGTCCACCGTGGCGTCGAACAGCGCCGCGACACGCGCGGCGAGGCGGAACGACAGGACCGCATCGGGGCCGCCTTCGGATATCGCCAGAATGGATTTGTACACGCGCCGTCTCCCCCGCCCTCGTCGACAGGGAATTAGCACAGACCGGGCATCACCGGGCACATCGAAGGCTGCCGCGCTCCAGCGTGCCGCGCCTGAAGTCCTCGACCAGCGCCGCGGCGACGGTCCGGTTGAGAAGTGCTGTCGGATGGCCGTCGTCAGCGATGTAGAAGCGATCGGCCGGCTGCGGTGGCCGCGGCAGCAGCGCGTTGACGTCGAGGACCGGGACGGCGGCCTCGCAGAGCAAGGGCACCATCGTGTTCCGCCAGCCCGCGAGATCACCGCGCCAGGTCTCGCCGGCGTAATAGAGCACCACCAGTCGGGCGCCGTAGTCGGCCGCGAGCCTCGTCTCGATCTCCCGCAGGATCCGGACGAACAGGCGCCGTTCACCGGGCTCGTCGACCTCGAAGGCCTTCCAGGCGAGCGCGAACAGGCGCGAGCCGACGATCAGCGATTCCACGAAGTCCGACGGATGCACCCAGGTGCCGCGCGCCACCAGTGCGCCGTCGAGCTCGACGACGTAGCGCGGACTGTCGTGCAGCCACTGCACCCGGCCGGCCACGCGCAACACATGGTCGTCGACGATCGACAGGACTGCCCAGGGAAAGCGCTGGTGGCCCGACCGCCGCGGTTCGCCGATCTCGAGCTGCCGCAGCACCTGGTGGATGCCGTAGCCCTTCACCGCGAGGTTCACCGGCTGGAGCTTCGCGCCCGACTCCTCGCGCAGATACCAGGCCAGCGTCTCGTCGTCGGGCAGGCCGCCGCCGAAGGCGAACGAATCGCCCAGGATCAGGACCGGCACGTCGCCGGCCCGCTTCCCGTCGGGCGGCAAAGCGCGGAAGCCGTGGCCGTCGGTCGTGTAGGTGACGTCGTAGATCGTGCGCCCGTCCTTGACCGCGGTCGCGCGCGCCTTGCGGTCCGGTAACAGCCGATAGGCGAGCGCCGGGTCGGGCACGATCAGCGGCTCCAGCGTCGTCACCAGCCCGCGACGGAACTGGGAGAGATCGCGCTCCTCGACGTAGCGGTTCATCAGGTCGCTGCGCAGCAGCAGCTCAGCCGCAAGGAGGCCGACCGAAACCGTGAACAGGAGGAGCGAGAGGCTGCGCAGCCGCGGCGCGGCCGCCAGCATCAGCAGGAACCAGACGATGACGAGCGCCAGTGCACCCAGCACCGACGAGGCCCAGGTCACCGCCCCCCAGAAGCCGAGGGCGGGAACGACGAACAGAAAGAAAAGCGCCGCGACCGCCGCCCTCCACACGGGAGGACGGCGCGCGGGTTCGAGGTCCTGTCGGCGCGGCCTCAGCCGTCCACCTTGGCGCCGCTCGCCTTGACGATGGGCGCCCACACCGCGATCTCGCTCACGATCCGGTCCTGGAGGCCCTTGGGCGACATCGGCCAGGGATCGGTGCCGAGGGCGGCGAACTTTGCCTTCACGTCGGCATCCTCGAGCGCCTTGATGCCGGCGGCCGAGAGCTTGTCGACGATGGGTTGCGGCACGCCCGCCGGACCGCCGAAGCCCATCCAGACTTCCACCACGTAGTTCGGCACGAATTCGATGATCGCCGGCACGTCGGGCGCGGCCTTGTTGCGCTCGCGGCTGGTGACGCCCAGCGCCCGCAGCTTGCCGGCCTGAACATGCGGGAAGCAGCTCGGCATGTTGTCGAACATGATGTGGACGTTGCCCGCGATCAGGTCCTGTATCGCGCCGGCGCTGCCCTTGTAGGGGACATGCAGCATGTCGGTGCCGGTGAGCTGCTTGAACATCTCGCCGGCGAGATGGATCGTGGTGCCCGAACCGGACGAGGCCATGTTGTACTTGCCCGGATTGGCCTTCAGCAGCGCGATCAGCTCCGGCACGGTCTTGGCCGGCACGCTGGGATGGACCACCAGCATGTTCGGCCACACCGACATGCCGGCCATCGGCGAGAAATCCTTGGCCGAATCGTAGGGCAGCCTGGCGTAGAGCGCCGGCGCCATGCAGAACATGGAGATGGTGACGAGGCCGATCGTGTAGCCGTCGGGGGCTGCCTTGGCGATCGCGTCGGTGCCGATGGTGCCGCCGCCGCCCGCCTTGTTGTCGATCAGGACCTGCTGGCCGAAAATATCGGATACCTTGGCCATCACGATGCGCGAGATGTTGTCGGTCGCGCCGGCCGGCGTGTAGGGCACGATGAACTTGATGGGCTTGTTGGGGAACGCGTCCTGCGCATGTACGAGGCCGGGCGCAGCAAGGGTCGCGGCGGCGCCGGCCAGCACGGCACGACGGGTGGGCTTGAACTCGAACATCACTCCTCCACGCTACTCTTCTTGATCTATGGCGCGGACGCTAACAGCCCCTCCGGCAGGCGTCACGCAACGCCGCGTCCTCCGCTCGCGCTGCGGCCTTCGAGGTCGCTCAGCGGGCCGCCCTTTCCGAAACCGGTACGACGAACACCTCGACCGGCTCGCCCCGGCCGGGGACCTGCACGGCCCCTACGGGGCGAAAGCGCCTGCTGTCGCCAGCCGTGAAACCTCCCGAATTGACGGCAGCCGCCAGCGTCTCGGCGCTGGCCACGATCGAGGCGTCGTGGGCACGCGCCAGATGTTCCAGGCGGCTTGCCACGTTCACCGTATCGCCGACGGCGCTGTATTCGAGCCGGTTGCGGCTGCCGATGGCGCCCATCAGCACGGGGCCCACATGGACACCGACGGCAATGCGCACGGCCGGCAGGCCGCGCATGCGGCGGCCGCGGTTCCAGTCCTCGACCGACCGCACCATGTCGAGCGCACAGCGCAGCGCGCGGGTCTCGTCGTCGGGCTGCGCGTCGGGCGTGCCGAAGGTCGCCATCACGCCGTCGCCGATGAATTTGTCGAGCGTGCCGCCATGGCCGAAGATGCACTCCGCCATCCGCTCGTGGAAGACGCGCAGGAAGTCGATCGTCTGCTGCGGCGGCTGCCCTTCCATCAGGCGCGTGAACCCCACGACGTCGACGAACAGGACCGTGGCCTTGCTCTCTCGGGCGACCTCGAAGTCGTGACGCCCGCCAGCCAGCCGATCGACGAGGTTCGGCGAGAAGAAGCGCGCGAGGTTGTTGCGCTCGCCCTCGGCCATCAGCGTGCGCCCGAGATGGGCGCGGGCGCGCCACACGGCCACGGCGATGAACCCGGTGCACAAGGTCATGAAGACGAGCTGCTGGACGAGGAAAGCCTCGGGCGTCACGAAGCCGGGGCCGATCAGCCGCGCGAAGATCGCGCGTGCCGTCGGCCAGAGGCCCGACGCACCGAACAGGTCGACGCCGGACGCCTGCGCCTGATCGACCGCGGTCCAGGCGAAGCTGCACAGCAAGGCCACCAAGGAGGCCGCGCCGGTCAGGATCACGGTGCGCACCGAGTAGCTGAGCGCGCTCGCGGTCAGGTAGATCACGAGATAGAGGAACAGCGAGCGCCGACCGAATACCTGTTCGAGCCACAGCCCGTTCTCCGCGCCGGGGATCGGCACGATGGTGCCGATGGTGATGACGGTCACGTCGACGACGGTGACGGCGAGCTGCAGCGCCCGGGCGTGCGGCGAGGCGCGGAAGGCATAGACCAGCCAGGCCGTCGCCATCATCGTCACGCAGGCACCGACACCCACGCCGACGCGTGCCGGCCCGGCGGCGAAGAGCAGCCACACGGCCACGGTGCCGAGGGCGATCAGGCGGAAGCGAAAGGCGAAGGCCAGGCCTGCATGTTCTTCTTCCTCGAGACGAACACGCAGGCGCGCGAACGCGCCGTCTTGGGCAAGGGCTGATGTCATTCCGGTCCGTTTCCTGGAGGCTGAACGGCTTACCCGCTCCGCGTGTGCGCGTGAACGGAGTTTCGTTCAAACAACCGTGAAGACCGGCCGGGAAATTTGCGGCTCTTGCCCTCGAACGACCACAAAGACGCTCGGGGATTTATCGCATCGGCAGCGGATACATGACGCCGCCGCGGGTCCACAGCGCGTTGAGACCGCGGGCGTACTTCAGGGGCGATTCGGCGCCGAAGTGGCGCTCGTAGCTTTCGCCGTAATTGCCGACCTGCGCGATGATCCGGTAGGCCCACTGCTCGTCGAGGCCCAGCGCCTTGCCGTTGCCGGTATCGATGCCGAGCAGCCGGCGCGCCGCCAGCGAGCGCGTGTTGCGGAAGCTTTCGAGGTTCTGCGACGTGATGCCGATCTCCTCCGCTTCGAGGCGGGCATTGTGCGTCCAGCGCACGATGTCGATCCAGTCGTTGTCGCCTGCCCGCACATAGGGTCCGTGCGGCTCCTTGGAGATGATCTCGGGCAGCACGAGATAGTCGTCCTGCTTGCCGGTGCCGAGGATCGCGGTGACGAGCCCGGTCGACTGCTGGGTGACGGCCTCGCAGGCACCCGACACGAACGCCTCGAAGGTGGCCTCTGTCTTGTCGAACAGGACCAGCCTGACCGACATGCCCATACCGGCGAACCAATCGAGGGTGTTCTGCTGATAGGTCGTGTCGCGCGTCACGCAGATCCGTGCCTTGTCGAGCTTGGCGAGACTGTCTATGCCGGACCGCTTGGACACCGCGAAGCTCTGGGCGTCGATGAAGGTGACGGCGGCATAGCGTACGCCGGTGTCGCCGGTGCTGCGGCGCAGAGTGATCGTGGTGTTGCGCACCAGGAGATCGATCTGGCCGCTCTTCAGCAGGTCGAACCGGTTGGTCGCGGTGGCGGGGACGAACTTCACCTTGCTGGCGTCGTTCAGGGTCGCGGCCGCGATCGACCGGCAGAAATCGACGTCGAAGCCCGACCACCGGCCCTGCCGGTCGACAACGGAGAAACCGGGAAGCTCGCCATTGACGCCGCAGAGGACCTGGCCGCGCTTCTTGATCACGGCAAGCGTGGGCTCGGGCGCCGGCGCATTCTGTGCCGCCGACGCCGGGGAGATGCCGGCGCCCATCTGGCCGGGCGTCTGCCGGGGCAAGTTGGGCTGACCAGGCGTCGCCGCGGGCGGCTGGGTCGCAGGCGGGCGGGCCGAATTCTGCGGCGTTGCGGGCTGTGCCGACACCATCGCCGGCACCGCGAAGGAGAACGCCATCGAGGCGGTCAGGATCAGTGCTGAAAATCTTGCGTTCATCTCACCCCCAAGCCTGGCCATCGGGACTCGACAAGATGGCGTAAGCTTAGCAGCAGGGGTGAAGCGGCCGGAAGAACCCCCCAGCCGGACGCATTCGCATCGCGGTCAGCCCGGCATCGGCTTATTTCAGGCGCGCGTCGATCCACGCGGTGATGTCGGCCATCACGTCCTCCTTGCCGGTGTCGGCCAGCAGGTCGTGGAAGTGATCCTTGTAGAGCTTCAGCGTCTTGTCGGCCGAGCCGGCGGTGTCGTGGAAGAACTGGCTGCCCTCGCAGACCGTCGCCTTGTCGGCGGTGCCGTGCATGATGAGGACCGGCAGCGTGATCTTCGGAAACTCCTCGCGCAGCCGCTCGTCGGCGCGCACGAGAGCGGCGACGGTGGCGGCCGGCTGGATCTCATGCGCGATCAGCGGATCGGCGTTCAGCGCGGCGAGCGCCACCGGATCGCGCGTGAAATCCTCGTTCTTGAGCTTCAGCACCGGCAGGCGCGGCGCGAAATGGCTCAGCCCCTTGATGGCGGCGAGTGCGAAGCCGGGCGCCGGCACCTGGAAGGCGAAGCTCTCGCAGATGAAGCCTGCGAGTTCGGCCTGGTTGTCGAGCGCGTAGGTCGCGGAGACGACGCCGCCGGCGCTGTGGCCCAAAAGGAAGACCGGCAGGCCGGGATGGCGCGCCTTGGCGATCTTCACGACACCGGCTACGTCGGCGACATAGTCGGCGACGTCGTCGACATAGAAGCGTTCGCCGTCCGACTTGCCCCGGCCGCGCAGGTCGAGCGCGAAGACGGCATGGCCCTTCTTCACCAGTTCGCCGGCCGGCCAGAGATACTGACCGCCATGGGAATTGACGCCGTGGCATATGATGACGACCGCGCGCGGCGCGCCGGCGGGCTTCCAGGAACGCAGGAAGATCTTGAGACCTCCCTTGCCGTCGAAGGTCTCTTCGGTCGCGGTCGTCATCGTGTCTCTCCCCGAGGCTGAAAACCCAGGGGCAGAGTCTTACTGCACGACGACTGTATCGGCCATTCGACCTAAGACGAGGCGCTACTCCAGCCAGCGCAGGCAGCCGGTTTCGGCAAGCACCGGATCGAGGCGACGCCGGGCATCGGCGGGAAGCGCCGCGAGCTTCTTGCGCAGTGCGTCGTAGCACTTGGCCTGGTAGCGGAAGGGCGCCTGGCTCCACGGGCGGCCCAGTATGTCGAGATCGACCGACGCGGCGCCCTCTTCGAGCGCGGTGCGGTTGGCGGCCAGGAACGGCAGGTAGGTCTCGCCGCAATGCCGGAGCAGCGCCGTCACCGCATCCGGCAGCGGCGCATCGGCCGCGAGCCACTCGCCCTCGACACCCGAAGCGTCGTCCAGGCGCAGCAGCCAGCAATAGACGTCGGGCGCCCGCCGCCGCATCTCCTCCATCGGCGTGGGATCGACCGACAGGATCTGGAGCTGGCCGAACAGGCCGAAATCCGCCAGCGACGGGCGCGAGCCGAACAGGAACTCCATCTTGCCGACATGGGCTTCGAGCGTATCGAGGATGAAGCGGTAGCTGTCCTCGATGACCGGCCGGTTGGCATCGGTGCAGCCGACCATCGCCATGCGCCCGACCTGACGGTCGTTGAAGGCCTGCATCGCCTCGCGCCGAGCGGGCTGCGGCATCTGCGGATCGCGCGACGTGCTCACCCAACCCTGCGCGAACACGCGATCGGCTTCGTAGAACCAGCGATAGTGGAACATCGCCTTGGTGACCCACTCGTCGCCGAAATCCTCCAGCAGGTCGCTGAGCCAGGCGTGCGCCGGATCGTCGGGCACGATCGAGCGCTGGCCGGGATGGGCGCGCTCCAGCGCATGGGCGAGCGGCGTCGAATCGTTCATCACCCTGCCGTCGGGGAAGGTCAGCGCCGGGATCACCGGCGGCAGGCCGGCCGCGACCGCGACGTCGCGCGCCGAGCCATCGGCCTTCCAAACGAAGGGCAGCCGGCGATAGCGCAGGATGGCCCGCATCTTCACCGAGTAGGGCGACGGGCCGATGCCGTGGAGAATGTAGGGGTTCACGCTCATGTCATCCCTCGTTTCACCACTGGTCGAAGAAGATGCCGTGCTGGCGATGTTTGGCCGTGCGCGCCTCGACATAGGCGTCGTCGACGGTGACGCGGCTCTTGCGTGCCTTCGCCCAGGCGTTCAGCCGCTCCTCCATCTCGCGGAAGATCGGCGCGTAGGTCAGGTCGTTGCCGAGATCGCGGCGTTCCTTCGGATCGTTGGCGAGGTCGAACAGCATCGGCCGGTAGCCTTGCCACCAGACGTACTTCCAGCGGTCGGTGCGGACCATGATGGCCCGGCACTCGCTGGGCTTGCGGCCCAGGATCTTGCGCGCCTCGCGGAAGGAATAATCGAGCTCGGAGAAGACCGCGTCGCGCCAGGTGTCGAGGTGGATCTTGCGCAGGAGCGGCAGCAGCGAGCGGCCTTCGAGCAGGTGATCCTGCGGCGGCAGGCCCAGCGTCTCGAGGATGGTCGGCACGACGTCGATCGCCTCGACGAAGCGCTCGTCGACGGTGCCGCGCGTCAGGTCGGCCTCCGGGTCGGGATCGACCACGATGAAGGGTACGCGCTGCGCCTCCTCGTAGAACATCTCCTTTTCGCCGAGCCAATGGTCGCCCAGGAAGTCGCCATGGTCGGCGGTGAAGACGATCAGCGTGTCGTCGAGCCGCCCGGCGCGTTCCATGTGCGCGAACAGGCGGCCGAGCCAGTCGTCGAGCTGGGCGATGAGGCCCATATAGGCCGGCCGCACGATGCCCGGCGCCTCGGGGCGGCTGAAGGAAACCGATTCCTCCATCTCGCGATAGGCCGCCAGCACGGGATGCTCGTTCGCCCTCTCCTGCTCGTCACGGTTCAGAGGGAGCATGTCGCCAGCGCCGTACATGTTGTGATAGGGCGCCGGCGCCATGTAGGGCCAGTGCGGCTTCACGTAGCTGAGATGCAGGCACCACGGCGTCTCGCCCATCTCGTCGATGAAGCGCATCGCCTCGCGCGTCATGTAGGCGGTCTCGGAATGCTCCTCCTTCACGCGCGCCGGCAGGTGGACGTTGCGCATGTGCCAGCCCGAGGCCTTCTCGCCATTGGGCCCGTCTGCCGCGATCACGAAGTCGCTCCAGGGATCGTCGGAGACGTAGCCGTGCTTGCGCAGATAGTCGGCGTAGCCGCTCTCGCCGCCTGGCGGCGAATGCCCGTCGTAGCGATCGAGCTCCTCGAAGCGGCCGGCGCGCATCAGCGCGTCCAGCGCCGAACCGCCTTCGATGCCGAACCGTTCCAGCGCCTCGAGGTCGGGCAGGACATGGGTCTTGCCCGCCAGGGCCACCTTGATGCCGGCGGCCGACAGGAAGTCGCCAATAGTCTTTTCGCGCAAGGACAGCGGCACGCGATTCCAGGTCGCGCCGTGGCTCGACACATAGCGGCCGGTGTAGAAGCTCATGCGGCTCGGCCCGCAGACGCCCGACTGCACGTAGGCGCGCGGAAAGCGCACGCCGCGCGCCGCCAGCGCGTCGATCGCCGGGGTCTTCAGGTGCGGATGGCCGGCGCAGGACAGATGATCCGCACGCAGCTGGTCGCACATGATGAACAGAACGTTTCTGGCCTTGCCCAAGGTTTCCTCTCTCGACGGGTTCTTCCTGCCCGGTCTAACTAAGCCGCATGACACAGGCTCCGTCCATCCGCGACATCATCGATTTCTGGTTCCTGCCGCTCGGCGATCCGGATCATGGCAAGCCACGCGACATCTGGTGGACCAGCACCCCCGAATTCGACGCCGAGACCATCCGCCGGTTCGGCACCTCGATCGAGCGCGCCATCGCGGGAGACCTCGACGCCTGGAAGGGTTCGCCGGAGGGCGCGCTGGCGCTCATCCTTCTCTGCGACCAGTTCACCCGGAACTGCTTCCGCAAGACCGCGCGCGCCTTCGCCGGCGACGCCAGGGCCATCGAGATCGCGCGTTACGCCGTGGCGCGCTTCTATCCGTCGGTCTTCCCGGTCGACATGCGGCTGTTCTTCTACATGCCGTTCGGCCACAGCGAGCAGCTTGCCGACCAGCAGTTCGCCTGCGCCCTGTTCGAGACGATCGGCGGCGAGAACAACATCAAGTCCGCGATCGAGCACCGCGACGTCGTCGCCCGCTTCGGCCGTTTCCCCCACCGCAACGAGGTGCTGGGCCGCAGCACGACGGCGGAGGAGCAGGAGTACCTGAAGAACGCGAACAGGTACGGGCAGTAAAAGGGGTCCCTCCACTACGCGCTGCGCGCTCCGGTCGGGACGACGGAGATGGAGCTACAACGCTACGTCCGTCGTCCCGAGCGTAGCGAAGCGAAGTCGAGGGACCTCTTATGCGGCAGCCCGTGGTCTATATACTGGCCAGTGCAACAGGCCGGGCCCTCTATATCGGTGTGACGACCAACCTGCCGAGACGACTGGAGGAGCATCGGCTCGGCCGCGTGATCCATACGGCCAAGTACAGGATCGACAGGCTCATTTTCGTCGAACCACATGAAACTGCGCCTGACGCCATCGCTCGCGAGAAGCAGCTGAAGAACTGGAACCGCAGCAAGAAGATCGCGCTGATCAACCGCTCCAATCCGGACTGGCGGGATTTGTCCGGTGAGATCGACGGTTAAAAGAGGTCCCTCCACTCCGCGCTACGCGCTCCAGTCGGGACGACGGAGTTTATGCGCCCACGATCTCGCGGTAGAGGTCGGCGGTTTCCGTGTCGAAGCAGCAGAAGACGACCCGCTCGATCAGCGGGATCATGTTGACCTCGTGGACGGCGATCTCGGCGGCTTCGCGCTTCGGATAGCCGTAGATGCCGGTCGAGATGGCGGGGAAGGCGATGCTGTGCAGGCCGTGCACGATCGCGAGCGCCAGGCTGTTGCGATAGCAGCGCGCCAGCAGCTCGGGCTCGCCTTGCCGGCCGCCGTGCCACACAGGACCGACCGTATGGATGACGTGGCGCGCTTTCAGCCGATAGCCGCTCGTGATCTTCGCTTCGCCGGTCGGGCAGCCACCCAGGGTTCGGCATTCGGCGAGAAGCTCGGGACCGGCGGCGCGGTGGATGGCGCCATCGACGCCGCCGCCGCCCGACAGACTCTCGTTGGCGGCGTTGACGATCGCATCGACGTCGAGACGCGTGATGTCGCCCTCGACGATCTCGATGCGGCTCATGAGTCTACCAGTAGCGGACGGGACCCGTGTCGAGATGCACGAAGCCGGAGCGCGGATAGAAGCCGACGCCGCCCATGTTGAGCGAGCGGGCCGCCTGGCGGATGCGGAAGACCGGGACGCCCGGGAAGCGGATGTCCATGGCGTTGCCGTTCATGTGCTGGCTGTCGCGCGCGACGCCGCGGCTGACGCTGGCCAGCCAGGCATTGCTCTCGGGCGAGCGGAAAGCCGACAGGACTTCGATCTGGCCGCCGAAGCCCGCGATGCGGGCGGTGTGCCACAGCACGTCGAACAGCAGCGGGTCCATTTCCGTCACGCCACTGTCGCGGCTGTCACGCAGGAACTGGTTGAGCTGGTCGAGCGCGCTGCGGTGATAGGCGCCGTTCGACCAATAGGTGACCGTTATCTCTTCCTTGGTGTTGAAGTTCACCAGGCTCAGGCTGCGCGGGCTCGACAGGTCGAGTTCCGGAGCCGGCAGCGGCGCGGCCAGGGCGGCGGCCGGCGCGAAACCGGCGTAGCGGCCGGCGCGGAGCTGCTGCGGGGTGGCGGCCGGCGCCTTCTTCTGCTGGGCGGCAACCTTCTGGACGTTTGCCGACTTGGCCGGTGCGGCGGTCCGCTTTTTCGTGCTAGTGCTCTGAGCGGTTGCGGCGGTCTTCACTTTTGGAGCGCTCGAAGCGCCCGTATTGGTCTGGGCGAAGCTGGTGCCGGCAAATGCCAACAGTGTCGCCAGGCTCAGTACAAAGCTACGCATCCCTGCCCCGGTGTTGTTGCATTTTTGTCACAGACACCCATATCAGAGACCCATTCTCGACTCAAAGCTAAATTCCTGGTCGCGGCTGAGTGCCAGCCCCACGACTTCACCCACCATGCACAAAGTCGGCCCGGTCAGATGCGCCCGCCGGGCCTGCCCCTCGATGGTGGCGAGGGTGCCGACGACCCGCCGTTCCCGCTCGGTCGTGCCATGCTCGATGAGCGCCACCGGGGTCGATGCCGGCAGTCCGTGGGCGATGAGCTGCGAGGCGATCTGCTGCAGCGCGCCCACCCCCATATAGATGACGACGGTCTGGCGCGGCCGCGACAGCATCTGCCAGTCGAGGTCGACGGAACCGTCCTTCAGATGGCCGGTGACGAGAACGCAGGCCTGCGCATGGTCGCGATGGGTGAGCGGAATGCCCGCGCTCGACGCACAGCCCAGGGCCGCCGTCACGCCCGGCACGACCTCGACGGCAATGCCGGCCTTCACCAGCGCCTCCACCTCCTCGCCGCCGCGGCCGAACACGAAGGGATCGCCGCCCTTCAGCCTGACGACGCTCTTGCCGGCGCGGGCCAGCGCCACCAGCCGGTCGTTGATCTCCTGCTGGGGCACGCAATGGTTCGCCCGGCGCTTGCCGACATAGACGCGCTCCGCGTCGCGACGCGCCATCGACAGGACCTCGTCCGAGACCAGCCGGTCGTAGACCACCACATCGGCGCGCTGCAGGAGCCGGTGCGCCTTCAGCGTCAGCAGGTCTGGATCGCCGGGACCGGCCCCCACCAGGTGGACCATGCCGACCGACGCCGTCTCGTTTCGCACGCCGTCGAGCAGGCGGATCAGTTCGCGGCGCGCGCCGATCTCGTCACCGGCCAGGGCCAGCTCGCCGACCCGGCCCTCGAAGACGCGGTCCCAGAAGCGCCGCCGCGCACGGGGCACCGCGAGCGTTCGACGCACCTGCTCGCGGAAGACGTCGGCGAAGCGCGCCAGACGGCCCAGCGCGGCCGGAAGGGTCCGTTCGATCTCGGCACGGATGCGGCGCGCGAGGGCGGGCGCCGTGCCGGCCGTCGAGATGGCGATGGTCACGGGTGCCCGGTCGACGATCGCCGGCATGATGAAGCTGGAGAGGGCTGGCCGGTCGACGACGTTGACGGGCAAGCATCGTGTCTGCGCCGCGGCCGAGACGCGCGCCTGCTCGGAATCGTCTTCGCTGGCCACGATAACCAGGGAAACCCCGTCCAGTTCGCTGTCGTGGAAGTTGCAGCCGGCCCAGGAGATGTGGCCTTCCGAGATCAGCTGGGCGATCTCGCCACCCACCGTTCCGGCAATGAGGGAGACCTGCGCGCCGGCCTTGAGCAGCAGCTCCGCCTTGCGGGCGGCGGCTTCGCCACCGCCGACGATCAGGGCCCGGCGTCCCTGCAGGGTAAGGAAGAGCGGAAAGGTCTGCATCAGGCGGCCTTTACGAGACGGGCCTTGCGCAACAGCGCGCGAAGTTCGGGACGGCAGGAACCGCAATTGGTGCCCGCATGCGTTTTTGCGCCGACGGCGGCCAGCGAGGTCGCTCCATCGGCAATAGCCGCCTCGACGGCGCCGCAGGAGACGCCGAAGCAGGCGCAGACCTCGCCGCCGCGATGCATGTCGGTGCCGCCGTGCAGCAGCTCGTCGCGCTGCGACACCGTCAGGCGATCGAGCGCCATGAAGGGCGTGAAGCGGTCCCGTGCCCCGGCGTCGTGCGTCTCCGTCAAAGTCATGATCGCCTCGACTCTTCCGTCACTGATGACGGCGGCGACATTTTTCTCGCCGACGAGCCACGGGCCGGGATTGGTCGTGCGCACGGAAGCAGCCAGTGCGCGTTGTGCAACTGCGAAGGACTGCTCGCCTGCAACGACGTAGGCGTGATAGCCGGCGCCCTGCATCCGCGCCCAGTAGGAAATCTCCGGCAGCATGACTGCGCGACGAGCGAGAATCGTGCCATGCCAGCGCATATCCAGACGACGAATCTCGACGGGCGTGTGCTTCAGTTCGGGTTGTCCCGAGATGGGATCGACCGCGGGATTCACTGCAGCGTTGATGCGACCCGCACGACTCACCTGCGCGGTCCAGTGCATGGGCGCGAAGACCTCGCCGGCGCGTAACGAATCGGTCACATGCACCCGCATCACGCCCCGGCCCCAAGCACTCTTCACTTCGGCGATATCGCCATCGGCGAGGCCGCGTGCGGACGCATCGCGTTGATGCAGTTCGACGGTGGGCTCGGGGCGATGCCCGGCGAGACGCACCGACTTTCCGGTCCGGGTCATCGTGTGCCACTGGTCGCGCACGCGACCGGTATTGAGGACGAGCGGCCGCGACGCTTCCGGCGCATTCACCGGCGCGCGCGCCGCCGTGGCGACGAACCGCGCGCGGCGGTCGGCATGGAAGAAGGCACCGTCGCCGAAGAAGCGCTGGTCGCTTCCACCGCCCCACATGAAGGGCCGCAGCGATTCGTAGGCCGCGTCGTCGAGCGTGGCACAGGCGCCTATGTCGAAATCGCGCGTGCCCGCGTTCTCGAAACCGGAAAGCGCGGCATGCTCGCGAAAGATGTCGGCGACGCCACGCCACGCGAAGGCCTCGCCATGGCCGAGACGCCGTGCGACCTCCGAGACAATCCACCAATCCTGCCTCGCTTCGCCGGGCGCCGGCAGGAACGGCCGCTGGCGCGAGATGCCGCGTTCCGAGTTGGTCACCGTGCCGTCCTTCTCCGCCCATGCAAGCGCCGGCAAACGGATGCGGCAGGCGTCGACGGTGTCGGTGGTACGCACCGCTTCGGAGACGATCGAGAATTCGCAGGCGCGCAACGCCTCGCGCACCGCGTCGGCATCCGGAAGGCTGTCGACGGGGTTCGTCGCCATGATCCACACCGCCTTGATGCGGCCGGCACGAACGGCCTCGAACAGGTCGACCGCCTTGAGGCCGGGCCTGGTCGCCATGCGCGCGGCGCGCCAGAAGCGACCGACACGATCGACGTCCGCCGCACCGAAATCCATGTGGGCTGCCAGCGTGTTGGACAGCGCCCCGACCTCGCGGCCGCCCATCGCATTGGGCTGGCCGGTGATCGAGAACGGCCCCATGCCGGGCCGGCCGATACGGCCGGTGAGCAGATGGCAGTTGATCAGCGCGTTCACCTTGTCGACGCCGGCGCTCGACTGGTTCACGCCCTGGGAATAGAGCGTCACGACTTTTTCGGTACGGGCGAACCAGTCGAGGAAGGTCGCGAGATCGGCGGGTGCCAGGCCACAGGCGCCTGCATCCGTTGCCTTCGCGACCGCGAGCGCCTCGTCGAGGCCCGACGTGTGCCGCTCGACGAAGCGCCGGTCGACCGCGCCGCGGTCCGCGAGACCGGCCAGCAGGACGTTGAACAGCGCCACGTCGCTGCCCGGCTTCAGCGCGAGATGAAGATCGGCGATGTCGCAGGTCTCGGTGCGGCGCGGATCGACGACTACGACCTTCATCGACGGCCGCGCGCGCCGGGCTGCCTCGAGCCGCTGGAACAGCACGGGATGGCACCAGGCGAGATTGCTGCCGACCAGCACCACCAGGTCGGCCTGCTCGAAATCCTCGTAGCGTCCGGGCACCGTGTCGCTGCCGAAGGCACGCTTATGGCCCGCCACCGAAGACGCCATGCAAAGGCGCGAGTTGGTGTCGATGTTGGCGGTGCCGAGGAAGCCCTTGATCAGCTTGTTGGCGGCGTAATAGTCCTCGGTCAGCAACTGGCCGGAGACATAGAAGGCGACCGCGTCGGGGCCGTGTTCCTCGATTGTCTTGCGGAAGCCGTTCGCCACGGTGTCGAGTGCGACATCCCACGAGACCCGCTGGCCGTCGATCTCGGGATGCAGCAGGCGATCCTCGAGCGACAGCGTCTCGCCCAGCGCCGCGCCCTTGGAACAGAGGCGTCCCTGATTGGCGGGATGGTCGTGATCGGCCGCGATCGCGGCACCGCCCTTCCCATCGGGTGTTGCGACGATCCCGCATCCCACGCCGCAATAGGGACAGGTCGTGTGGACGCTGCCGGTCATGGCAACAACAATGACCTCACCCTGAGGAGCGCTCCGCAGGAGCGCGTCTCGAAGGGTGGGCACGCGCA
>LSKJ01000616.1 GCA_001557035.1 Rhodospirillaceae bacterium CCH5-H10 | reverse complement strand
CGGTTCGACTTTCTTCCCCTGGGCTTCGCCCATTCCTCGCGAGGCAAGAAAGTCGCTCCGCCGCCATCCTCCGCTGTGCTCCGGCCCGCGAGCGGGTGCAGCGTCGATCGCCTCCGGCAAACGATCGCCATCGAGGCCGCGATGGTCGCGGGGCTCGAAACAGCAAGGAGAAGTCACATGGCCAACATCGGTTCCTTCAAGAAGTCCGGCAACGAGTA
>LSKJ01000615.1 GCA_001557035.1 Rhodospirillaceae bacterium CCH5-H10 | reverse complement strand
ATCGTGCTGGGCTTCATGGGCGGCGATACGGCCGGCGCGGCAGAGATGTTCGGCGTATTCGCCACGGTCTGGGCGCTGATGCAGTTCCTCTGCTCGCCCCTGCTCGGCGCCCTGTCGGACCGGTACGGCCGCCGGCCGGTCATCCTGATCTCCTGCCTCGGCCTCGGGCTCGACTACATCTTCATGGCGCTGGCGCCGTCGCTCGCGCTGCTGCTCGTCGGCCGGGTCATCTCGGGCATCACCTCGGCCACCATCGGCACTTCCTTCGCCTACATCGCCGACGTGACGAAGCCCGACGAGCGGGCCAGGGCCTTCGGACTGGTCGGCATGGCGTTCGGGCTGGGCTTCGTGGTCGGGCCGGCCATTGGCGGCCTGCTGGGCAGCGTCGATCCGCGCCTGCCGTTCTGGATCTCGGCCGCGGCCTGCCTCGCGAATGCTGCGTTCGGCTGGTTCGTGCTGCCCGAGTCGCTGCCGCCGGAGAAGCGCATGGCGTTCGCCTGGAAGCGCGCCAATCCCGTGGGGTCGCTCAGGCTGCTGGCCTCGCACCGCCAGCTCCTCGGCCTCGCCGCCGTCGACTTCCTCGGCAACTTCGCCCACCAGGTCCTGCCGGCGGTGTTCGTGCTCTATGCCGGCCACCGCTACGGCTGGGGCGAGATGACGGTCGGTCTCACCCTCGCCTTCGTCGGCATCTGTACCGCCATCGTGCAGGGATTTCTGATCGGGCCGATCGTCGGCCGCTTCGGCTCGCGCCGGGCCCTGATCGCGGGCCTGCTGGCCGGCGCTCTCGGCATGTCGATCTACGGGCTGGCCGAGACCGGTCCGTGGTTCTGGGCCGGCGTGCCGGTGATGGCGTTCTGGGGCCTCGCGGGGCCGGCCGTGCAGGACATGATGACCCGTCGGGTCGGCGGCTCCGAGCAGGGTCAGCTCCAGGGCGCGAACTCGGCGTCGCGCAGCATCGCGGGATTGGTCTCGCCCGGGCTCTTCGCCGTGCTGTTCGCGTGGACCATCGACACCCTGCCGGGCGCGGCCTTCCTGCTCGCCGGCCTGCTGCTCCTCGCGGCGGCCGCCGTCGCCTGGATCGCTACGTCGCGGACGCGACCTGCCGCCCCAGCTCCGTGAGCTTGCAGACCATCCAGTCCGGCTTCAACGGATTGCTGAACCAGGGCTTGGCCCAGCCGCGGGTGAGACAGTTCTTGACGATGGCAACATCGACATCCTGCCCATCAAGATCGAACAAGGGCAACTTGCCGCCGGGCTGCGTGAGCCCGCGACGAAGGTAAAGTATCTCACTTAATGTGGGAACTTCACCTTGTAACCCATTGTCATTAATAGAAGATAAATCAAATGAACGCGCACGAAGGCGCGCAAAATCGCGATTAACCAGCACGGTGACGTCCCCCTTTGACGATACCGCAAAAGACCCCTCGCCTGTCTCTTATA
>LSKJ01000614.1 GCA_001557035.1 Rhodospirillaceae bacterium CCH5-H10 | reverse complement strand
CGAACAGGTTGGCGAAGATCGGCGCGTTGAAGCTCGGATCGTCGAGCTTGAGCGAAAGGTAATCGCGGCCCTCGTTGGAGCGCTTCGACCAGGCAGCCCCGATCTCGGCGCGGCCGACGAAGACCCGGTGGCTGGGAGCGTTGTCGTTGCTCCGGTTGGCCTCGGGGACGATGCGCACGCCCTTGGTCTGGACGCTGAGCGTGACGATCTCGCCCTGATACTCGTTGCCGGACTTCTTGAAGGAACCGATGTTGGCCATGTGACTTCTCCTTG
>LSKJ01000613.1 GCA_001557035.1 Rhodospirillaceae bacterium CCH5-H10 | reverse complement strand
CGTCGGCTGTACGTCGAGGAGCGGCTGCAGGTCCGTCGTAACCCTCCGCGGAGGGCCGCCTTGTGGGGATTTGGCGGCCGGGTAAGGGACATTCCTTATAAGTGGCCATAAGGACATTGCAGAAGCCGCGCGACTGGAGATCGTCGAGACGGGTCGGCGGCGGCGCTGGACGGAACAGGAGAAGCTGCGGATCGTGATGGAGATCCTGCGCGGGCCCGCGAAGGCTCGGCGACGGCGCGGCATCATGGGATCTCGCGGTCGTTGTTGGCGACATGGCGACGACAGTTCAGCGTGCGCGCGGCCGAGACGTCGGCGGGTGCCGGCGATGGTGGTGCCGAAGAAGCCGCCGCCCTCGGCCGGGTCGAGCCGGATGGAGATCGTGACGGCGAACGGCCGTCGGCTCGTGATCGACGCCGGGGTCGACGTCGCTACGCTGGGGCGGGTGCTGGACCTGCTGGAGCGGCGCTGATGCTGGCGGTGCCCGCGGGCGTGCGGGTGTGGCTGGCGAGCGGCCCGACCGACATGCGGCGCGGCATGAACAGCCCGCTGCAGGTGCAGGAAGGTGCTGAAGCTCAACCCGCACGGCGGCGACCTGTTCGTGTTCCGCGGCCGTCGCGGCCACCTGCTGAAGGTGCTGTGGGCTGATGGGCTAGGCCTGTCGCTGTACATCAAGCGGCTGGAGCGTGGGCACTTCGTGTGCCTGCGCTGGTGGGCGGGGTGGTGCCGATCGGCGGCGCCCAGCTGGCGTATCTGCTCGACGGCATCGACTGGCGGCTGCCCCGGCACACATGGCAGCCACAGGCGGCGGGGTGACTGCGGCCGATTGAATCGGCGCTCATTGCGGTGGATCACAAGCGACCGCGACTGTGGTCTTCTTCTCGTGATGACGCCCGTGGACGCCCAGCCGGACGACACCGAGAGCCTCAAGCGGCTGCTGCTGGCGCTCGAGGCCGAGCTCGCGGCGGTCCGCGAGGAGGCGGCTTGCGTCGCCGCGGAAGCAGCGTCGCTTCGCGCCGCTGCTTCCGAGCGGGAGGCGCTGATAGCGCACCTGAAGCTGCAGATCGAGAAGCTGAGGCGCGAGAAGTTCGGCTCCCGGGCCGAGCGTACGACGCGGCTGCTCGACCAGCTCGAGCTGCAGCTGGATGATCTGGAAGCGTCGGCGACGGAGGACGAGCTTGCCGCTGAGCAGGCCGCGGCGCGGACCACGCAGGTGACGGCTTTCGCGCGCCGGCGGCCGGCGCGCAGGCCGTTCCCCGGGCACCTGCCGCGGGAGCGGGTGGTGGTGCCCGGCCCGACCGCCTGCCCCTGCTGCGGCTGCTCGCGCCTATCGAAGCTCGGCGAGGACATCACCGAGACGCTGGAGGTGATCCCGCG
>LSKJ01000612.1 GCA_001557035.1 Rhodospirillaceae bacterium CCH5-H10 | reverse complement strand
CCCGCCCCACAACTGGTTGGTGCTGCCGGCCGGAACGCCGTCGCCGATCAGGACGTCGTCGCCGCCCTGCCCGTAGAGATAGTCGATGCCGGTACCGCCCGTCAGCACGTTGGCGGCGTCGTCTCCGACCAGGGTGTTGGTGCCCGATCCTCCCGCCAGGTTCTCGATCGAGTTCATGCTGTCGACCAGCACGCCGTCGACGTAGCCGGCCAGCGCCGC
>LSKJ01000611.1 GCA_001557035.1 Rhodospirillaceae bacterium CCH5-H10 | reverse complement strand
TGCAGGCAGCGATCGAGACGAGCAACGCGACCACGGCGCCAATGCGAACCAACATCCCTTCGTGCTCCCGCTGGGCGGACCTTCAATCCTGCGGCCTGGCTCCGACGACCCGCAGCGCCATGTCGGTATAGAGCTTCGCCATCTGCTCCTCCGCAAGGTCGCCGCCCGGACCGTACCACATCGAGACATGGGTACACTGGTCGAGCAGCGCCATGGCGATCGCCTTGAGATCGTGTTTTCCCTCGATGCGCGGCGGATCGAACACGCCGCGCTCTATCCCCTGCGAGAGAATGGTCACGACGATGTCGCGGATGGCGCGGCGGCTGCGGCGGATGTCGGCCACGCGCGCCGTGTCGAGCCAGCCGATCTCCCGGTTGGCGACCAGCGCCTCGATCCGCAGCCGGCAGTGCCGCATGACGTAGACGCGGACGAAGGCCGCGAGCTGCGCACGTGCATCGGCACCCGCCCCCGCCACGGCCTGCTGGCACAGTCGCTCCAGCTCGCTCTGGGTGGAGGCGATGATGTCGTGCAGCAGTTCGTCCTTGGACTTGAAGTGATTGTAGAGGGCCCCCTGCGTGAGCCCGCAGGCCTTCATGATGTCGCGCACCGTGACGACCGGATAGCCGCGCTCCGCGAACTGGGCGAAAGCCGCGGCGCGAATGGCCTCGACCGGCGGCCGGGCGTCACGCTCCACGGCCTCCGGCGGCCCCTCGCCGGTGACGGCGGTCTTGCGCTTGCTCATCGCGATGCTCCGCCCATGTTGGCGACGATCGACCAGGCGAGATCGGCTGCCGGCTTCACCAGCTTACCGGACTCCGCCGCACGCACGTTCGACGCCGTGCCGTCGAGCGATCGCGCATAGACGCCTTGGCGGATGCACGACACGCGGAACAGATTGTAGGCCATGTAGAATTCCCATAGGGCGGGCTCGGGTGCGGCGCGGCCGGCGAGCTTGCTGTAGTAACTGACCATCTCCGCCTCGGTCGGCAGACCGAGTTCATCGAGGTCGTGCCCCAGCAGGCCGTTCCAGTCCTTGGGCGTGCGCCAGAGCATGCAGAGGTAGGCGAGTTCGGCCAGCGGGTCGCCGAGGGTCGATATCTCCCAGTCGATGATGCCCAGCACCCGCGGCTCGCTGGCGTGGAAGATCATGTTGTCGAGACGGAAGTCGCCATGGACCAGGACGGTCTCGTCGTTCGCGGGCAGGTTGGCCGGCAGCCATTCGAACAGCCGGTCCATCGACTCGATCTTCTCGGTCTCCGACGCCTTGTACTGCTTTCCCCAACGCGAGATCTGCCGGGCGACGTAACTGCCGGGACGGCCGAAATCGGCCAGGCCGAGCGCGGCGTAGTCGACGAGATGAAGCCGGGCGAGCGCCTCGAACTTGGCGCGATAGATGGCGAGACGCCCCTCCTTCGGCACGTCGGGCAGGGTCGGGTCCCACAGAACCCGGCCGTCGCAGTATTCCATTATATAGAAAGGGGTGCCCACGACGTTCACGTCCTCGCTCAGGGCATAGGCGCGGGGCGTGGGCACGTCGGTGCGATTGAGGGCCGCGATCACGCGGAACTCGCGATCGACCGCATGGGCCGAGGGCAGCAGCTTGCCCGGCGGCTTGCGGCGCAGCACGTAGCGGCGACCCGCACCGTCGGTCAGCCGATAGGTCGGATTGGATTGC
Organism: Rhodospirillaceae bacterium CCH5-H10; assembly: GCA_001557035.1. Lineage (GTDB taxonomy): Bacteria > Pseudomonadota > Alphaproteobacteria > Reyranellales > Reyranellaceae > Reyranella. The sequence goes on along the minus strand of LSKJ01000611.1, from coordinate 1,790 downwards.
CCGCCCCGGAACTGCTCGACCGTCAGCGGCGGCGTGAACCCCTCGACGTTGGCGGCCATGAACAGCGCGAGCGCCCGCTCGTCGAACCGATGCTTTTCCTGCACCGCCATCGTGCCGATGAAGTCTTCTCCGCGCCGTGCCACCCGAGAAACCTCCTGAACGAGCGTTTACATTGGCCCTGAGTTTGCTCGTACGATGGGGCACACGCAACATCGACCAATGGGGAACACGGCTCTTTGGAAACGCTGCTCTCAACGTATCCTCCAGGTGTCTGGGCGGCGTTGCTGGCGACCGGCGTCCTGATCGGACTGCTCGCCGGCTTGCTGGGGGTCGGCGGCGGCATCGTCGCCGTGCCGGTCCTCCTGGAGATCTTCGAGGTCATCGGGATCGGCGAGCCGATTGGCGTGCCTCTGGCCGTCGGCACCGCCCAGGCGAGCATCCTCATCGCTTCGGTCACCGCCGCCGGAGCGCACTGGCGAGCCGGCACGATCGACTCCGATCTCGTTCGATCCTGGCTGCCGGCGCTGATGGTCGGCGCCGTGATCGGCCTGACACTTGGCCCCCTGGCGCCGACGCGGGTCCTGACCACCCTCTTCGCCGTCGTTGCAGCTGCTCTTGCGCTCAAGATGATGATGGGAGACCGCCTCATTATTGGGCAGAGTCAGCCCGAGCGTCCGTTTTCCTATATCCCCCCTGCCATCGTCGGGGGCCTGGCGGCGGCCGTCGGTGTGGGTGGCGGCACCTTGAGCACACCCACCCTGACGCTGTTCTCATATTCCCTCAAACGGGCCATCGGCGCGGGTGCGCTGTTCAACCTGGTCATCGCCATTCCGGCGACTGTCGTGTTCCTGCTGATGGACCGGCATACGCCCGGCCGTCCCTTCGATGCGCTGGGCGATGTGGCCTTGTTTTGCGTTGCGACCCTGTCCCTGCCTGCGCTCTTTGTCGCGCCAATGGCAGCGCGATGGTCGGCAAGAGCGCCCGTCTCTTTGCTGCGGCGCTTGTTTGCGCTTTGCCTGGCCGTAATCGCAGTCCGTCTGCTTCTGAGATAGTGCAGTTATCACTTGTATTGAACTTGGCACTTGGGCAAAGCGGCCAAATTGTGTTTAGTTGTTGGCAACGGTCCGGGGGCTTGGACCCAACAACATCCTTAACGACTTGCGTATCTGGGAGGCGTCGTTGAATCGATTCCTAAGCAAGGACTTCTTGTCCGGGCTGATGTTCATCGGCTTTGGACTGATTGCCCTTTATTTCGGACAAAAGCTGGCGCTGGGCACGCCGGTGCGCATGGGACCGGGCTACGTGCCACGGATGCTTTCCCTGACGTTGCTGGGTCTCGGCGCCATCATCTGCATCGTCGCGTTGGTCAGCGGCAGCGACCCGGTCGAAAAGCCGAAGTGGAGGCCGATCACGCTGGTGACAATCGGGATCGTCTGTTTCGGTTTGCTCTTCGAACGCGCGGGGCTGATCCCGGCATTGGTCGTCCTGATCATGATCGCATCTCTTGCCGGCGAAGAGTTCAAGCTAATCGAGGTGATCGGCAACATCGTCGCCCTGTCCGTCCTTTGCACACTCGTCTTCAAGGTCGGATTGGGCATGAACATCTACGTCCTGCGCGGAGTCTGGTGAGATGGAACTGCTCGACAATCTCGCGCTGGGCTTCGGCGTCGCCTTCACTCTCCAGAATCTGACCTACGCTCTCGTAGGCTGCGTTCTCGGTACTCTGATCGGCGTGCTTCCCGGCATCGGCCCCGTGGCGACCATCGCCATGCTGCTGCCCATCACCTTCC
>LSKJ01000610.1 GCA_001557035.1 Rhodospirillaceae bacterium CCH5-H10 | reverse complement strand
GGAAGATGAGCGACGACAAGCTCACCTGGACCTTCACCCTGCGCGACGGGCTGGAGTTCCATGACGGCCAGCCGGTCACGACCGAGGACGTGCTGGCGTCGCTGAAGCGCTGGGCGGTGCGCGATTCGGTGGGCCAGATCCTGTGGAGCAATATGGCCGAGGCGAAGGCGATCGATGCCAGGACCTTCCAGTTCGTGCTGAAGCAGCCGACCGGCGTGGTGCTGCAGGCGCTGTCCAAGCCCTCGGGCAATCCCTTCATCATGCCCAAGCGCGTCGCCGAGACCTCGCCCAACGACCAGATCAAGGAATTCGTCGGCTCCGGCCCCTTCATCTTCAAGGCCGACGAGTGGAAACCCGGCGACAAGACCGTCTATGTGAAGAACCCGAAGTACAAGCCGCGCTCCGAGCCCGCCTCGGGCCTCGCCGGCGGCAAGGTCGCGAAGGTGGATCGGATCGAGTGGATCGCCATGCCCGACCAGCAGACGGCGGTGAACGCGCTGCAGACGGCTGAGATCGACATCATCGAGGCGCCGCAGCACGACCTCTATCCCTTGATCAAGAAGGACCGCAACGTCTCCCTGGT
>LSKJ01000609.1 GCA_001557035.1 Rhodospirillaceae bacterium CCH5-H10 | reverse complement strand
GGGGGAAGGCTATGGGTCTGATCTCTCGCAAATTCGAAATCATCGCGTTGCTTTCCCCCACCCCGCCCTCCCCCGTGAGACGGGGGAGGAGAAGAGGAAGGCGAAGCCCGAATCCTCAAATCATGCTGCTGTAGCCCCGCATCCGTCTCCCATGGCAAACCGTTTCCTTCTCCCGCTCTGCCTGCTCGTCGCGGCCTGCGCCGGCGTCTCGCCGCCGCCAGCCGGGGCGCAGGAAGCTCCCGTCACGATCGAAAGCTCGGCGCTCACGCTCAAGATCGA
>LSKJ01000608.1 GCA_001557035.1 Rhodospirillaceae bacterium CCH5-H10 | reverse complement strand
CGCGCCGTGACGGCCGGATCGACTTCCGGCGCCGTGGCGGGCGTGGTCGCGGGTGCGGCGGCCACCGCTTCGACAGGCGGCAACGGCTGCGGCGCGCGGGCAAGGAAGTAGTACCCCCCAGCCAGCCCCATCAGCGCGATCAACAGGGCAGCGATTGCCGCCGGCCGACGGCTGGGGCGCGGCGAGACCGCCAGCGCCGTGGGCGGGCTGGGAGGCGTGGGAGGTGTCGGCGGCGTCGGAGACACGGCCGGGACAACCGGCTGCGGCATGACCACCGTCGTATTGGCATCCGCCATCGGCCCCCCGAGCAGCGCCCGCCATGCGGCGATCGACTGCGGCCGCTCCTCGAAGCGGACCGCGAGACCCGCGTCGATGCCGGCCAGCAACTGCGGCGCGTAGCCGATGAGCTGCAGGCCGGCCAGCGGCTGGTAGGTATCCTCCAGCAGACGGTCGAAGGCGCTGGGCGGCGCCTTGCCGGTGATGGCGTGATGCAGGGTCGCGGCCAGGCCGTAGATATCCGTCCACGGCCCCTGCTTGCCGGTAGCGAACTGCTCGGGTGCGGCATAGCCCGGCGTGAAGATCGCCGTCATGGTCGAGGACCGGCCGGCGATCGCCAGGCGCGCCGCGCCGAAGTCGATCAGCGTCGGCAAGCCGGCCTCGTTCAGCAGGATGTTGCCCGGCTTGATGTCGCGATGGAGATATCCCGTCGCGTGGACACGCTGCAGTCCCTCGATCAGCGGCGGCAGGAACGTGTCGATGTCGGGCGGCAGGAGCGGCCCCTTCTCCTTGACCCTGTCCTCCAGCGTGCCGCCGCGCACCAGCTCCATCACCATGTAGGAGGTGCCGTTGGCCTCGATGAAATCGAAGACCTTCACGATGGCCGGCGCGTCGTGCAGGTTAGCCAGGGTCCGGCCTTCCGCCACGAAGCGGTCGCGGCCCCAGGAGAAATCGTCGGCAGCTTCGGTCGACCGGGGCAGGACGGATGCGCCGTCCTGCCGGATAGCGAGAGCCGGCGGCAAATATTCCTTAAGCGCGACTTCGCGGTCGAGCTGTGTGTCGCGCACACGATAGGTGATGCCGAAGCCGCCCTGACCGAGCACTTCGAGGACCTCGTACCGGCCCACGACCCTGCCCGGCGCGAGCGCCACGTAGTCGACGACGGCCTCGGTCTTTCCGGTGTCGTCTTCCTGAATATGCATTTTGCTCCTGCCCGCAGAGGCAACGTCGTGGTCGCACCGGCGTTCCTCCGGCACCAGTCAGTGAGGTTTGTCGTGGCACAGGGCTTCAAGAACCTCGACGAGTTACCCGAAACGGCGCTCGATCGGCCGGAAATCCGCGTGCCGACGGCAGGAACCTGGCTCGGCCTGGGCGCCGGCATCCTCGTCGTGATGGCCGGCTTCGTCTGGACGATCCTGTAGCGAGCGCACCCTCGGCGGGCTAACCTCCGGACAACACGGAGGAATTTCATGGCGAAGTTCGGCATTGGTCAGTCGGTCCGCCGGGTCGAGGACCCGAGGCTCCTTACCGGCGGCGGTCGCTACACGGACGACACCAAGCTGTCGGCGCCGGCGTCACGGGCCTACGTCCTGCGCTCGCCGCATGCACACGCCGACATCAAGAGCATCGATACCGCCGCGGCGAAGAAGGCACCGGGCGTTCTTCTCGTCCTCACGGGCGCGGACGTGAAGAAGGCGGGCTATGGCGACCTGCCCTGTCTCGTGCCCGTCACCAACCGCGACGGCACGCCGCGCGCCGAGACCCCCCGGCCAATGCTGGCGCTGGACCGCGTGCGCCATGTCGGCGACCCGGTGGCGCTGGTGGTCGCCGAGACGCTGGAGCAGGCCAAGGACGCCGCCGAGCTCATCGAGGTCGACTACGCCCCCCGCCCTCACACGGTCGGTACCTTCGAATCCGCCCAGCCCGGCGCGCCGCTGGTCCACGACCACATCAAGGGCAATCTCGTCTTCGACTGGGAGATGGGTGACCGCGCACGCACCGAGGCGGCGTTCGCCAAGGCCGACCGGGTCGTGAAGCTCGAGATCGTGAACAACCGCCTGGTCGTGAACTCGATGGAGCCGCGCGGCGCCATCTGCGAATACGATCCGGCCGACGACCGCTCGACCCTCTGGGTTTCCTCCCAGGGCGTCAGCGTCATCCGTCCCGTGGTCGCCGACATGATCCTGAAGATCGGCCAGCCCAAGCTGCGCGTGCGCACCGGCGACGTGGGCGGCGGCTTCGGCATGAAGATCTTCGTGCATCCCGAGTATCCGCTGGTCGTATGGGCGAGCCGCGAACTGAAGCGCACGGTGAAGTGGATTCCCGACCGCCAGGAAGCCTTCCTCTCCGACGTGCAGGGCCGCGACCATGTCTCGCTGGCGGAGATGGCCCTCGACAAGGATTGCAAGTTCCTCGGCCTGCGCGTCACGACGCATGCCGCGCTCGGCGCCTATCTCAGCCACTTCGGGGCGTTCATCCCGACGATGGCGGGCAGCGGCATGCTGGCCGGCCTCTATCAGACGCCCGCGATCTACGTGAACGTGAAGGGCGTGATGACCAACACGGTCCCGACCGATGCCTATCGCGGCGCGGGCCGGCCCGAGGCCGCCTATCTGCTGGAGCGCTTCGTCGACCATATCGGCCGCGAGACCGGCCTCGGCCCGGCGGAGATCCGCAAGCGCAACCTCGTGAAGCCGAACCAGATCCCATGGAACACGGCGCTGGGCGACACTTTCGACTCGGGCGACTTCGACAACGTCATGCTGAAGGGCATGGAGAAGGCCGACTGGAAGGGCTTCCCCGCCCGCCGTGCCGCCTCGCTGGCCAAGGGCAAGTGGCGCGGCATGGGCATGGCGACCTACGTCGAGAAGTGCTCTGGCGGCGCGCCGGAGAGCGCCATCGCCAAGTTCAACGAGGACGACACGATCACGGTGTTCGTCGGCGTCCAGACCAACGGCCAGGGCCATGAAACGGCCTTCACCCAGATCATGTCGGCGCGGCTGGGCGTCGATGCCGATCGCATCCGCATCGTGCAGGGCGATTCGGACTTCACGCCCGAGGGCATGACCGGCGGCAGCCGTTCGATCCCGGTGGCCGGCGCGGCCGTGCTGGGCGTGAGCGACAACATCATCGAGAAGGGCAAGCTGGTCGCCGCCTCCGCGATGGAAGCGGCCGTCGGCGACATCGAGTATGCCGATGCGACCTTCCGCATCGTCGGCACCGACCGCACGATGAGCCTGTTCGACGTGGCGCGCGCCGCGAAGGATCCGAAGCACGTACCTGAAGGCGCCAAACCCGGGCTCGACGACGCCTTCACGCGCACGCCGCAGGCCGCGACCTTCCCCAACGGCTGCCACATCTGCGAACTCGAAATCGATCCCGACACCGGCACGCTCGAGATCCTGAACTACTCGATCATGGACGATTTCGGCACGGCGCTTAACCCGCTGCTGCTGCAGGGCCAGGTCCATGGCGGAGTCGGACAGGGCGTCGGGCAGGCGCTCACCGAAAAGACCATCTACGATCACGATTCCGGCCAGCTCATGAGCGGATCGTTCATGGACTACGCCCTGCCGCGAGCAGACGTGGTGCCGCACGTGAATTTCGACATGCACAACAGCCTGTGCACGACCAATCCGCTGGGCGTGAAGGGCGCGGGCGAGGCCGGCGCGATCGGCGCGCCGCCGGCAGTCATCAATGCCATCGTCGACGCGATCCATCCGCATACCGGGCTGAAGCATATCGACATGCCCGTGACCGCATCGTCCCTGTGGGCCGCCATCGAGGCCCATCGCGCACAGAAAGCAGCGTAGAGAGTATGACCGACAAAGCGAACGATCCGACCCTCGCCAGCGCCCTCGCCGATTCGGTGAAGGCGATCGACGCCGACTACACCGAGGAGATGCGCGAACTGCGTGCCCTCTTCGAGGAGGCGCGGCTGGAAGCGGAGAAGGACGAGCCCAGCGACGTAAAGCTCAAGGCGCTGCTCAACGACGCGAACGAGATGGCGCGCACCTTCGCCACGCTCGATCCGGCCTGGGGCGCCGTCCAGCGCGTCGCGCGCTTGTTCGGAATCCTCTAGTTCGACGCCGTCGACCGCCGCCGCTCCAGCGTGCGGCGGATGGCGCGGGTCGCCTTGTCGTCGATGAAGAAGGCGCGCTCGCTGCGGTAGGTCTCGTAGCGCGCGACCTCGATAGCGCCGACGGCTGCAGCCAGCCGGTCGGCGTCACCCTTGCGCTCGAAGGCGCAATGAATGGCGGGCCCGCATTCGTCATCGACCGTTCGCACCGAATAGTGACCCTGTGGCGGAAACGTGACGATCAGGTCGTGCAGCGCGCGCGCCGTCTCGACGATCGGCGCTCCGCCGTCGTCGGCCTGGCCCAGCACAAGATACGGGCTGATCTCCTCGAGGGTGCTGCTATTGGACATGGGCGATCAACGAGGTGGGCACTCCAATAGTTGCGTCCATCTTGTGACGCGCTTTTCTCCGGCAACCATTCCCGGTATGCGACGTTGATCGACAAGCACGGACTGAGCCGCGGATGTAACGGTGAGTTCGTAAGGCCCGCCCGGCAAAGATCGAGCGGGTCTTTTGCGTTGGTCACGCGACAATCCGGGTGCGGTCACCTATAACGAGGCGCTTCCCTTTCAGCCTCGGAGTCCGGCTTGTTTTCTCCCATCCTGCGTTTCGGGTCGGTGACCCTTCTCATGTTGGCCGCCTTGCCTGCCGTCGCGCAGGATACCGTCACCGTCGGCGGCTTGAAGAAGCGCGCCTTCGGGACGCCGATCGAATTCCAGAATGGTGACGTGTCCTGCGGCCTCACCCTGAAGGACGACCGCGGCGCCACCTTCCATGAGTCCGCGGATTTCGAACTCTGCGCCCAGGAGAAAGCCCTCAAGGGCAAGCGGCTGGCGCTCACCTACAAGACGGCGCGCGTCATGGCGGCTTCCTGCCAGGGCGACCCTGACTGCAAGAAGAGCGATACCGTCGTCCTGATCGTCTCGGCGAAACCGGCGCCGCTTGCGACAC
>LSKJ01000061.1 GCA_001557035.1 Rhodospirillaceae bacterium CCH5-H10 | reverse complement strand
ATCGACCCGACCATCGCCGCCGTCTCGACACTCACGATCGTGCTGACGGCCGCGCTGATGGGCGCCGCGCATCTCCTGCGAAAGCGCGCGGAAAGAAACCGGACGGCTACTTCTTCTGCAGTTGCCTGACCGCCGCCATCGTGTTCTCGACATGCTTCTCGGGGCTGCGATCGGCAAAGGCGTAGACGATCTTGCCATCCGGCGCGATCACATAGGAGATGCGGTCGGCAATCCCGACGCTGCCGACGCGGATCAGCGCTGAATCATAAGCCTTGATGACCTTGAGATCGGGATCGGCGGCGACCGGAAACTTGCCGGAGCATGCCTGTGTCGAGAACTTGTGCAGCGTCCCGATATCGTCCGCCGACATGCCGATCAGCGTGGCCCCCAACGCCTTGAACTGGTCCGCCGCCTCGGCGAACTCATGCGCCTCGGCGGTGCAGCCGGTCGTGAACGCCTTGGGGAAGAAGTAGAGCACCACAGGCCCCTTCTTCAGCGCATCGGACAACGAGAATGTGTAGTCCTTGCCATCGAGCGCCGCCTGCGCCGTGAAATCAGGCGCAGTGTCGCCTGGCTTCAATGCCGCCCAGACGGGCGTCGCGAGGACACAGGCGAGCGCGAGGGCCGTTGCCGCAATCCGCTTCATGATCTTCTCCGCCGAATTCGAGGTGGAGAAGATCATAACGCGCGACGCGGCGCGGCAGTGTCACGTCCCGGTGACTGCCTCTTTCAGTCGACGTGCAGGCCCTTCATGTAGGTCGACGGCACGACCGACTTCACGGACTGTGCGCGCTTGGCCAGCCAATAGGCCTGCGCGGACGGCACCGAAGCAAACTTCGGATCGACGCCCAGCTTCTGCGCCGCATCCATCGGCCAGTTGGGATTGTAGAGAAGCTCGCGTGCCAGCGCGATCAGGTCGGCCCGGCCTTCCTGCAGGATCTTCTCCGCCTGGTCGGCATGCACGATCAGGCCGACCGCCATGCTGAGGATGTCGGCGTCGTTCTTCAGGCGGTCCGCATAAGGGACCTGATAGCCGTAGGTCACCGGGCCGGCGCTCACGACGGGCGAGCCGCGCATGCCGCCCGAACTGCAGTCGATCACGTCGACACCCTTGGGCTTCAGGATCTTCGCCAGCGCCACGCTCTGGTCGGGTCCCCAGCCCGAATCGTCCTCGACCGACAGCCGAACGAACAAGGGCTTCGACGCCGGCCAATGCGCGCGGACGCTCTCCACCACCTCGATGGCGAAGCGCATGCGGTTCAGCTCGCTGCCGCCATACTGGTCGTTGCGCACGTTGGAGAACGGCGAGAGGAACTGATGGATCAGGTATCCATGCGCCATGTGGATGTCGAGCACGTCGAAGCCGGCCTCGTGCGCGCGGCGCGCCGCCTGCCCCCAGCGTTCCACGGCATCCGGAATTTCCGCGAGCGTCAGCGCGCGCGGCGTCGGATCGGTATCGGGCGAGTTGATGCCGCTCGAGGAGACCAGTTCCCACTCGTCCCAGTCGTCGATCTCGGGCGACGGCTTCAGCGGCGCGCCGCCTTCCCACGGACGGAAGCGCCGCGCCTTGCGGCCCGAGTGGCCGAGCTGGATGCCCGGCACGGAATTGTGCAGCCGGATGAAGTCGACGCAGCGCTTCAGGCCGGGAATGAACGCATCGTCCCACAGGCCGAGGTCGCCCACGGTGCCGCAGCCGCGCCGCTCGACCTTGGTGGATTCCATGATGACGAGGCCAGCGCCCCCGGCGGCATAGCGGCCTGCGTTCACCAGGTGCCAGTCGGTCGCGAAGCCCTTCTCCGCCGCGTACTGATGCATCGGCGCCACGACCACCCGGTTCTTCAGGGTGACGTCGCGGATCGAAATCGGCTCGAACAGCATCGGACCGGCCATGTATAATCCCCCCATGAAAGCCGCCTTCAGCGACCGCTATGACGATCTCTACCTGCGCAAGATCCTGCGCGACACGAAGACTATCGCCATGGTCGGCCTATCGGCCAACTGGAATCGGCCCAGCTTCTTTGCTGCGAAATATCTGCTGGACCGCGGATACAAGGTCATTCCGGTCAATCCCGCCGCCAAGGGCCAGGAAATCCTCGGCCAGAAGGTCTATGGCTCGCTCGACGAGCTGCCGGTGAAGGCCGACATGGTCGACATCTTCCGCAATTCCGAGGCCGCCGGGCCAATCACCGACGAGGCCATCAGGCATGGCGCCAAGGTCGTCTGGATGCAGCTCGGCGTGGTGAACATGGAAGCCGCCGAACGCGCCGAGAAGGCCGGGCTCAAGGTGGTGATGAACCGCTGCCCCAAGATCGAGCATTCCCGCCTCGCCGGCACCATCGAGTGGCACGGCATCGCCAGCGGCGTCATCTCCTCGAGGAAGCGTGCTCTCTGATTTACTGCTGGAGTGTCGCGCCCCCAGCAAAAATGCCGGCCACGAAGGCCGGCATCGGTGGATGAGGTGGGGAGATCCGCAGCACCGCCACACCAGGCTGCGGACCTCCCGCTCCCCCTCATGATCGCGTCTTCCCGGTCTTCGCCGGGAATGACGCGGCCCCCCTGAGAGAAGGCGTCGGTTGTAAGAAAGCCGGCGATGGTGGGGCCACCGCCGGCCTCTTACAGAGGTTCGCTCGGCCATCCGGGGAATGATAATGGCTCTGCTTCAACCTCGAAGACGATCGGCTACGCTTGAGAAGAAGGCTACGGTCGGAGCCCTGAGGCTCCGACCGATCGAGAGGTTTGCTAGGCCGCCCGGGGAGAGACAGCGACAAAGCGGGTCATCCCCTCTCGAAACACCTTCATCAGCACCGGCTTGCCGGTGGTCTTGGCTTCCTTGAGCTTCTCGGCAGCCATCTTCGGGCTGTCGACGGCGTCCTTGCCGACCTGCTGCAGGACGTCACCCGCCTTCAGGCCCTGGTCGTCGGCCGGGCTGCCCGGCTCGACCGTGGCGACCACGACACCCTTCACGTCGCCATCGAGGCCGAGCTGCTTGCGCGCCTCCGCAGAGAGCGGCGCCAGCGAGACACCGTAGGCCATCGGCTCGGCCTTGGCGGCCGGGCCCTTGCCGTCGGCGCTGGCCTTGACGATCGCGTCGTCCTTCTGGCCACCGACCTTCGCCGTCAGGCTCATCTCCTTGCCGTCGCGCCAGACACCCAGCTTCACCGAGTTGCCCGGCTTGACCGCGGAGATGGTGCGGGTCAGCTCCTTGATGCCGTCGACCTTCTTGCCGTCGACGCTCAAGATCACGTCACCCGACTGGACGCCGGCGGCGAGTGCCGCGCTGTCCGGCTGGACCATCGCCACCAGGGCGCCCTTCTCGTCCTTGAGCGACAGGCTCTCGGCGATCGCCTTCGAGACCGGCTGGATCTGGACACCCAGCAGGCCGCGCTCGACCCGGCCGTTGTCCTTCAGCTCCGCCACCACCGGCTGCGCCAGCGAGGACGGGATGGCAAAGCCCAGGCCGATGCTGCCGCCGGTCGGCGAGTAGATGGCCGTGTTGATGCCGATGACGTTGCCGTCCATGTCGAACAGCGGGCCGCCCGAGTTGCCGCGATTGATGGCGGCGTCGGTCTGGATGTAGTCGTCGAACGGACCGGAGTGGATGTCACGGCCGCGCGCCGACACGATGCCCGTGGTCACGGTGCCACCGAGGCCGAACGGGTTGCCCACCGCCATCACCGGCTGGCCGACGCGCACCTTGGAGGCGTCGCCGAACGAGACGAACGGGAGCGGCTTGTCGCTCTCGACCTTCAGCACGGCCAGGTCGGTCTTCTCGTCGCCGCCCATCATCTTGGCCGGCAGCTTGGTGCCGTCCGCCATGGTGATCGTGATCGAGTCGGCCTTGCCGACGACGTGGTAGTTGGTGACGATCACGCCCTTGGCGTCGACGATGAAGCCCGTGCCGACGGCCTGGGCCTTGTCCTTCGACTGCGGGCGGCCCTTGCCGTCCGGGCGACCCGGCTGCATCGGCTGGCCGAAGCGCTCCGAGAAGCGCTTCATGAACTCTTCCATCTGCTTCTGCTGCGAGTCCGACATGCGGGTCTCGCCGTCGTCGTCCGCACCGGCCTTCATGGTCACGGCGACATTGACGACCGCAGGGGTCACCTTGGCGGCCAGGTCCGAGAAGTCCTGAACGGGCATGGCCGTCTGGCCGGCGATGGCCGCGGGGGCGGTGAACATCGGGGCGATCAGGGCAGGCGCCGTCAGGGCGGTGGTGAGCGCCAGGGCAGTCAGGATACGGGACTTGGTCTTGGTCATGATAACTACAGCCTCCTCCTTGGGGGGTGAGCGGAATATGGGGGAGGACCCGTAGCGCCCTGATGGCCGCAGGATTGAATGTTTGTATAGTTGGGGAACGTTGCGCCGGGGGCCGGCGCCGGATAGACGGGCGCCGTGAAAATCCTCCTCGTCGAAGACGACAAGCAAACCGCCGACTACATCGCCAAGGGCCTGCGCGAGCACGGCCACGTGGTCGACCATGCCGACAACGGGCGCGACGGCCTGTACCTCGCCACCGGCGAGAAATACGACGTGCTGATCGTCGACCGCATGTTGCCGCAGATGGACGGGCTTTCGCTGGTCAAGGCGGCCCGCGCCACCGGCATGAAGGCGCCGGTCCTGTTCCTGACCACCATGGGCGGCGTCGATGACCGCGTCGCGGGCCTCGAAGCCGGCGCCGACGACTATCTCACCAAGCCCTTCGCCTTCGCCGAGCTCCGGGCGCGCATCGGCGCCCTCTCGCGGCGACCGCCGATCGTAGCCGCCACGTCACTGGTCGTCGGCGACCTGGAGATGGACCTGCTGGCCCGCACCGTGACGCGCGCCGGCAAGCGCATCGAGCTGCTCGCCCAGGAGTTCAAGGTCCTCGAATACCTGCTGCGCCATGCCGGCGAGGTGGTCACGCGCACCATGCTGCTGGAGAAGGTCTGGGACTTCCATTTCGATCCCAAGACCAACATCGTCGAGACCCATATCAGCCGTCTCCGCTCCAAGATCGACAAGGGTTTCGACAAGCCGCTGCTCCATACGATCAGGGGGGCAGGCTATGTCATCCGCGCGCCTGACTAGGATCCTGCGCTCGGCGAG
>LSKJ01000607.1 GCA_001557035.1 Rhodospirillaceae bacterium CCH5-H10 | reverse complement strand
TCATCGAGCGTCCGGCCAAGCGCGCCCGCGTCACGATCCACACCGCCCGTCCGGGCGTCGTGATCGGCCGCAAGGGTGTCGACATCGAGAAGCTGCGTACCGACCTCGGCAAGATGACGAAGGGCGAAGTGGCCCTGAACATCGTCGAGATCCGCAAGCCCGAGATCGACGCCACGCTGATCGCCGAGAACATCGCCCAGCAGCTCGAGCGCCGCGTCGCATTCCGCCGCGCCATGAAGCGCGCCGTCCAGTCGGCGATGCGCCTGGGCGCGCTCGGCATCCGGATCAACTGCTCGGGCCGCCTCGGCGGCTCGGAAATCGCCCGCATGGAATGGTACCGCGAGGGTCGCGTGCCGCTGCACACGCTGCGCGCCGACATCGACTACGGTACCGCCACAGCGTTCACCACCTTCGGCACCTGCGGCGTGAAGGTCTGGGTGTTCAAGGGCGAGATCATGGCGCACGACCCGATGGCGCACGACAAGCGCGCCGAGGAAGCCGCGCCGCAACGTACGCCGGCGCGCCCGGAGCGCACCGAGCAGAGGGACGCGTAAGCCATCATGCTGCAACCCAAGCGCACCAAGTACCGCAAGGCCTTCAAGGGCCGTATCAGCGGCGCTGCCAAGGGCGGCTTCAACCTCGACTTCGGCTCCTACGGGCTGAAGGCGATGGAGCCGGATCGCCTGACCGCGCGCCAGATCGAGGCGGCCCGCCGCGCCATCAC
>LSKJ01000606.1 GCA_001557035.1 Rhodospirillaceae bacterium CCH5-H10 | reverse complement strand
CTACTTCGATCGCGGCGTGAAGAAGGTGATCGTCGCGGCGCCGGTCAAAGACGAGCGGGCGCTGAACGTCGTCGTCGGCGTCAATGACGGTCTCTACGATCCGGCCCGTCATCACCTGCTGACGGCGGCCTCCTGCACGACCAACTGCCTCGCCCCCGTGGTGAAGGTCGTGCACGAGTCCATCGGAATCCGGCACGGCCAGATCACAACGGTCCACGCCCCGACCAATACCAATGTCGTCGTCGACGCGCCGCACAAGGACCTTCGGCGGGCACGCTCGGCCATGCTCTCGCTGCAGCCGACGACAACCGGCAGCGCCACCGCGATCACCGTCATCTATCCCGAACTGAAGGGAAAGCTGAACGGCCACGCCGTGCGTGCGCCGATCCTCAACGCGAGCCTCACTGACTGCGTCTTCGAGCTGAAGCGATCGACCACGGAAGCCGAGGTCAACGAGCTGTTCCAGGTGGCGGCCAAGGGGCCGTTGGCCGGCATTCTCGGCTACGAGACGCGCCCGCTCGTTTCGGCGGACTATGCCAACGACACGCGCAGCTCGATCGTCGACGCTCCCAGCACGATGGTGACCGACGGCACGCTGCTCAAGGTCTATGCCTGGTACGACA
>LSKJ01000605.1 GCA_001557035.1 Rhodospirillaceae bacterium CCH5-H10 | reverse complement strand
GTCGTCCACATCTTGCCGCCGTTGATCACCCAGTCGCCGCCGACGCGGCGCGCCGTGGTCTTGATCGAGGCGACGTCGGAGCCGGCACCGGTCTCGGAGACGCCGAGGCAAGCGACATAGTCGCCACTGATGGACGGCGTCAGGAACTCCTTGCGCAACTCGTCGCTGCCATAGCGGGCAAGGGCCGGCGTAGCCATCGAGATCTGCACGCCGGTCGCCATCGGAATCGAGCCGCCGTTCACCCATCCCAGCGATTCGGCGCAGACCATGGCGTAGGAGAAGTCGAGGCCGGAGCCGCCGAACTCGACGGGCTTGTCGACGCCGAGAAGACCGGCATTACCCATCTTCTTGAACAGCTCGTGGGCGGGAAACTGCCCGTCCTTCTCCCACTGGTCGACATAGGGATTGATCTCTCGATCGATCAGCGTCTTCCAGGTCTGGCGCAGCGCCTCATGCTCGGGGGTGAACTTCATTGGAGTGTCCTTGCTCCTGAATCTCCCTCCCCATTCAGATGGGGAGGTGTCGCGGTAATCCGCGGCGGAGGGGTCATGGGTGTGGAGGTGCCGGACATGACCCCTCCGTCAGCGTCGGACGCTGACACCTCCCCATCTGAATGGGGAGGCAGATGAAATCCTTGGACCATCACATCCTCGCCACGCCGAAGGAGATGGGATTGAGCGGCCGCACGATCGATTCGCGGGCGATGGAGAGGGTGAAGGCGAGAACCCGCCGGGTGTCGCGCGGGTCGATGATGCCGTCGTCCCAGAGATGAGCGGTGCCGTAGAGCGCCGTCGATTCGCGCTCGAACTGGTCGACGATGCCCTTGAACATCTTGTCGATCTGCTCGTGCGGCGGCTCCTTGCCCTCGCGCAGGAACTTCTGCTCGGTCACGGTCTTCATGACGCCCGCCGCCTGCTCGCCGCCCATCACCGCGGTGCGGCTGTTGGGCCAGGCGAAGATGAAGCGCGGATCGTAGGCGCGGCCGCACATGCCGTAGTTGCCGGCGCCGAAGCTGCCGCCGATCACGATGGTGATCTGCGGCACGGTCGCATTGGCCACCGCCTGGATCATCTTGGAGCCGTGCTTGACGATGCCGCCGCGCTCGCTCTCGGTGCCCACCATGTAGCCCGTGGTGTTCTGCAGGTAGACGATGGGCGTGCCCTGCTGGCAGCAGAGCTGGATGAACTGCGCGGCCTTCACGGCGCCCTTGGTGGTGATCGGCCCGTTGTTGCCGATCAGCGCCACCGGCTCGCCCTCGATGGCGGCCCAGCCGCAGATCGTCTGCTGGTCGAACAGCGCCTTGAATTCGAGGAAGTCCGAGCCGTCGACCAGGCGCGCGATCACCTCGCGCACGTCGTAGGGCTCCTTGTGCGAGGGCGGGACGACGCCGCACAGCTCCTCGATGTCGTAGAGCGGCTCCTTGAACGAACGTTCGGTACGCGGCGGCAGCCGATCGTTCCAGTGCCACTTGGCAATCACGTCGCGCGCCATGCGGATGCCGTCGGCGTCGTTCTCGGCCATCCATTCGGCGACGCCGGAGACGGTGGCGTGCATCTCGGCACCGCCCAGCTCCTCATCGGTCGCGATCTCGCCGGTCGCGGCCTTGAGCAGCGGGGGGCCAGCCAGGAACACCCTGGCCTGGTTGCGCACCATGATGACGTAGTCGGAGAGGCCGGGGAGATAGGCGCCGCCCGCGGTCGAGGAGCCGTGCACCACCGTGACCTGCGGGATGCCGCGCGCCGACATGCGCGCCTGGTTGGCGAAGCCGCGGCCGCCGGGAACGAAAATCTCGGCCTGGTAGAGCAGGTTGGCGCCGCCGGACTCCACCAGGTTCACGACCGGCAGCTTGTTCTCCATGACGATCTGCTGGACGCGCTGGCCCTTGCGCTGGCCGGACGGCGCGACGGTGCCGCCCTTGATGGCGGAGTTCGAGGCCGACACCACGCAGCGCACGCCCTCGACATAGCCGATACCGGCGACCGAGCCGCCGCCGGCACTCGACCCGTCCTTGTCGTCGTGCATGCGGTAGCCGGCGAGCGGCATCAATTCGAGGAACGGCGCGCCGCGATCGAGCAGCAGCGCGATGCGCTCTCGCGGCATCAACTGCTTACGCTTGGCGAAGCGCTCGCGCGACTTCTCGGAGGCGGCCTGCACGCTGGCCTCGGCCTCGCGGAACTCCGCGATGGCGGCGAGCATGCGGTCGCGGTTCTGCTTGAACTCGTCGCTATTGCGATCGATCTGGCTTTCGAGGATGGGCATGTCGTCCTCAGCCGCCCAGGACCTTGGGAGTCCTGGCGAGGTGGAAGCCGTTGAAGGCTTTCGATCTGTCTGTGGCGGGGAGGTCGACCGAGCGATTGGCCAGCGGCACGCCGCCATCGATGCGAAGTTCCGTGCCGGTCATGTAGGACGACGCATCGCTCAGCAGGAAGCAGACGGCGGCGGAGATCTCGCTTTCGGTCCCTAGACGGCCCAGCGGGCAGTAGCCCTTGAGTTTGGGGATCTGCTCCTTGAACTCGCCGGTGTAGGTGTCCATGCCGGAGGAGGCGATCCAGCCGGGCGCGACGGAATTGACGCGCACGCCGGCCGCCGCCCATTCGTAGGCGAGCGTCATGGTGAGGTTCGCCATGCCGGCGCGCGCGGCACCCGTGTGCACCATGTTGGGGAAGCCGTTGCGATAGTCGGCCGTCATGTTGACGATCGAGCCGCCGTGCTCCTGCATCGATTGCGTGAACACCTCGCGGCTCACGATGAAGCCGCCCGTCAGGTTGTTGCGCACCACGACGTCGAAGCCCTTGGCGCTGAGATTGGCGGCGGGCGAGGGGAACTGGCCACCGGCATTGTTGAACAGCCCGTGGATGCGACCGTTCCTCGCCACGATCGCGGCGACGGCTTCCCTGACCTGGGTTTCCTCGCGGATGTCGAAGACATGCGTCTCGCAGGTGCCGCCCGCGGCCTCGACCTCGGCCTTCACCGCGTCGAGCTTTTCCTGCTTGCGGCCGGTGATGACGGCGTGGGCGCCGAGTGCCGCGATCTCGTGCGCGGTGCAGCGCCCGATGCCGCTGCCGCCGCCGGTCACGACGATGGTTTGGCCCTCAAACAGTCCCGGTTTGAAGACCGAGCGGTACGTCATGCTTCCTCCGATGAATGGCCGTTTACCGGCCTATTTGACGTTTACGTAAAGGTCAAGTAAGCCCCCAAGACCGTTGCCGACTGGAGGAACTCGTCCATGACCTTGCAGGAAATCACCGCGAAAATGAAGGAAGGCTCTTCGACCAAGTCGGCCTTCGGAAACAGCGTCAAGTTCGCCACCGATCAGGGTGTCGTCCACATCGACGGCAACCAGACCCCCCCTGACGTCACCAACGACGACAAGGCAGCGGACTGCACCATCAAGATGGATTTCAGCGACTTCGCCGACCTGATCGGCGGCAAGCTCGACGGCATGACCGCGTTCATGACCGGCAAGCTGAAGATCGAAGGCGACATGGGCGTCGCCATGAAGCTGCAGTCGATCCTGCGTTAAGCGCTTCGCGCTCGACGACGGCACTAAAAAGGGCCCCTGCGCGGGGCCCTTTCCATGTCTGCGATCAGTCGCCGTTCTCGATCATGCTGCGGATGCGGTTCGCCAGGTCCTCCATGACGAACGGCTTGGTCAGCAACTGCATGCGCGGCGCAAGCTGGGCATTGCCGATGATTGCGTTCTCGGCGTAGCCGGTGATGAACAGGACCTTCAGTTCAGGGCGCGAGATACGGGCGGCATCGGCGAGCTGCCGGCCGTTCATGCCTCCCGGCAAGCCGACGTCGGTGATGAGCAGGTCGATGCGCACATCCGTCTGGAGCACCCGGAGCGCCTCCGGCCCGTCCGTGGCTTCGAGGGCGGTGTAGCCCTGGTCGTGCAGCACGTCGGTCACGAGCATGCGCACGGTGGGCTCGTCGTCGACGATCATCACCGTCTCGCCGGCATGGGCGCGCGCCGGCTGCGCCGGTGCCGCGGCCGCCATCCGGTCGACTTCGCTGGCATAGTGGCGAGGCAGGTAGAGGCACATGGTGGTGCCCTGTCCGACCTCGGAGTAGATGCGGACCTGGCCGCCGGACTGGCGGACGAAGCCGTAGATCATCGACAGGCCGAGCCCGGTGCCCTGTCCCATCGGTTTGGTGGTGAAGAAAGGATCGAAGGCGTTGGCCTTCACCTCGGGCGTCATGCCCGTGCCGGTATCGGTGACGCAGACCGAGAGATACTGTCCAGGCGGCAGGTCGCGCTCGGCGGCGGCGCGCTCGTCGAGCCACTTGTTTGCGGTTTCGATGGTGATGCGGCCACCGTCCGGCATGGCATCGCGCGCATTGATGCAGAGGTTGAGCAGGGCGTTCTCGAGCTGCGGTGCGTCGATCAGCGTCGACCACAGGCCGCCGGCCGTGACGACATCGACGGCGATCTGGGGGCCGACGGTACGCCGGATCAGCTCTTCCATGTCGATCACGAGGCGATTGACGTCGGTGGGCTTGGGGTCGAGCGGCTGGCGCCGGGAGAAGGCGAGCAGGCGATGGATCAGCGACGCCGCCCGGCGCGAGGCCGAATGGGCGGCCATGAGGTAACGGTCGGCGTCGTCCAGGCGCCCCTGGCTGAAGCGGGTACGCAGCAGTTCGAGCGAGCCCATGATGCCGGTAAGCAGGTTGTTGAAGTCGTGAGCGATCCCGCCCGTGAGCTGGCCCACCGCTTCCATCTTCTGTGACTGGCGCAGCGCTTCCTCGGTCGCGCGCAGCCGCTGCTGCTCCTTGATCCGCTCGGCAAGCGCGTCGTTGACGCGTTGCTCGAGCGTCTCGTTGAGGCGCTGGAGCGCCGCTTCGGCCTTCTTGCGCGGAGTGATGTCCTGGAAGAGCACGGCGACCTGGCGGCGGCTGGCCGGCTCGATCCGGAAGGCCGCCAGTTCGAGTTGCCGGCCGGTCGCGACCAGCTCCTGCTCGAAGCGGATGGGCTCGCCCGTGCGCAACACCGCGCCGTAGCGCGCGACCCAGGCATCGGCCTCATCCGGGACCATCTCGCGTAGCTTCTGGCCGACGACGTTGAGAATGCCGGCATGCTGGGCGTAGGCCGGATTGGCCTCGATGTGGATGTAGTCGCTCAACGGGCCGTGCGGTCCGTCGAAGAATTCGATGATGCAGAAGCCTTCGTCGATCGATTCGAAGAGGGTGCGGTAGCGTTCCTCGCTTTCCGCAAGCGCCTCCTCGGCTTCACGCAGACGTGCCGTATGTCCGTCTCGCGCCTTGAGACGTGCATTTTCGGCTTCGAGGGCCTTCAACCGCTCGACGAGATGGTGGATCTCGTCAGGCGTCACGAACTTCCGCTGCCACTTACAGGAGATGCGACCATCGTCTCGTTCTTTGGGACCGGCGGGAGAGGGCCCACCACAACGTCGGAATCACGACAATGTTCCGAAAACGTCACGCCTGCTTGCTCTTGTGATAGTGCCTCCTGGCCTTGGCGCGATTGCCGCAAGACGACATGGTGCACCAGCGCCGCCTTCCGGCGCGGCTCTCGTCGATGAAGAGATAGAGGCACTCGGGATTGGCGCAGCGGCGCACCTTGGCGAGATTCGAGCTCGCCAGCAGGTCGCCGGCAGACCACAGGACGGGCGCCAGGAGCGCCAAAGCCGTGCCGGATTTCACGTCGAGATCCCAGTCGTAGCCGTCTTTCGCGCGCCTCAGCACCTTGCGCGCGGGCGCGCTGGCGAGGGCGGCGTTCAACTCCTCGAAATCGCGACCGCCCGCGGTCTTGCCCTGCGCCAGCGCGTCGAACAGGCGATGTATCGTCTCGCGCAACGCCAGTGCCTGCTCGAATTCCTTCTGAGGGGGAAGCTTCGGCAGCTTTAGCCAGGCCGCCAGATCGGCAGGCTCCTTCAGCGTCTCCGTCGGCGTGTCCTGACCGCGCCAATAGCGCGTGTTCGCAAACTCAAGACAGAGATCGACCTTCATCGACTGGACTTACTAACCGGTTGTCGGGTTGACAAGGTGGCTGTCAGATAATAACCATATAACCAGTTATATAGTTACTAAGGAGGAAATTGCCATGTTCGACCATGTTTCCATCGGCGTTGCCGACATTCCCCGGGCCCGCGCGTTCTACGACGAGGCGCTCAAGCCGCTCGGTTACGCGCGCCTCAGCGACGGCGAAACCTCGCTGGGGTACGGGGATAAGGAGGTCGGTCTGTGGATCGGCAAGTCCGCGAAGCCAGTGAAGGCCGACATGGAGTCCGGCCTGCACTTCTGTTTCGTCGCGAAGGACCGGAAGTCGGTCGATGCCTTCCATGCCGCCGCTCTCAAGAATGGCGGCAAGGATAACGGCAAGCCCGGCGTCCGTTCGGACTACAGCCCGACCTACTACGCCGCCTTCGTGATCGACCCCGACGGTTATCGCATCGAGGCCTATTGCGGGAAGTGAAGGCGCCGGCTTGCAAGGATCGCCATCGTTCCCGATGTTGAAGGGAACGATAGCGACCCCGAGAGGCCAAGATGACCAACACTGTCCGATCGGCTGCTCCACCGGAAGAGGCAGCGGCGATCGCCACGCTGACGCTCGCCTTCAGCGCCGATCCGGCAACACGCTGGACCTGGCCGGATCCGCAAGCCTATCTCAACGCCTTTCCACGCTTCGCAAAGGCGTTCGGCGGCGCGGGCTTCGCGAAGGGCGGCGCCCACGTCGTCGGCGACCATGCCGGCACGGCCCTGTGGTTGCCGCCGGGCGTCGAGCCGGATGGGGCGGCGCTGGGCGAGTTGATGCGGACGACGGCATCGCCGGAGTCGATGAGCGACGGCATGCAGGTGATGCAGCAGATGACGAGCCATCACCCGCGCGAGCCTCATTGGTATCTGCCGTTGATCGGCATCGACCCGAAACACCAGGGCAAGGGACTGGGCAGCGCGCTGCTCGCTCATGCCACCGATATCTGCGACCGCGATGGCGTGCCGGCCTATCTCGAATCGTCGAATCCCAGGAACGTGCCGCTCTACCAGCGCCACGGTTTCGAGATCACGGGCCAGATCCAGCACGGTAGCTCGCCGACCATCGTGCCGATGCTGCGGCGACCGCGGCGTCGCTGAAGGCTCAGGCCGCCTTCTTGCCGTGATGGCTGTGCAGCTTGGCGCTCAGCACACGGCGGATTGCGTTGAACTCGGGGCTCGCGACATCGCGCGGCCGCGGCAGGTCGAGCGGATTGTCGCTCTCGATGCGACCGGGGCCGGGCGTCATGACGACCACGCGGTTGGCCAGCAGGATCGCCTCCTCGACCGCATGGGTCACGAACACGACGGTGAGCTTCGTGCGCTCCCAGATTTCCAGCAGCTCGTCCTGCAGTCGTTCGCGCGTCATGGCATCGAGCGCGCCGAACGGCTCGTCCATCAGCACCAGCTCGGCGTCATTGGCCAGCACGCGGGCGATGGCCACGCGCTGTTTCATGCCGCCCGAAAGCTGGTGCGGGTAGGCGTTGGCGAACCTGGCGAGGCCGACCAGGTCGATGAACTTGTCGACGATCTGCTTCACCTCGGCGCTGCCGAGGCCACGCGATGCGGGGCCGAAGCCGATATTGTCGCGCACGCTCAGCCAGGGGAACAGCGCATAGTCCTGGAAGACCATGCCGCGCGACGGATCGGGGCCGGCGATCGGCTTGCCCCACATCAGCGCGTCGCCCGACGAGGGCTGGTCGAAGCCCGCCATGATGCGCAGCAGGGTGGACTTCCCGCATCCCGAGGCGCCGATCAGGCAGATGAACTCGCCCTTGTTGATCGAGAGATGGGCATCGGACAGTGCGTTGATCGTCTGGTCCTGCAGCTGGAAGACCTTGGATACGCCCTTGATCTCGATGATCGGTGTCGCGGTGTCAGCCATGATGGTTGGGGCTCCAGCGCAGCAGATAGTTGCCGATCGACACGACGACGCGGTCGGAGATGTAGCCGGCGAGGCCGATCACGATCATGCCGCAGATCACCAGCTCGGTGCGCGACAGGGTGCGGCCGTCCATGATGACGGCGCCCAGCCCCTGCGGCACGCCGGTCATCTCGCCGACGACGATGACGAACCAGGCGAGGCCGAGGCCGAGGCGCAGGCCGGTGAAGATCGAGGGTGCGGCGGCCGGCAGCACCACCTTGTAGAACTGTGCGTTGCCGCGGCAGCCCAGCATCGAGGCCGCCTCGAACAGCTTCGGATCGACCGAACGCACGCCGAAGATCGTGTTCAGAAGGATCGGGTAGAAGGCGCCGAGGCAGACCAGCGCGAAGGCCGACTTGGCGCCGAGGCCGAACAGGATCATCGACAGCGGCAGCCACGCGGTGACGGGGATCGGCCGCATCACCTGCAGGAACGGGTCGAGCAGCATGCGCGCGGTCGGCACGCGGCCGATCAGCACGCCGATCGGCAGCGCGAACAGGGCGGCCAGCGCGAAGCCGCCATAGACGCGGCTCATGGAGGCCAGCAGGTGGGTGGTCAGCGTCGCGGAATAGGCGTCGTCGTATATGCCGCCCGCCGCGAAGTCGACCATGTACTCGGCGACCTGGTAGGGCGTCGGGATCAGCCGGGTCCATTGCTGGGTCGTCGCGACCTGCCAGAAGACCAGCAGGATCAGCGGCACGATCAGCGCCAGCACGGTCGGCTTGAACCGCTTCCACGTTGAATTCGCGCCGGAGCGCGGCACGACGGCGGCCGGCGCCGCCGTCGGGGACACTGTCTCGACGATCGCCATGATGCGCTCCGTCCTCGCCAGCCGGTTAGCTGGCGATCTCGTTCGAGAACTTCGGATTGAGGAAGGTATCGAACTTGGGCAGCGCGCGAATCTGCTTCATCTCGAGCATGTGCTGGGCGTAGGTCTTGGCCTGGCCCTGTACCTTGTCGTCGAGCTTCCAGACATATTCCACGTTGTCGGCGCCCAGCGCCTGCTCGACCGCGGCGCGGTTGGCGCCGAGTTTCTGCACCGTCATGTCGACCACGGCCGGCTTGTTGGCCGCCATGAATTCGACGGCCTGGCGGTGGGTCTTCAGCATGGTCCGGATCATCTCCGGATTCTTTGCAACGGTCTCCTCGTTGGTGCCGATGATCATGTTGAGGCCGCCCATGGCCGTGCCATAGGGATATTCGACGAGCTGCCCGACACCGGACGTGATCGACAGGGCAGGGCCCGGCTCGGCGCCGACATAGGCATCGATGTCACCGCGTGCGAGCATCGCCGGCATCTCGCCGAACGGGACGCGGACGGACGTGATGTCCTTCAGCGTGAGTCCCTCCATCCGCATGCGCTCGAGGATGAAGACCTCCTGGGTCGAGCCCGGCCAGATGCCGACCTTCTTGCCCTTGAGGTCCTTGATCGCCTTCACGTCGGAGCCGGCCTTGGAGATGACGCCCATGCCGCGGTTGGACATCGCGCCCACGACGACGACCGGTTCGCCCGCGGCGGCGCCCAGGATCCCGGCGGCGATACCGAAGGTGCCGAGGTCGACCGACTTGGTGACGACGGCGTTCTTGCAGTCGGTCGGGCTGTCGAAGGTGATGATCTCGATCTTCAGGCCGGGAGGCGCGAACTTCTCGTAGAAGTGCGGCGGCATCGAGTGGACGAGGCGCAGCGCCCCCATCTTGACCGTCTGCCCGCTTTGCGCGCGCAGAATGGATGGCGCGGCCAGGGTTCCCACGGCAGCAAGGCTGGCCCCGGCCAGCAGACGACGACGATTGATCATGAAATGCCTCCCAAGCAGTTCCCTTGGAAGGCAACAAGCGTGCCAATCTTGTTCCTCCCCATTCAGATGTGTACGGACCGGAGACATGGTGAACGGCTGTTCGGAGACATGGTGAACACTC
>LSKJ01000604.1 GCA_001557035.1 Rhodospirillaceae bacterium CCH5-H10 | reverse complement strand
GGAGGGAAGCCCCGCCGTGATGCTCTTCCACGGCTTCCCCGAGGTCGCCTACAGCTGGCGCAAGGTGATGCCCGCGCTCGCCGCGGCAGGCTATCACGCCATCGCGCCCGACCTGCGCGGCTATGGCCGCACGACCGGCTGGGACGCCGACTTCGATGCCGACCAGATCGGATTCCGCTTCACCAACCTGCTGCGCGACGCGATCGGCGTGCTCTACGCGCTGGGTCATCGCACCGCCGAGGCCGCGGTCGGTCACGATTTCGGCTCCTCGGTCGCCTCCTATGCCTCGCTGGTGCGGCCCGACATCTTCAAGCGCATGGTGCTGATGAGCGCGCCCTTTCCCGGGCCGTCCTCCGTGCCGTTCGACACGGCCGGCAAGCCCGCTCCCGGCAAGGCGCCGGACGTCCATGCCGCGATGGCCGCGCTGCCGCGGCCGCGCAAGCATTATCAGTGGTATCAGTCGACGCGCGAGGCTAACGAGGAGCAGTGGCACGCCAAACAGGGCCTGCACAATTTCCTGCGCGCCTACTATCACTACAAGAGCGCCGACTGGAAGGCGAACAAGCCGTACGAGTTGAAGGGCTGGACCGCCGAGGAACTGGCGAAGATGCCGACCTACTACATCATGGACCTGGCCGAAGGCATGGCCGAGACGGTCGCCAAGGAAATGCCGACGGCGGCAGAGATCGCCGCCGCCAAGTGGCTGACCGACGACGAGCTCGTGGTCTATGTCGGCGAGTACGAGCGCACCGGCTTCCAGGGCGGCCTCAACTGGTATCGCGCGCGCACCAGCGGCCGGGTGACGCCCGAACTCGAGATCTTCACCGGCCGCACCATCGACCAGCCCTCGACCTTCATCTCGGGCAAGAGCGACTGGGGCAACTACCAGTCGCCCGGCGCACTGGAGAAGATGCAGAAGAGCGCCTGCACGAACATGAAGGAGATCCACATGGTCGAGGGTGCCGGGCATTGGGTGCAGCAGGAGCAGGCCGCCGAAGTGAGCCGCCTGCTGCTGAAGTTTCTGAAGGAGACCAAGGCCTGAGCGCGCCGCGTCCGGTCGCGGCCACGGACGAGGCCGCGATCCTCGCGCTCAACAACGCCCACGCCGTCGAACTCTCCTGGCTGGCGCCCGAGCGGTTGAGCCATCTGCTGCGGAAGGCCTTTTATGCACGCTGCGTCGGCGACGGCGCCGCCTTCCTGATGGCATTCGACGAGGGCGCTGACTACGACAGCCCGAACTATCTGTGGTTCCGCGCCCGGCATTCCCGCTTCGTCTATGTCGATCGCATCGTGGTCGATCCGGCGATGCGCAAGCGGGGCCTGGCGGTCCTGCTCTACGAAGACCTCTTCCGATGCGCCGCCGGCGCCGGGCACGATCGCATCGTGTGCGAGGTCAATTCCGACCCGCCCAATCCCGCCTCGGACGCATTCCACGCGGCGCTCGGCTTCACCGAGGTCGGCCATGCCGCGATCCACGGCGGCGCCAAGACCGTCCGCTACCTCAGCCGTTCGCTCGTCCCGGCACCCTGACCCCGGAGAGACGCCCATGTCCACGCTCGCCACCGTCGATTCCCTCACCGTCGATGTCATCACCGACAACATGAGTGACACCTATGCGAGCAAGCCCGCCTTTGCGACCTCGGAGATGGCCAACATCCTCAAGGCCGGCGCGACGGAAATTTCCGGCGAGACGCTTCTGGTAGCCAATCTTGGCTATGGACTGCGCCTGCGGACCAGGATCGGTGCCACGCATCACACCTTGCTGTTCGACACCGGCACCGAAGGCGCCGCCTTCATCCGCAACTGCCGCAACATGTCGATCGATCTTGGCGAGGTCGAGGAGATCGCCGTCACGCACGGCCACTGGGACCATATGGGCGCCCTGCCCGCCGCACTCGACGCCATTGCCGCGCGCCGCGGCCGGGGCAGCGTGGCGGTGCACGTGAACCCGGGCATGTTCAACGAGCGCGGCGTGCTGCTGCAGGACGGCACGATCTTCCCGGCCGCCCGCGTGCCGACGCCGGTGCAGATGGAGACGCAGGGTGCCCGGGTCGTCAACGACGGCCGCGCCCGCACCCTGCTCAATGATCATTTCTACTACAGCGGCGAGATTCCCCGGGTCAGCGCCTTCGAGAAGGGCCGCAAGGATCATCTCTGCCGCAAGGACAATTCGGAGGAGTGGCGGCCCGATCCCTTCCTGATGGACGAGCGCATGCTGATCGTGAACGTGCGTGACCTCGGCCTCGTCGTGTTCAGCGCCTGCTCGCACGCCGGCATCGTGAACGTCTGCACCGAGGCGAAGCGCCTGTTCCCTGACGTGCCGATCCACGCCGTGATGGGCGGCCTGCACCTGGGCGGAGTCATGGAGCGTCTCATCCCGCAGACGGTTGAGGCGCTGCAGCCTTTCGACATCGGCTACATCATCACCGGCCATTGCACTGGCTGGCGCGCCCTGCATGCGCTGGCCAATGCCTATGGCGAAAGGGTGAGCCAGTCCGCTGTCGGCACGACCTACACGTTCGACGCCAGCGTGCCTCCGCCGGACCGCGAGACCCGGGCACCGACGAAGTTCGAGACCAAGCCGACCTGGTGACGGCCTACGCTCCGAGAGCCTCCGCGAGATCCACGAAATCCGTCGCGAAGACATCGAACCAGGGTTCAGGCGATACGTCGGGTTGGACGCCAGGCCCGAACTCAAGCGGACGCGCCACGAACGCCGTGCGCATGCCGAAGGCGCGCGCCGCCTTTAGATCGTACTTGTGGCAGGCCACCATCATGATTTCCTCCGGCCGGAACCCGAGAAGATCGACCGCGAGCTGATAGACGGCGGGCGCGGGTTTGTAGCTCTGCGCCAGTTCCGCCGTCAGCACTGCGTCGAACGGCAGTCCCGCATGCTTGACCACCGCGACCATGGTCCTCATGCCGGCGTTCGAGAGCGTCGAGGTGACGAAGCGCCGGCGCAGCCGCGTGAGCCCGTCCACGCTGTCGGGCCAGGCATCGAGCCGGCTCCACACCAGGTTCAGCTCGTCGCGTTCGGCGGCAGTGAAGGTGGCCGAGAGCCCGTGCTGCTGCAGCAGCACATCCAGCGTCTCGCGATAGATGCGATCCACCCGCAGCCACGGACGCTTTCCCGCGATGATCTCGTCGAGCACCGCGCGATAGAGACCCCGCCAGTCGGCGGACAGGATGCCCCAGTCGACCGAAAGCCCCTTGGCGCGGTTCACCGCCTCGCCCATGCGCAGGAGCGGCTGGCAAAAATCGGCACAGGTGCCCTGGACGTCAAATGTGAGCGCCCGGACGGCCGCCAGTGATGCCGAACCCGCCATGTCCTCGATTCCTCTCCCCCTGCCGTTGCCCCAGCATCGCAGTCGAATTCGGCTGGCGTCAAACGACGGGCACGCGATAACGTCGCCGCAGCCGCCGCGCCGCATTGGCGACACCACCGAGGATTCCGCCCTGACCGACGCTTCACCCGGCCCCCTTTCCTTCAAGGCGATTCGGGCCGCCGTGACGGCCGGGCAGGAGCCGCCGCCGCTGCCGGCCATCGCCCGCCTGAAATCCTATCGCTGGTTCGTCGTGGGCACCGTGTGCATCGGCGCCTGCATGGGCCAGATCGACGCCAGCATGACGCAGGTTCTTCTGCCGCGGCTCGAAGTCGAGTTCGGCGCGCGCCTCAGCAGCGTGAGCTGGATCGCGGTCGCCTATCTGCTGGCCATGGCGTCGTTCACGCCGATCTTCGGACGGCTGGCCGACATGTTCGGCCGCAAGCTGCTCTACCTCGGCGGCTTCCTGCTCTTCATCATCGGCTCGGGCCTGTGTGGCTTCGCCACCGACCTGCCGACGCTGATCTTCTTCCGCATCCTGCAGAGCGTCGGCGCCGCTCTCCTGACCTCGAACAGCATCGCCATCGTCGTGATGGCCACCGGCCCGGCGGAACACGGGCGCGGCCTCGGCCTGCAATCGGCGGCGCAGGCCATCGGCCTGGGCGCAGGTCCGGCCATCGGCGGCCTGATCCTCGATACGCTGGGCTGGCAGTGGGCCTTCTGGATCAACGTGCCGATGGGGCTGATCGGCATCCTGCTGGGCTGGCTCACCCTGCCCCAGACCAAGGCCTCGCCGCACACGGGGCGCTTCGACTGGTACGGCGCACTCCTGATCGCGCCGGCCCTGACGGCGGTCGTCGCCGTGCTGAACGAGGGCCATGCCTGGGGCTTCACCTCGCCCGCCCTGATCGGCTGCCTGCTCTTCGGCATCCTGTTCCTGGTGCTGTTCGTGCGGGCGGAGCGCCGCGCCGCGGCCCCCCTGCTCGACCTGCATCTCCTCACCAAGCGCGCCTTCCTGCTGGGCAACGCGGCGAACTTCCTTTCCTACGCCGTGTTGTTCGGCGTGTTCTTCCTCATCCCCTTCGTGCTCGTGCGGATCTACGACGATTCGGCGCTGGCGGCGGGACTGAGACTGTCGATCCTGCCCGTCACCCTGGGCCTGCTCGCGCCCGTCGGCGGCGCCCTCTACGACCGGTTCGGGGCGCGCCCACCGACCTCGTTCGGCATGCTGATCTGCATTGCGAGCCTGGCGATGATCTACGTCTTCCTCGACGGCTCGGCCGACAAGCTGCCGCTGGTCACGCTCGCGCTGGCGATCTTCGGCGTCGGACAGGGCCTCTTCATCTCGCCCAACACCAGCGCGATCATGTCGACCGCGCCGCCCGAACAGACGGGACAGGCGGGGAGCGTGCTGAACGTCGTACGCCTGATCGGCATGAGCACCGGCATCGCCGGCGCCTCGACCCTGTTCGCGCTGGGCCTCGGCCGGGCCGACGGCAGTACGCTCGGCCTGCCGACGGCATCGCTCGTGGCAGCCAGTCGCGAGGTCATCCTGTTGCTTGGGTGCCTGGCGGCCCTCGCCGGCTTGATATCGCTGCTGCGTCCCACGCCGCCACAGGCCCCGCGCACGGACGCGGCGCGCTACGTGAGCGAGTAGGCCGTCGCCGCCACCAGCGCCACGGCAAGCGAGACGTTGACGCGCCGCGACCAGACGGGATCGCCCAGGACCTGCGCGAAGGCTGCCCCCGCGGCCAGCCACGCTCCGTGGATCAGCACCACCATGGCGGCAAGAACGGCGACCTTGAGCGAGGCCGGGAGGCTCGAGCCCGCGAACACGGCCGCGATGGCGACATAGGCCTTGGGGTTGGCGAGGGCCAGCAGGAGACCGCCCGCGAAGGACGGCGCGTCGCGCGAGCGATCGGGCGTCGTGAGCGGCGGCGCCGTTGCGATCCGGAAGGCGAGATAGAGGATGTAGCCGGCCGACGCGACGAGCAGCACGGGCGCAATCCGCGGCACGGCCAGCAGCATGGTCACCACGCCTGTCGACACCGCGAGCAGGACGAGAACGGTGCCGGCGATCAGCCCCGACGTGTAGGCGATGGACCGGCGCAGGCCGAACGCCGCCCCAACGGCCGTGACGCTGATCGTCGAGGGACCGGGGCTGCCCATGACGAGAAGAGAGGCGACGAGAAGCGAGACCAGCATGTCGGACGCTAGCGCCGGCCGGCCACGCCGGTATTGAACGTTCGTGCGCCGCTACGCCCGCCAGCGCGCCGCTTCCACGGGATCCGCGGTGCAGGCGGCCGCGACCAGCGCCGCGGTGAGCATCGTGGCCTGCCGCAATTCGCTCTGTGCCACCTTGTCCCGCGTATCGGCCGGCGTGAGCACGACCCGCAGATGCGCGTTGGGATCGTCGAAGCCCGCCACCAGCCGGATGGCCGGAATGCCGCCGGCCGCGAAGTTCGCGTGATCGGAGTTGGTCATCAGCGGGCGCACCGTGCGCAGGGACTGGCCATTGGCTTCCGCCACGCCCAGCAGGAACGGCTCGACGCCGGCATAGCCGCTGGTGAGCGCCGCGAGGTTCGGACTGCCCGCCACCGAATCGAGGTTGACGTTGAGCGCGATCTTCGCACGCTCGGCATCGCTCAGAGCCGTCACGTACTGCGCCGAACCGGTCAGCGCCCATTCCTCGACGCTGAAGAACATGACGCGCAACCCGCGCCGCCACTTCGCCACCTCGGGCGCCAGCGCGCGCGTCACGGCCAGCACGGCGGCGAGGCCGGTGCCGTTGTCCATCGCGCTTTCGGCGAGGTCGTGGCCATCGACATGCGCCGACAGTACGACCCACTCGTCGGTCTGGCCGGGATAGTCGTAGACCAGCGTCTCGGTCTCGGCCGGGCCCTCGTCGGTCTCGATGGCGATGGTGACGGTGGGGAAGCCTGTCGACCGGCGCGCCAGCTTCGCCGCCGTCTCGGGCGAGATGCCGAGCGCGGGAATGCCGTCACCCGTATCGCGCCCTGAGGACCCCGCCACGACATGTCCCGCCAAGGGGCCGCCGATGAGGAAGCCCACCGCTCCGTGGGCGCGCGCCATGTCGTACTTGCGGCGGCGATGGATGGTGCCCGCGGCAAACATCAACTCGTGCCGCACCAGCACGATGCGGCCGGCGATCTCCGCCTTGTGCGCCTCGAACTCGTCGGGCGTGCCGCGGCCGAGGTCGATCACCTCGGCGGTCAACCCGGGCGTCGCGATGGTGCGCACCAGCGGATGGCAGGGCGCGAAGGTACCGCCGGGCAGTTTCAGCGTGGCCGACTTCGCCTGCCAGCCGTTGTAGGGCACGGGGATCGAGCGGCCCGAATTGGCCGGCGATGCCGCCTTCACGCGCTCACGCAGCAGCGCGAAGGCGCGCTTCTCGCTCGCCGTGCCCGACAGACGCCCGCCGCAGTCGCAGATGTCGTTGAAGTCGCGCCACAGCGCCTCGTCGGCCGCGAGGCGGCCCATCAGATCGGCGTCGAGACGCATGATTTACCCTTTCAACTTGTCGTCGAGCATGTCGAGGAAGGCGGTCGCGAGCACCGATGGCTCGCGGTCACGGCGATGGAAGGCACCGATCTCGTAGGTGACGGCCGGCTCGAAGGCGCGCGTCACGAGGCCGAGATGCTCGAAGCTGCGCGCCGACAGGGGATCGACAATCGACCAGCCCGTGCCAGCTGCCACCAGTCCGCACAGGCTCGCGAAGAATTCCGCCTCGACGACGCTGTTGATCGTGGCACCGGCCGCGGAGAAGACGCCGCGGATGCGATTGGGCACCTGGTGCGAGCGCGCCGGCATCACCATCGGATGGGGGCTCAGCAGCTGCGGCGTCAGCAGCTTGCGCGAGGCAAGCGCATGGCGCGGCGGCAAGATCGCGACACAGCGCATCCCGTAGCGCCGGACTTCGACCTGGCTCTCGTCGATCGGCAGTTCGGCGATGCCGATGTCGAAGCTCTCGGTGGGCAGGAGCTGGCTCACGACGTCGGAGTGGCGCGAGATCAGGCGCACCGAAACGCCCGGCCGCTCGGCCAGGAACTGGGCGACCAGGCCGGGGAGCAGCGAGATGGCGGCCGAGGGATGGCTGGCGATCACCAGCCGTCCCGACTGGCCTTCGCGGATCTGCGCCGTCGCGGCCTGCAGCCGGTCGACCTCGCCCAGCACGCGGCTTGCTTCGGCATAGAACAGCACGCCCTCGGCCGTGGGCTTCAGGCGCCCGTTGGCGCGCTCGAACAGCGAGAAGCCCACCGTCTCCTCGAGGCGGGCGATCTGGGTGCTCACCGCGGGCTGGGTCACGCCCATGGCGCCCGCGGCGGCGGTCATGGAGCGGTGATCGACCACCGCCCGGAAGGCTTCGAGGAGCTTGACGTCCATACTCTATAATCAATCTTTATTGGCTGGTTTTGCGATTTTCCCGGCCTCTACTAGCAAAACCCCTGCCGTTCCGGCAGCCCTCATAGATGCGGCATAGGAATTGCTTATGGGGTGACATGAGCATCTCGAGCCCCCTCATCCTCGCGGACGGCGTCTCCAAGAAATTCGGCGCCAACCAGGTGCTGACGCGCGTGACGCTGGAAGTCGTGGAACGCGACGTCGTTTGCGTCGTGGGCCCCTCGGGTTCGGGAAAGACCACGCTGTTGCGCTGCCTCGCGCTCCTCGAAGAGCCGAGCGAGGGCCGCGTCGTGATGCAGGGCGTGCCCATTTCGACGCCGTCGCCGAACAAGCAGGTCAAGGCGGCTGCCCGCGACGTGCGCTCCGAGATCGGCATGGTGTTCCAGCACTTCAATCTCTGGCCGCACATGTCGGTGCTGCAGAATCTGATCGAAGCGCCGATACGCGTGAAGAAGATGCCCAGGGACGAGGCAGTCGCCATCGCCGAAGCCCTGCTGAAGAAGGTCGACCTGTCCGACAAGCGCGACGCCTATCCCGCGCGCCTCTCCGGCGGACAGCAGCAACGCGTGGCGATTGCCCGCGCGCTGGCCATGAATCCGAAGGTCCTGCTCTTCGACGAGGCAACCAGCGCCCTCGATCCCGAACTGCGCCGCGAGGTGCTGGCCGTCATGCGCCAGCTCGCCCGCGAGGGCATGACCATGCTGGTCGTCACGCACGAGATGGGCTTCGCGCGCCATGTCGGCACGCGCACCGTGTTCATGGACCGCGGCGAGATCGTCGAGGCAGCGCCGGGATCTGCGTTCTTCGATGCGCCGCAGACGGAGCGCGCCAGGCGCTTCCTGCAGCAGTTCGAGGATGAGTAACGGGGAAGGTCAAACAAGGAGGCTTGTCATGGGTGTAGCAAGGATATTGGGAGCACTCGCGCTGGCGGGTACGGTTGGCGCATTTTCGATCACGGGCGCGGAAGCGCAACAGACGCAGTCACGTCTATACGAGGTGACCAAGAGCAAGAAGCTCCGGGTCTGCCAGTTTCCGCTCTACTATTCGATCTCGTTCCGCAATTCCAAGACCGGCGAGATCGAGGGCATCGATGCGGACCTGGCGAAGGAATTCGCCAAGGAACTCGACGCCAAGCTGGAGATCGTCGAATCGAGCTTCGGCTCGTTCATCGCCGACCTGCAGGCCGGCAAGTGCGAGATCGGCATGTTCGGCGTCGGCGCCACGATGAAGCGCGGCCAGGCCGTCGAATTCTCCAAGCCCTATCTGCTGACCAACCTCTACGCAGTCACGCGCAAAGACAGCAAGATCAAGGAGTGGAAGGACATCGACCAGAAGGGCGTGAAGGCCGCCGTCTCTCTGGGCAGCTACATGGAGCCCTTCATGAAGGGCTACGTGAAGAACGCCGAAGTCGTCTCCGTCGCGCCGCCCAACACGCGCGAAGCCGAGCTGGTCGCGCAGCGGGTCGACGTCATCATCACCGACTTCCCGACCGCCATCAAAGTGACCGACGAGTTCGACTGGGCGACCTACATCCTGCCCAACGAGAAGCTCGCCATCACGCCCTATGCCTATGTAGTGCCGCAGGGCGACCAGATCTGGCTCAACTACGTCAACCTGTTCGTCGACACGATCAAGCTCGACGGAAGGCTTCTGAAGTACGCCAAGAAGCACAAGCTCGACCCGATCGTGGCTCCGTAGGCGTCGCGCCGAGATCAAGCTCGCCTCCCCCGTCCGCGGGAGAGGTGTCAGCGTCTTACGCTGACGGAGGGGTCATGACCCCTCCGTCGCCGAGCGGCGACACCTCCCCATTTGAATGGGGAGGAAAAGTGAGGGTGGATGTTCAAGTACCAATTCCGCTGGGACACGGTCTGGGGAAGCTTCGACTTCCTGATGGGCGGCCTGCAGATGACGTTGATCATCTCGGCCATCACCCTGGTCCTGGCGATGCTGGGCGGGCTGATCATCGCCCTGCTCGACATGTCACGCTTCCGCGTGCTGCGCTGGATCGGCATCTCGATCGGCGAGGTGGTGCGCAACACGCCGATCCTGGTCCAGCTCCTGTGGGTCTATTACGTGCTGCCGATCGTGTTCGGCGTGCGCATCGAGGCGCTGGTCGCGCTGATCATCGGCCTCGCCCTCTACCAGGCCTCCTTCATCTCCGAGGTGTACCGCTCGGGTATCCAGAGCGTGCCCAAGGGTCATCGCGAAGCGGCCCAGGTGCTGGGCCTGACGCCGTTCCAGTCGTTCAACCGCATCGTGCTGCCGCAGGCCATCCGCATGACCCTGCCGCCGCTGGCCTCGAACTTCGTGCAGCTCATCAAGTTCTCCTCGCTGGGCGCGGTCATCTCCGTGAGCGAGATCACCCGGCGCGGCATGGAGCTTTCGGCGACCAACTTCCGGCCGCTCGAGACCTTCACCTTCATCGCCGTGGTCTACTTCTTCATCTGCTGGCCGCTCGCCATGGCCATCCGCTTCTGGGAACGCAGGTTGCAGGCTCGCTGATGTCGTCGAAAACCCGTACCGAACTGGCGCACCGTGTCGACGGCTCGCTCGGCCGTCTCATCGAAGTGACTCAACGGCTGGTCGCCATCGCCTCGCCCAACCCGCCAAGCGACACGTTCGAGGTGGCACGGGCGGCCGAGGCGCTGCTGCGCGAGATTCCCGGCATCGAGATCGAGAGGGTCGAGCCCGAGCCGCGCGTCGTCTCGCTGATCGGCCGCATCCGCGGCCGCGCGCCCGGCCGCCGCCTGATCTTCAATGGCCATCTCGACACCTTTCCCCTGCTGGAGGACCTGCCCTGGACCGTCCCTCCGCTGGGCGGCGTGCTGAAGGACGGCAAGCTCTACGGCCGGGGCGTCTGCGACATGAAGGGTGGTATCGCCTGCTCGCTGCTGGCCGCCGCTTTGCTGGCCGAGAACCGCGACGCCTGGGACGGCGAGGTCGTGCTGACCCTGGCCGGCGACGAGGAGAACATGGGCTCGCTGGGCTCGGGCTATCTCCTGAAGCATTTCCCGCACGCCGCCGGCGACGCCAACATCTGCGGCGATGTCGGCTCGCCCAAGGTCGTGCGCTTCGGCGAGAAAGGCCTGATGTGGGTCGAGGTCGAGGCCACCGGCTCCCCGGCGCACGGCGCGCATGTCCATAAGGGCACCAACGCCATCGACCGGCTGCGAGCCGCGCTCAACTGCCTGAAGCAGCTCGAGGACGTCCCCTTCCAGTCGCCGCCGGTCGTCACCGCGGCGATCGGCAAGGCCAAGCCCATTTCCGAACCACTTTCCGGCGCCGGCGAGGCCGACACGCTGTCGCGCGTAACGGTGAACATCGGCACCATCGAGGGTGGCACCTCGCCCAACCTCGTACCGACGCATGCCATCGCCCGCGCCGACATCCGCCTGCCCGTCGGCATCACCACCGACGTGCTGGTCGCGAAGCTGGACGAATGGCTGGGACCGCTGGAAGGCGTGAGGTGGAAGGCGATCCGGCGCTTCGAGCCCTCCTTCACCGATCCCGGCCACGAGATCGTGACGCGCACCGCCTCGGTCGCCGCCGAAGTGCTTGGCGAGACGCCGGCCGTCAACATGAGGGTTGGCGGCTCGGACTCGCGCTGGTATCGCATGTTCGACGTGCCGACCGTCGTGCTGGGCCTCACGCCCTTCAACATGGGCGGCGCCGACGAGCACGTGCTGGTCGACGAGTTGCTGGCGGTTGCCAAGATCCACACGCTGGTGGCCTACGACTTCCTCTCCACGGAGCCCTGACATGGACCGTCTGTCCGACGACGAGCTGTTCACCCTTCCCATGACCTTCATGGGCGTGCCCTATGGACGGCCGGGACCGGCGAACAAGGCGGCGATCCTCGGCATCCCGTTCGACTGCGGCACCAACATGCGGATCGGCTCGCGCGGCGGCCCCGATTCGGTGCGCCAGCAATCGCAGCTCATGCGCCGCTTCAACCCGACCAATGCCGACTTCGATCCCGCGACGGCACTGGGTCTGGTCGATTGCGGCAACGTGAAGCTCACGCCCTCGAAGATCGTCGATGCCTTCGAGCGCATCGAACAGGCCGCCGACCGCATCGTCGAGGCGGGCGCCGTGCCGATCACCATCGGCGGCGACGGCTCGGTCACCGTTCCCGTGGCGCGCGCGGTCGGCAAGAAGTACCCGAAGATGGCGGCCCTCCACATCGACTCGCACACCGATTCCTACCCCTACGGCTCGGACGAGAAGTACAACTCCGCCACCCAGTTCACGCATGTCGCCGAGGAAGGCCTCGTCGATCCGGAATTCTCCTGGCATGTCGGCATCCGCAGCACGACCTACGCGCAGGGCGTCGTGCCGCGCGCCATGAGCCTCGGCTACAAGGTCGTGTCGATCGACGAGCTGATCCGCGGCGGCTTCGCCCAGCGCATGGCCGAGTTCCGCGACAAGGTCGGCAAGCGGCCGGTCTATCTCTGCTTCGACATGGACGTGTTCGACCCGTCCTGCGCGCCCGGCGTCTGCACGCCGTCGTGGGGTGGCCTCAGTGCGCGCGAGGGCATCGACCTGCTGCGCTGCCTCACCGACCTCAACATCGTGGCGGTCGACGTGAACAC
>LSKJ01000603.1 GCA_001557035.1 Rhodospirillaceae bacterium CCH5-H10 | reverse complement strand
GCACGAAGCGCGTGACGTCGATCGCCGCCAGCGCCTTCTCGCGCAAGGTCCCGCCGATCTCGGGGATCGGCTTGTCCATGGCGATGAACCATTGCGGCGCGTTGCGGAAGATGACCGGCGCCTTGGAGCGCCAGGAATGCGGATAGGAATGCGTGATGCGGCCCGAGGCGAGCAGCTTGCCCATCTCGTCGAGCAGCGCGATGGCGGTGCGGTTGGCGTCGCCCTTCTTGCCGTCCTGCGTGTAGACGCGCTTGCCCGCGAACAGCGGCACGTGCGGATAGTAGCTGCCGTCCTCGGCCACCGTGTCCGGCACTTCGACGCCATTGGCGACGCCCAGCTCGTAGTCGTCGGCGCCATGGCCCGGCGCGATGTGCACGAAGCCCGTGCCGGCATCGGCCGTCACGAACTCTCCGGCGAGCAGGCGCACGTCGAACTCGAAGCCCTTGCCGCGGAACGGATGCGCCGCGATCAGCCCGTCGAGATCGTCGGCCGACACCTCGCCCACGATCTTCGGGGTGAACTTCGTTTCCGCCGCGACCGCGTCGACCAGGTCGCGCGCCAGTACCAGCTTCTCGCCGACGCGGGCCTTGCTGCCCTCGCCGACCGAGGCAACTTCGACCAGCGCGTAGGCGATGTCGCGGCCATAGGCCAGCGCGCGGTTGCCCGGCATGGTCCACGGCGTCGTCGTCCAGATCACGATGGCGGCGCCGTCGAGCTTGCCGCCCTTCGACTTCACCACCGGGAAACGGACATGGATCGTGTCCGACGTATGGTCGTGATACTCGATCTCGGCCTCGGCCAGCGCGGTCTTCTCGACCACCGACCACAGCACCGCCTTCGAGCCCTTGTAGAGGCCGCCGTTCATGAGGAACTTGCCCAGTTCCTTCACGATGACCGCCTCGGACTCGTACTTCATCGTCGAGTAGTAGTTGTCCCAGTCGCCGTCGACGCCGAGGCGCTTGAACTCCTCGCGCTGGACGGTGATCCAGTGATCGGCGAAGGCGCGGCACTCCCGCCGGAACTCGACGATCGGAACCTGGTCCTTGTCCTGCTTCTTGGCGCGGTACTGTTCCTCGATCTTCCACTCGATCGGCAGGCCGTGGCAGTCCCAGCCCGGGACGTAGTGGCTGTCCTTGCCCAGCATCTGCTGGGTGCGCGAGACGAGGTCCTTCAGGATCTTGTTGAGCGCGTGGCCGATATGGAGGTTACCGTTGGCGTAGGGAGGGCCGTCGTGCAGCACGAACTTCGGCCGGCCCCGGCTCTCGGCCCTGAGCCGGTCCCAGAGCTTCATGTCGGCCCAGCGCTTCAGGAGCTCGGGCTCCTTCTTCGCAAGGCCCGCGCGCATGGGGAAGTCGGTCTTCGGCAGGAAAACGCTGGATTTATAATCAGTTGTCACAAGAAACTCGGCACTGAGAGGAGCGAAGGCAGCCGTCCAGAAGGCGGCCGCGAACAGGCAGGACAAACCCGGCCGCGATCAGCGGACCGGGCGGATAATTCGCTCCTGGAAGGCCCCGATAAACATAGGGCCGGCAATCTAGGGATGGGGGTCGGGGGGGTCAAGGAGACGCGAAAAGGTCCCGCGCCGCCTGTCCGTCCGCCGCGATCTGCGCCTTCAGAGCGTCCAGGCCCGGGAACTTCATCTCGGCCCGGATGAAATCGACCAGGGCCACCCGCAGGACCTTGCCGTAGAGGTCACCCGCGAAATCGAACAGGTGGACCTCGAAATTCTCCTGCACCTTGCCGAAGGTCGGGCGCTTGCCGAGGTTCGCCACCCCGTTCCGCCACCCCTCGCTTTCCTGGCCGTCGACCCGCGCGCGCACGGCATAGACGCCGAAGCGCGGGCGCAGATGTTCGCCCAGCGCCACGTTGGCCGTCGGGAAGCCGATCGTGCGGCCGCGCTGGTCGCCCAGTTCGACCGTGCCCTCGATCTCCCAGTCGTGGCCCAGCAGGCCGGCGGCTTCGCGCGCCCAGCCGTGTCGCAGCGCCTCGCGGATGCGCGTCGAGGAATAGATCTCGCCCTCGTGCGTCACCGGATCAAGCACCGTGACGCCGAAGCCATGCGCCTTGCCCTCGGCGCGCAGCATCTCGACATTGCCGCTGCGCCGCGCACCGAAGGTGAAGTCGTAGCCGCACACGACATGGCGTGCGCCGAGGCCCTTCAGCAGCACATCATTGATGAACGACGCGGCGGACAGTGCGGCGAAGGATTCGTCGAAGTGCTGCGCCAGCACGGCCTGCGCGCCATGCTCTGCCAGAAGCCGCGTCTTGGCCGGCAGCAGGGTCAGGCGGAACGGACCGGTGTCGGGCACGAAGAAGCCGCGCGGGTGCGGCTCGAAGGTGAAGGCCACCACCGGCGCGCCCAGCGACGCCGCCTGTTCGCGCGCCCGCGCCAGCAGCGCCTGGTGGCCGCGATGCACGCCGTCGAAATTGCCGAGCGCGACCACGCCGCCCTTCCATTCGGGCGGCACGGACCGCCAGTCGTCGAACACCGGGATCATTGCGTCGGCTCAGGCCGCGTCGCGCCGCGGCACCAGCACGACGGCCTCGCCGTCGATCACGACCTTGTCGCCGTTCAGGCATTGGGTCTTGAGTGTCACGCGGCGGCGCTTCTCGTCGATCGCGGTGATGGTCGCCACCGCCGTGATCGTGTCCCCGATGATGACCGGCGCCATGAAGTTCATGGTCTGCGAGATATAGACGGCGCCCGGTCCGGGCAGCTTGGTGCCGACCACGGTTGAGATGAAGCTGCCGCTCAGCATGCCGTGGGCGATGCGCTGGCCGAACCGCGTGGTGCGCGCGAAACCGTCATGCAGGTGGATCGGGTTGGTGTCGCCCGACACGCCCGCGAAGGCCATGATGTCGGCCTCGGTCACGGTCTTGCCGAACATCGCCGACATGCCCGGCTTGAGGTCTTCCAGGAACAGGCCGTTCATGGCCGCGAAGGCGCTCGACACGTGATTGATCTCCCCAGTTGGCGCGGTCCTCTTACCACGCGCCGGAGCCTGTGCCACAGTCCCGGTAAATGACCGTTCACATGCCATCCGAAACAGAAAACGTCGCCCGCGTGCTCGCCGAAGCGACCAGCCGCCATTTCGGCGCCCCCGCCACGATCGAAAGGTTGAGCCGCCAGTCCGGCGGCGCCTCGCGCCAGACCTGGAGTTTCGACGCGCTGGTCAACGGCGAACGCCACGCGCTGATCCTGCGCCGCGATCCGCCGACCCAGGGCAAGACCGATCGCGAACGGGCCGTCGCCATCGACCGTGCCACGGAGTTCCGCGTGCTGCAGGCCGCCCATGCGGCCGGCGTGCGCTCGCCCGAACCCCTGTTCGAGCTGACGGCCCAGGACGCCCTGGGCGAGGCCTATGTAATGCGCCGCATCGGCGGCATCGCCATCGCCCGCAAGCTGCTGCGCGATGCACCCTACGAGGCGGCGCGCGGCAGGATCGCCGGCCAGCTCGGCGAAATCCTGGCGCGCATCCATGCCACGGATACCGCCTCCCTGCCGAGCCTCGTGCGTCGCGAGGCGGCCGACCATATCGCCGAGCTGCGCCGCTCGCTCGACATGCTGGGTCGCCCGCAGCCAGTGTTCGAGCTGGCCCTGTCGTGGCTCGACCGCCGCAAGCCCGCGCCGCTCGCCCGGCCGGTGCTGGTCCACGGCGACTATCGCACCGGCAACTATCTCGTCGACGAGACGGGCGTGACGACGATCCTCGATTGGGAACTGGCCCATCTCGGCGATCCGGTCGAAGACCTCGGCTGGCTCTGCGTGAAGAGCTGGCGCTTTGGCGCGATCGACAAGCCGGCCGGCGGCTTCGGCACCCGCGAGGAATTGTGGGCCGCCTACGAGCGCGCCGGCGGCGGCAAGGTCGATCCGGTGCGCGCGCACTGGTGGGAGGTCTTCGGCACCGTCCACTGGGGCATCATCTGCCTCAACCAGGCCTGGAAGCATCTCTCGGGCTCGATCAAGTCGATGGAACACGCCTCGATCGGCCGGCGCGCCGTCGAGACCGAAGTCGATCTTCTGCAATTGCTGAAGCAGGGAGCCTGACTGTGGCCCAGGACCGCCCCACCGCCGCCGAGCTGCTGACCGCCATCGCCGACTTCCTGCGCGAGGAGGCGACGCCGGCGCTCGACAAGGCCGAGCCGCGCCTCGGCTTTCAGATGAGGGTCGCCGTGAACTCCCTCGCCATCCTCGAACGCGAGGTGCGCCTCGGCCCCGCAGCGGATGCGCGCGAGCACGAGCGCCTCGTCAGATTGCTTGGACGCGAAGCCTCGCTCGAAGAATTGAACAAGGAGTTGGCACGCCAACTGCGCGCCGGCGAACGCGACGAAACCGACGCCGCGTTGATGGCGCATCTCGACGCCACCATCGCCGACAAGATCGCCATCGCCAATCCGAAGTGGCGGTGATGCTTCGGCCACCGCCGAACCATTGACCGTGGCGGGCCGCCGAACCCGGGCCTAGATTTCCGCGATGACCACCGTGAACGCCCTCTCCGAGATCGCCGCCCTGATGGGCGACCCGGCGCGTGCCTCCATGCTGTCGCTGCTGATGGACGGTCGCGCCCATACCGCGTCGGACCTCGCGCACAACGCCGGCATCACCGCGCAGACCGCGAGCGGCCATCTCGCACGCATGGTCGAGGCCAACCTGCTGGCCGCCCGCGCCGAGGGTCGCAACCGCTTCTACCGCCTGGCATCGGCGGACGTGGCGCACGCCATCGAATCGCTGATGGCGCTGGCCGGCACGCGCGCGGCGCCGGCGTCCAAGGCCGCGGCATGGCGGCGCGATCCGGATCTCCGCTTCTGCCGCACCTGCTACGACCATCTCGCCGGGCAGGTCGGCATCGCCGTCACCGATTCGCTGACCCGGCACGGCCATCTCGAACCCAAGGGCCCGCGCGACTGGCAGCTGACAAATTCAGGCGAGCTGTTCTGCGAGCGACTGGGCGTCGATCTCGACACGGCGCGCAAGACCAGTTCACGCCACTTCGCCCGCCAGTGCCTCGACTGGAGCGAACGCCGGCCGCACATCTCCGGTGCCCTGGGCGCCGCCATCGCCGACACGTTCTTCAAGCGCGGCTGGGCCGAGCGGCTGCGGCGCAGCCGCACCGTGCGCCTGACGGATTCAGGCCGCCGTGCCCTCGGCAGCCATTTCGGCGCGACGGTGTAGCGAGGGAAAATTCTACGTCAGGTCGACGAAGCGGCTGCAGTGGAGCGCGCAACTCCAGTTGCGCTCATGTCTTTTCTTTCGACGAGGCCTGAGCGCCACTGGAGTGGCGCGCTCCATTGAATCACCAACCCTGGAAGCGTGGCCACGGCGTCGCGTTGCCGGCCGAACTGACAGTGACATAGGACGGATACTGCGCACCGGTGGCGCAGGCATGGTTGGGCAGGATGCGCAGCCGCGCGCCGATCGGGAAGCGCTCGACCATGCCGGGATCGGCCGCACCGTCACGGCGCGACACGATGCCATGCTCCTGGTTCGCGCCCGACACGATCAGCCCGTCGATCACGTTTCCGTCGAGGTCGCATACGGCGCCATAACCATAGTCGACCTTCTGGCGCTGCGTGCCGCGGTCACGGCTCATCGCCATCCAGCCGGCATCGACGATCACCCAGCCCTTCTCGGGCTGATGGCCTATCACCGTGGTCAGGACGGAAAGCGCCACGTCGCGCGGCATGCAGACGCCGACATTGGACATCACGAGATCGAAGAAGACATAGACGCCCGCGCGCACCTCGGTGACGCCTTTGAGATTCCGCGCGGCAATCGCCGTCGGCGTCGAGCCGATGCTGACCTCGGGGCAGGCGACGCCCGCGGCCCGCAGCCGCTCGGCCGCGCGCACGCAGAGCGCCCGCTCCTGCTCGGCCAGCGCCTGCAACGCGGCCGGCGTGTCGAGATCGTAGGAACTGCCGGCATGCGTCAGCACGCCCTTCACCGTCGCGCCGCCGGCCTGCAAAACCTTGCCGATCTCAATCAGTTCGGGCGCCTCGGGCTGCACGCCCGAGCGATGGCCGTCGGAATCGATCTCGATCATCACCTGGAAGGTCTGGTTCGCGGCCTTGCCCTTTGCCACGAAGGCTTCGGCCGCCGCCACCGAATCGACGAGCAGCGTCAGTGAACAGCCCTTGCGGATGAGCGCCACGGCGCGGTCGAGCTTGTCCGGCGCAATGCAGACCGCATAGAGCACGTCGGCGAAGCCGGCGGCGAAGAACTGCTCGGCCTCCTTCAAGGTCGAGACCGTGATGCCGACGGCACCCGCCTTCTGCTGCGCTCGCGCGACCTCGACGCATTTCGACGTCTTCACATGCGGCCGCAGGCGCACGCCCAGTGATGTGAGATGGTCCTGCATGCGCGCGATGTTGCCCGCCATGCGGCGCTCGTCGATGAGCGCCGCCGGGGTCTCGATGTCCATCAGCTTCAAGAGTTCACCCTTCAGTCGAGATACTCGCCGCGCGCCTTCAGCGCCGGAACGTCCTTCTCCAGTCCGCGCGCGATCAACGCCGTCACGGTAGCCGGCTGCAGCGCGTCGGGCGACGGCAGATCGACACCCACCGCCGTCATCTGCTTGACCAGTGCCGGATCGGCCACCGCCGCCCGCAGCGCCTCGTTCAGTCGCACCATGACCGGCTGCGGCGTGCCCTTCGGCGCGAACAGCGCGTTCCACGAGCGGAGGTTCACGTCGTAACCCTGGCTCGCCGCCGTGGCCACGCCGGGAAGCTGCGACAGGGGCTGGTCGCTCAGCACGGCGAGCGCCTTGATCTTGCCGCCCGCGATCTGCGGCAGCGCCGTCGTCGTCTGGTCGCACATGAAGTCGATATGGCCACCCATCAGGTCGTTCATCGCCGGCGCCACGCCGCGATAGGGCACGTGGGTGATGTTGAGCTTCAGCGCCGACAGCAACACGACGCAGGCATAGTGGGAGATCGAGCCGACGCCGGCGCTGCCGTAGGTCATGCTGGCCTTGTTCTGCTCGGCGTAGGCGATGAACTCCTTGAGGTTCGAAACCGGCAGCCCCGCTTTCGCAACCAGCAGCAGCGGCGCCGTGCCGGCCAGGCCGATCGGCTCGAAGCCCGTCAGCGGATCGTAGGGCAGTTTCTTGAAGAGCGCGGCATTGGCGACGTGCGTGCCGATCGTGCCGAAGCCGATCGTATAGCCGTCGGGCGCGGCGGCCATCAGCTTCGAGAGCCCGATCGTACCGCTGGCGCCGCCGATATTCTCGACCACCACGGTCTGCTTGAGATCCGCGGCCATGCCCTGCGCCAGTGCGCGGGCCAGCGCGTCGCTCGGCCCGCCGGCCGGGAATGGCACGATCAGCGTCAGCGGCTTGGCGGGGAAGCCCTGGGCCGTGGCGGCGGTGGCCGCCAGCAGCAGCGGCGCGAGGGTGAGCAACAGTCGGCGCATGATCATGACGGACGTCCTTCCAGCCAGGGGAGAAGATCGTCGAGCGTCGACCGCTCGAGGGAAGCGGCCGGCGCGCCGTCGGGGCGCGCGAGGCCGACTCGGTTGTGCCAGTAGGTCCTGAGGCCGACGGCCGACGTGCCGAACAGGTCGTAGCCGGAGCCCGCGACGAAGGCGGCCTCTTCCGGCGCGACGCCCAGCGTCGCCAGCGCCAACCGATAGGGGCGCGGATCGGGCTTGTAGCAACCCGCTTCCTCGGCCGTGACGATGCAGTCCCAATCCGTCCGCAAGCGGCTCGCCGCCTGCCGGCCCAGCCGGATCGAGCAGTTGGTGACGACCGCCAGCTTGGTGCGGCCGGCCAGCGCATCGAGCGCGTCCTGCGCACCGCTCCAGGGCGGCAGTTCCAGCCAGCGCGCTTCCAGCTCGTCGGCCGCAGCGGCCGGCAGACCGGTTGTTACCGCCGCCTCCTGCACCAGCTGCTCGTAGGGCACGTAGCTGCCGCAGCCATAGGTCAGCCGCAGATACTCGGCCCGCCACGCACGGCCACGTTCCTCGGAACCCGCCACGTCGTTCCACAGTGTCCAGGAATCCAGCAGCGCCGTCAGCAGGTCGAACAGCACGGCTTTGGGAAAGGTCGTCGTCATGCCGGCACGGTAGCAGGCGGCAGGCCATCGGTGCTTAAATCGAACCAACAGTTCAGTTAAGGAAAACTGAATGATCTCTCTCGCCGACCTGCAGTTCATGGAAGCGCTGGCGCGGACCGGCTCACTGAGCGGCGCAGCGCGCGCGCTCAA
This sequence comes from Rhodospirillaceae bacterium CCH5-H10, assembly GCA_001557035.1. Classification (GTDB taxonomy): domain Bacteria; phylum Pseudomonadota; class Alphaproteobacteria; order Reyranellales; family Reyranellaceae; genus Reyranella. The sequence continues at coordinate 5,263 of LSKJ01000603.1, read as the reverse complement.
CGTCACGCCGCCGGCGCTGTCGCTGCGCCTCAAGAAGCTCGAGCAGGCGCTGGGCATCAGCCTCGTCGTGCGCAGCTCGCGGCGCGTGCGCTTCACCGGCGAGGGCGAGCATCTTGTGAGCGAGGCGCAGGCGATGCTGGCCCGCATCGGCGCGCTCACCGACCTTCTCGGCCAGGAGGGCGGCGCCCTGTCGGGACCATTGCGGATCGTGGCGCCCTTCGGCTTCGGTCGGCTGCACGTCGCGCCGCTCGTCGCCCGCTTCGCCCAACGCCATCCGTCGATCCGCGTGACGCTCGATCTCTCGGAGCGGCCCTGGACCGACAGCGAGGATGCCGATGTCGTCGTGCATATCGGCGCCGTCCGCGATTCGACCTGGGTGGCGCATGTACTGGCGCGCAACGACCGCTGGGTCTGCGCCGCGCCCGCCTATCTCGACCGGCGCGGCATCCCGGCCGATCCGCGCGACCTGCTGCAGCACGACTGCCTCTGCGTGCGCGAGAACAACGAGGACGTGACCTTGTGGCGCCATCGTCGCGCCGGCCGCGCCGGCGCCGTGCGCGTCACGCCGACGCTCACCAGCAACGACGGCGAGGTCGTGCGCAACTGGGCGCTGGCCGGCCTCGGCCTCATGCTGCGCTCGCAATGGGATGCCGCGCCCTTCGTGAAACACGGCGAGCTCCGGCGCGTGCTGGCGCCCTGGTCGTTCGAAGGCGCCGACATCCTGGCGCTGGTCCCCGCGCGACGCGGCATCTCGGCCCGCGTCACATCCTTCGTCGACTTCCTGAAGGCGTCCCTCAGGTCGCGGCCGCCGGGGCGCTAATGTCTTTTCGAGCGAGATCTAGTCACGGCAGGCATCCAAACAACACCTCACCCTGAGGAGCGAACGCAGTGAGCGTCTCGAAGGGTGGGCACGCGCACCTAGCCTGTTGCCCATCCTTCGAGACGGCCCTTTGGGCCTCCTCAGGATGAGGTGGATGGGTGAACTCGACTCGGAAAGAGTCTAGGTCTTCGTGTAGCCGGTCCCGTCGCCCGAGGAGATCTTGGCGATCGACGAGGCGCGCAGGATCTTCTGCTCGCCCACCGTCAGGTAGATGTTCGTGAAGAGCAGCGTGCGCGTCTGGCGGATCAGTTCCGCGCGCCCCTCGACCCAGTCGCCCACGCGCGCAGGCGCCACGAAGTCGAACGTCATGCTGACGGTCGGCAGGAACTTGCGCAGGCCCGCGAGATAGCCGCCGCCCATCGTGCCCACCAGGTCGGCGACGGTCATCATCATGCCGCCGTGCAGGCCGCCAGCCGGATTGCACATGTTCTGCTGGACGCGGATGGCCAGCACGAATTCGTCGCGCGTGCCCTTCTCGCCGCGCTTGGCGTACATGTTGCCGACATGGGTGTTGAAGGTCGGCTCGGGCCGGCCGCGGGCGAAATCGACGAGCTTGAAACCTTCGGGCGGATTGTCGGGAATATCGGAAGACACGCTAGCTCCGGACTTTGAGGGGGCGTCCCGGCCGCAGCAGCGCGAAATCGCCCAGCCCGGCCAGAACATCGTGGCGCGGACCATAGAGTCGGCCCCTCACCTGCGCCACATGCTCGTCATGGCCCAGCAACTCGCCGGTCGCCTCCAGCCAGTCGCCGACCCGCGCGGGCGTCAGGTAGTCGAGCGTGAGCTTCAGGGTGACGCAGCGCCGGTCGATGGCGCGATAGACGACAGAGCCCAGGGCCGCATCGATGAAGGCGGCCATCATGCCGCCATGCACGATGCCAAGCGCATTGGCATGTTGCGGGCCGGGCATGAAGCCGCGCCAGACCCTGTTGCCCTCGACCTTCTCGAACCACGGTCCATTGGCCGCGGTGAAGCCGGTCGCCTCGGTGAGTTCTCTAAATCCTGCTGGAATGTCCACGCGCCATCTTAGGCAATCCCGGCCAGCAGCACCAAGCCGTAGCCGACATAGTAGAGGCCCAGGACCGTGATGAGCCGGCCGGCCCAGCTGCGGAACTGGGCGTCGGACAGTCGTTCGAGGATCTGCTTGCCGAGCGACGTGCCGAGCATCGAGGCGGCGACGGCCATCGCCAGCACCCAGGGCTCGACCGAGCCGGCCTGCTCGATCAGCGCGCCGAAGTACAGGAGCTTGGAGCCGTGGCCGAATATCTGGCACGAGGCCTTGGTGGCCACGATCTGCTGCCGGTTCAAGGCTGAGCGCAGGAATAGCTGGTCGACCAGCGGGCCGGTGACGCCCGTCAGCAGCATCAGCGCCATGCAGGCGATGCCGCCGCCCAGCGCCTGCACCGGACCCAGGGTCGCGGGCATCAGCCTAGCCGGCACGATCCTCAGCACGAAGGGCGAGAGGCCGAGCATGAGCAGCGCGACCGCCTTCTCCGGCACGTAGAGCGTGAACGACCAGATGCCGACGGCGATGAAGCAGCCCGTCACGTAGAAAGCGGTAATGCGCCACTGGATATGCCGGCGCCACAGCAGGGCGCGCCAGCCGTTCGACGCCATCTGCGTCACCGCGTGCAGCACCATGGCCATCGGCAGCGGCAGCACGAAGAGCAGCACGCCGATCAGGACCATCCCGCCCGCCATCCCGAAGATGCCGGACAGGAAGGCCGTGAACACCATCAGGAGGCCGAGCCCCAGTGCCATCGTGATCGTCATCTCGCCCTCGTTCATCCGGGGGCCTCCTCATGCTGAGGAGCCGCGGAGCGGCGTCTCGAAGCATGGGCACCCACCGGAGCCATTGCCCACCCTTCGAGACGCGCGCTGCGCGCGCTCCTCAGGGTGAGGACGGATGCCTGTCTAAGGCTGGGCTATGGCAGTGTTCAAATATATGATAAATGGCAATCTGATACTTGCAGGATATCTCAATGGAACTGCGGCATCTCCGCTATTTCGTCGCCGTCGCACGTGAGGGGCATGTCACGCGCGCGGCCGAGAAGCTGCACATGCAGCAGCCCCCGCTCAGCCAGCAGATCCGGGCGCTCGAACAGGAAATTGGCGCGCCGCTGCTGCTGCGCCATCCCCGCGGCGTCAGCCTGACCGATGCCGGCCGTTCCTTCCTGACCGACGCCGAGGCGATCCTGGCCTCGGTCGAACGCGCGACCGTGACGGCCCGGCGCACGGCCCGCGGCGAGACCGGCCGCATCGCCGTCGGCTTCACCACGTCGGCGCCGTTCCATCCGCTGGTCGCGCGCGCCATCCGCGAGTTCCGCCGCGAGAGGCCCGACGTCTCGTTCGTTCTGGAAGAGAGCAGCTCCGGCGACCTCCTGGCCGCCCTGCGCGACGAACGGCTCGACATCGCCTTCATCCGGTCCGGCCTCACCGACCCGCAGGGGTTGGCGATGCATCCGTTGCTGCAGGAAGAGATGGCGGCCGCCCTGCCCGCACGCCACCGTCTCGCGCGACGCAAGGAGCTATCGCTCAAGGATCTCGCGGAGGAGGATTTCGTCCTCTATCGCCGCGCCGACGGGCGCGGCCTCTACGATGCCATCATCGCGGCCTGCAGTGCGGCGGGCTTCAATCCGCATGTCGGCCAGGAAGCGCCGCGTATCGTCTCGACCCTGAACCTGGTGGCGGCCGGCCTCGGCATCACGATCGTGCCGGCATCGCTCACCCGCCTGCCGCTGGAGGGTGTAACCTATCGCCCCCTCACCGGGCGGCCCGCACTCAAGGTGCCGCTCAACCTCGCCTACCGCCGCGACGAATCCTCGGCCGCGACGCTCGCCTTCATCGATCGGGTCCGTCACCTCGCATGAAACCGGTCAAGACCATCGGCCATTCCAATCATCCGATCGAGCGCTTCGTCGCACTCCTGAAGGGCGGCGGCGTCGAGAGGCTGGTCGACGTGCGCTCCACACCGTGGTCGCGCCGTCATCCGCAGTTCGGCCGGGAGAATCTCGCGAAGTCGCTGGCCGAAGCCGGCATCGCCTATGTGCATGAAGGCGCCGCGCTGGGCGGCAAGCCAGCAGCCGGCGGCAGCTACGACCAGCTTGCCGCGCGACCCGACTTCAAGGCCGGCCTCGACCGCGTGATCGCGGGCGCGAACGACAAGACCTTGTGCCTGATGTGCGCGGAGAAGGAGCCGCTCGACTGCCATCGCACGGTGCTGGTGTCGCGCCGTCTCGCAGAGCGCGGCGTCGAGATCGAGCACCTGTTGGCCGATGGCAGCATGCGGCCGCATCATGCGGTCGAGGAAACGTTGCTGGGCAAGGAAGCCGCGCCCGACCTGTTCGAGGATCGCGCCGCGCGGCTGGCTCGCGCCTGGCGTCGTCGCGAGGCGAAATGGGGCCGCGCCGGCACCGCCGAGGGAGAATGACGGGAATGGAAGTCCGCGAGATCGAGACCGCGCCCGGCCTGGTGTTCAATGCCTCGGTCGCCGGCAAGGACGACGACACGCTGGTCCTGATGCTGCACGGTTTCGGCGTGTCACGGCATTTCTGGAAGGCGCAGGTGCCGGTCTTGGGCCAGGCAGGCTACTTTGTGGTGGCGCCCAACCAGCGCGGCTATTCGGCCGGCGCACGGCCCGATACGGCCGATCTCGAGTCCTATCGCTTCGACAAGCTCACGGGCGATGCGCTCGATCTCGTCTCGGCGGTCGGACATGGCGGCAAGCGCTTCCATCTCGTCGGCCACGATTGGGGGGCGAGCCTCGCCTGGGCCATCGCCTTCCGCCACCCCGAGAAGCTGCGCTCGCTCACCATACTCTCGCGGCCGCATCCGATGTCGTTTGCGCGAGCGCTCGCGATGCCGGACGGCGAGCAGAAGCGCCGCTCCGGCCATCACCAGGCGTTCCTCGAACCCGATGCCGTGACGAAGGTGCTGGAGAACGACTGCGCCTGGCTGCGCAAGCGGCACGCGAAGGAAGGCGTGCCGAAGGAAGCGATCGACCTCCACCTCTCCGTTCTCGGCAACGTGCCGGCCATGGAAGCCGCGCTCGCGTGGTATCGCGCCCGCGGCGAGCGGATGCTGCTGGGTCCGATCAAGGTGCCGACGCTCTATGTCTGGGGCGATGCCGACGACACGGTGGGCCGCGCCGCGGCCGAAGGCACGGGCGAATTCATCGACGCGCCCTATCGTTTCGAAGTGCTGCCCGGCGTCGGCCACTACGCCGCCGACCAGAAGCCTGCGCGCGTGAACGAACTTCTACTGGAGCATCTCAGCCGCAACGCGGGGTAGGATCAGGATCATCTTGATCCATCTAAATCAAGCGAATCACCTCACCCTGAGGAGCGAACGCAGTGAGCGTCTCGAAGGGTGGGCACGAGCACC
>LSKJ01000602.1 GCA_001557035.1 Rhodospirillaceae bacterium CCH5-H10 | reverse complement strand
CCCCGCCGGTCTGCGGCGCGAAACCCAGGCCCATGATCGAGCCCACGTCGCCGTCCTGCGGATTGGTCAGCACGTTGCTTTCCAGGCAGCGCGCGGTGTCGACCGCCTGCACGTAGAGCAGGCGCTTCTTGATCTCGTCCTCCTTGGCGCGCTTGTCCTCGCCCTCGCCGTAGAGGAGCTTCGGATCGGCCGGAAAGTACTTCTGCAGGTCCGGCCACAGGCGCTTCTTGCCGTCGGCCGGATACTCGTAGAAGCCCTTGCCGTTCTTGCGGCCGAAGCGCTCCAGCTTCTTGACCATCAGCTCGAGGATGTCCTCGGTGCCGCCGCCCTCGAACTTCTGGCCGGCCGCCTCGGCATCGCGCCGCGTCTGGTCCATGATCTTCCACGACAGGTCGATCGCGACCTCGTCGTTGAGCGACAGCGGGCCCACCGGCATGCCGGCGAAGCGCGCGCAATTCTCGATCATGGCGGCGGGCACGCCCTCCTTCAGCATGCGGTGGCCTTCGCTGATGAAGGCGCCGCAGACGCGGGAGGTGAAGAAGCCGCGGCTGTCGTTCACGACGATCGGCGTCTTGCGGATCTTCTGGACGAAGTCGAGAGCGCGCGCGAGCGTCTCCTGCGAAGTCTTCTGGCCGACGATGATCTCGACCAGCGGCATCTTCTCGACGGGCGAGAAGAAATGGAGACCGATGAACTGGTCCGGCCGCGACGAGGCTTCGGCGAGGCCGGTGATCGGCAGGGTCGAGGTGTTCGACGCGAAGACGGCCGACTTCGGCAGCGCGGCCTCGGCCTTCTTGGTCGCTTCGGCCTTCACCTCGCGATTCTCGAACACGGCCTCGATGACGAGGTCGCAATCCTTGAGCGCGCCGAAGTCCGGGGTCGCCGTGACCTTGGCCAGCATCGCGTCGGCCTTCGCCTGGTCGAGGCGCTTGCGCTTCACCAGCTTGCCCAGCTCTTCGGCGATATGCGCCTTGCCCTTGTCGGCAGCCGCCTGGTCGCGGTCGATCAGCACGATGTCGAGGCCGGCCTGCACCGAGACGGTGGCGATGCCGGCGCCCATCAGGCCGGCACCCAGCACGCCGATCTTCTTGTACTCCTGCTTCGGCACGCCCTTGGGCCGGCGTACGAGCTTGTTGGCTTCCTGCAGCCCGAAGAACAGCGTGCGGATCATGCTCTTGGCGACAGGGTCGCGCAGCAGCGAGACGAAGTAGCGCGTCTCGACCTTGAGCGCGGAGTCGAACGGAAGCTGCAGGCCTTCATAGACGCAGCTCATGATCGCCTTCGGCGCCGGATAGACGCCGTTGGTC
>LSKJ01000601.1 GCA_001557035.1 Rhodospirillaceae bacterium CCH5-H10 | reverse complement strand
CCGCCGCCGATCGGGCGCGACGCGTTGGTCGTCGTGACGGCCTGTGTCGCGACGAGCTGCAGGTAGGCGAGCCACGGCGCCAGCCTCGACGAGGGATCGGCATAGGGCAGCGCCTGGGCGTTCAGCGTCTTCACCGCCGCCTCGATCAGCACCTTGTCGCCTGGGCCGATGACGTTGCCCGTCGCCTGCGTCTGTTCGAACAGCGCCAGATAGGCCTGCAGCGTGTTGGGCGGCAGGATGACGGGTTCGAGCGGCGCGCCGCCGCCGGCCGGCACGAAGATCTGCGAGCCATAGCGCACGGCGCGCTGCGTGCCCGCCGCGTTGCTCGCGGTCATGCGGTCGCCGAACAGGAAAGTCGCGGTGGTCGAGCCGTCGGCGCTCACGGTCACGGTCGCGATGCCGCCGCGCACGCCGATATGGGCGCTCGGCGTGCGGATGATGACGTCGCTCTTCTTGCTGATCGCGCCGCCCACGAACCGGAACGCGCCCTTGGTCACGCTCATCGTCAGGTCGCCGGCCGTGCGATTGGGATCGTAGACGAACTTGTCGATCACCAGTTCGCTGTTGGCGCCCACCGTGAGACCGGAGCCATCGAGGAAGACGAGGTGCGCGCGGTCGGCGGCACCGGTGGTCACCCGCTCGTTGCCGACCACGTCGATGCCGACGCGCAGCGTGCGGGTCGGCAGCGACGGTGGCGTGCCGCGTGGATCGCCGCTCGCCGCGGTGGTGACGCCCACGTTCTGCGCCGAAGCGGGCGTGAAGATCGCCGGGGAAAAAGCCAGAGGCAACAGGACCGACAGAAAGACAGCGCGTGATTGCCGCGAGGACATTTTACGCTCCCTCAGAATCGCCAGCCGATGCCCAGAAGGCTGCTGAACGAGTTGAAGCTGTAGTTGTTGATTGAGGCGGAACGTTGGAAATACGTGGTCTGGCCCACCAGCGTCAGCCGGTCGTCCAGCGGAACCGAGAGCAGCAGCCCCAGATTGACGTCCGTTTGACTTCGAACGGTGCCGGGCTGGATGAACGGATCCGGCTGGTCGTAGGTCGCGAAGGCCAGGGCCGCATTGCCCGCCAGGGTCCATTTGCGGCCGTTGATGCCGACCGGATCCTCGAAACGCCACGTTAGCGAGCCGCCGACGCCCGCTTCGCCATAGCTCTGGAAGCCGGTCATCGCGATGTAGCGCGTGTAGTTGCCCCCGAGGGACGCCTCGAGATTGGTTGTCAGCTCCGCGCGAAGGTTGGCGGCCACCGTTCCGTTGTTGCCCGAGTTCTGGGAATTGAACGGCACGGCGGCATTGTCCACGAAGTCGCGTCGCTGCCCGAGCACGACGATGCCCGCGCGCACCTTGTCGGCCACCGGCACCGAGGCTTCGAGACCGGCGCCCCACGCCCAGTAGGTCGGCAGGTTGCCCACGGTGATGTAGCGGCCGCTGACGAACGGCTTGAGCTGCACGCCGCTCAGCGGGCCATCGATCAACTCCATGCGCGGTCCGATGCCGAGGTCCAGCAGCATCACATCGGCAGCGGTCACCTGGAACTGCCTCGCCGTATAGAAGGAGAAATCGGTTTCCAGCGTGCCGCTGTCCTGCCGCCCGAAATCGTAGCGGTGGCTGAGCGACGCCGCGCCGATGAAGGCGAAGTCGCTGCGCCGCTGGAACGTCGGATTCGGCACGACGGTCGCGCCATAGGATTGCAGCGTGCCGGTGGGCAGGCTGGCGGGATTGTCGGAGTAGCGGATGCCGGCCACGAACTCGCCGGTAAGGCGCGACGGGCCCCAGCGCCGGTCGATGTCGCGGATGAATTCCGACGCGCGCTCGGCGACTTCCGGGCCGGCCTTGCCCGAAGTGCGGGCCTGGTCGAAGTAGGCGCGCGCCGCGTCGTAGGACTTGAGCTTGTAGTAGAGGACGCCCAGCTCGAACTTCACGCGGGGCTGGTCGGCGTCGATGACGAGGAAGCGCTCGTAGGCCGTGATCGCGCCTTCATAGTCCTCGGCCGCGGCAGCGGCCTGCGCATATTTCAGCAGGACCTCGGCATTGTCGGGCTGGCGCAGCGTCTCCTCGAAGGCTGCGCGATACGAGGCGCGCTTCGCATCGGTGACCTGCGCGAAGGATGGGGCTGAAAGAGCCAGTATCGTCGAAAAGACTGACACGAACGCGGGACGGCGCATCGACAACAGCGATACTCCAACGAGTGTCCCTCTCCCCACTCGCATTGTGGACGGTGTGGCGGTGGAGCGGAAGCCCCAAGCATCGATCCTTCTGCACAACGAACACCGCACAGGCACCGTGTCGATCCCGTGAAGTCTGCTAGGATTTTCAGTGGGATCCACGCACTCGGGAAGGGGCGAGAATGCCGGACCAGAGCCGCTATTGGGATCGTGGCGCGGGCAAGACCTTCACCCACCCGCTGAATGCCGACTTCCTGGCGGCGCTACGGACCGGCGATCGTCTCCTCGACTATGGCTGTGGCTACGGCCGCAGCCTGGCGCACCTCGCGGAGCTCGGCTTCGGCAATTCGGTCGGCGTCGACTTCTCCGGCGCGATGATCGCGCGAGGCCGCCGGGAACACCCACGACTTGACCTGCGCCATCTCACGCGGACGGTCGTCGACGAGCCCGACGCAAGCTTCGACGCCGCGATGATCGTGGCGGTCCTCACCTGCATCGTCGACGACGATCAGCAGGAAGCGGTGCTGCGGGAGGTGCGCCGGCTGCTGCGTCCTGGCGGCGTGCTGTTCATCAGCGACATGCCGCTACAGGACGACGACCGCAATCGCGCCCGCTACGCCGCGGGTGTCGGACAAGGCCCCTACGGCACGTTCGACACCGGAGACGGCGGCACGGTGCGCCATCACAGCGACGATCACATGCAAAGTTGGCTGAACGGCCTCGAGCCGATCAGCAGCAAGCGCATCGACCTGACGACCATGCACGGCAATCCCGCCACGGGCGTTCAGTTCGTTGCCCGCCGGCTCATGTCATCGTGAGCGCAGCGAAGGATCTCACGTCTGCCAGGGAGTCTTCTGGTCGCTCCGCAAGGTCCTTCGCTGCGCTCAGGACGACATTGCTTAAATGACCTTGCGCGCGCGCAGGTCGGCCAAGGCGGCCGCGTCGTAACCCAGCGCGCCCAGCACGGCGTCGTTGTGTTCGCCCAACTCCGGCGCGATGCCGGGCCTGGCCGGGGTCTCGGAGAATTTCCACGGCGTGCCGTGCACCTTCAGCTTCTTGCCGAGCTTGGGATACTCGACCTCGGTGACATAGCCGTTGGCCACGACGTCGGGATCGTTCGACGCTTCGAGCAGCGTGTTGATCGGCGCCGAGACGATGTCGGCGCCGCGCAGCCGCGCCACCCAGTCGTCGCGCATGCCGGTGGCGAACAGGCCGTCGAGCATGGCGAGCAGTTCGATGCGCTTGGCGTCGTTGTCGATGATCACGCCGAGATCGGCGAAACCCGCCTTCTCGAGATGCCCGTAGAAGCCGAGCGACGTCATCGCGTCCTTCCAGTTGTCCGGGCCGGTGAGCTGGAAGACCAGCGGCTTGCCGTCGCGATCGTCGAAGCTCGCGCTGATGCCCGGCCGCTCGCGCGTGCCGGTGACCCTCGCCTGGCCGGTGACGGGATTCTGGTCGCGCCACATCGCCGTCTGCAACGTCCAGCCCATCAGCCGGATCTGGCCGCCGAGCAGCGAAAGGTCGATCTTCTGGCCCACACCGGTGGTGCGCGCGTGAGTCAGCGCGGCGAGCGCGCCGCCAAACGCCAGGATGGCGCAGGTCTCGTCGGCCACCGACACCACGCCGGTCTTCATCTTCTGTCCCGCCGTGGAATAGGCCTCGGCGATGCCGCCCAGCGCCTGCGCCATCGAATCGGTGCCCGGCAGATGGGCATGCGGACCGTTGGGGCCGTAACCGGAGATCGACACATAGACGAGCTTGGGATTGACCTTGCGCAGCTCCTCCCAGCCGAAGCCGTTCTTCTCGGCCGCGCCCGGACGGAAGTTCTGGCCGAAGATATCCGCCTCGGCGACCAGCTTGCGCAGGATCTCCCGCCCCTCCTCGCTCTTGAGATTGAGCGTCACGCTCTTCACGCCGCGATTGTTGGCCTCGAAGAAGGTGCTGCCCTTGCCCGGCAACACGGTCATGCGGCGCGACGGGTCGCCGCCCTGGGGCGATTCGATCTTGATCACGTCGGCGCCGAGATCGGCCATGAGCATCCAGGGAACAGTGCCCGCCTGCGCGGTGGAGCAGGAGACGACCTTGACGCCCTGCAGCGGGCCGTGGGGAACAGACATTGACGCGGGGCTCCTCTATGAGGCGCCCACGCTAGAGCAAGATCAGGCGGGCGTCTCCCGTCGCGCCACGTCGCAGAACCGAACGAGGCGGCCCGAGGCTTCGTCCCACAGTGTCAGGCGTGGCGCGGCGAGGCCGGCACGCAGGCCGAGCGGCGGAACGGCACGCACGGCCCGGGCCGCTTCGTGAGCCTGCGCCAGCCGGTAGTTGGGAATGCGCTGGTTGAGATGGTGGACGTGATGGAAGCCGATATTGCCGGTGAACCACTGCAGCACGATCGGCAGATCGAACCAGGACGATCCGTCCATCGCGGCATCGACATATCGCCAGGCACCGCGACCGGTCCACTGTGCCCCCGGAAAGCGATGCTGCAAGGTGAACAGCCACACGCCGAGGATCGACGCGACGACCAGGATCGACAAATGGACGAGCAACACGTCACGCCAGCCCAGCAACAGCACGAGCGTCGCAAACAGGGCAACCAGGCTCGCATTGGTGAAAAGGACCGAGCGGCGCTCGCGCACCCACGCGCGCGGCGTGTCGAACGGCAGGCGGTAGAGCAGTACGAAAACCAGAGGTGGTAGCAGGAAGTTGGCGATCAGCGGATGACGCACGAGCCGGTGCGCGAACCTCTGCCAGGGCGACAAAGCGAGGTACGCGCGTACGGTGAGGCACGAGGAATAGATGTCGCTGCCGCGATCGCCGCGATCGAGATTGTTCCATTCGGCATGATGCTGCGCATGCTGGCGTCGCCAGCTCGCGAAGGGCGTGAAGGTGCACAGGCTGCACAGCCGGCCGACGATCGTGTTGGCGCGGCGCGAAGCGAAGAACGAGCCGTGTCCGCAATCGTGCTGCACGATGAACACGCGCACCATGAACGCGCCGGTCGGTATGGCCAACGCGAGGACGAGCCACGGGGAAATATCGCAGGCGACGTACATCGCCGCGCAGCCCGCGAGGAAGGGACCGAATGAGGTAACGAGCTGCAGGAGGCTTCTTCCCACTGAAGGGCGCGAGAACGAGGCCGCGACCGCACGCAGCTCAGCATCAATGGGATCGGCAGTGGAACGAGGCTCCATGACCACCTCCGTCCTTCGCCGCAATGCAAGGACCTGCCGTATTTGGTCCTTGATAGTGTTGGAACAAGGGACCATATGAGGCTCGTCGATACACGGACATCTGATTTGGTCCGCGCCCGCCGACATCGTCAGCGGTCCGCTCCACGACACGTGATCCCGAAAATTAGTGCAATTTCGACGGGTTCCATTGCGCTTCCGCGTGTTCAAACGCGGAGGGAGCGCATGGCCTCGCATATCCAAGGTAAAAAGGGGTTCTCCCATGACGACGACCACGGGAACCGTTAAGTGGTTCAATATCCAAAAGGGCTTCGGCTTCATTCAGCCGGACAATGGCGGTACCGACGCCTTCGTGCACATCAGCGCCGTTGAGCGCGCTGGCATGAGCATGCTGAGCGAGGGCCAGAAGCTCGAATTCGAGCTGGTCGCAGATCGCCGGAGCGGCAAGATGGCGGCGGAAAACCTCAAGGCCGTTTCCTGACCACCGGCCGCCGGTAACGGCGGCCGCCCTCCTC
>LSKJ01000600.1 GCA_001557035.1 Rhodospirillaceae bacterium CCH5-H10 | reverse complement strand
TGAGGACGAGGTTCTCGATATTGGCGCCCAGCGCGTAGTCGATCGAGGCACGGACCGTGTCAGTGCCTTCGCCCGCGGCCTCCTCGATCGTGTCGCCACTGCCGATCACATACGTGTCGTTGCCCGCTCTGCCGGCCAGCACGTTGGCGCCGGCATCTCCCGTCAGCACGTCGTCGCCCGAGCCGCCGATCAGGTTCTCGATCGAGTTCATCTGGTCGACGAGGACGCCATCGACATGGCCCGTCTGTGCCGCCAGATCAGCATGCACGGCCCCGGTCGTCCCTTCATAAGAGGCCGTGTCGCTGCCCGTGCCGCCCCACAGCTGGTTGGTGCCGCCGGCGTCGGCCGTCCCGCCGATCAGCCTGTCATTGTTGGGGCCGCCGTAAAGCGCATCGTTGCCGCCACCACCGTCAAGAATGTCGTCGCCGCCGCTGCCGTCGATCGTGTCGGCAAGATCGGTCGCCAGAAGCTGGCCGGGCACGGTAACGGTCGTCGAGATGACGTCGTTGCCGGCAGTTCCCACGATGACGGAGCCGGTGGTCGGGGCGACTCGCTCGACATGGACCTCGGCCGTCCCGAGCAGCCAGCGGTTGAACGTTCCATCTGAATTGCTGATCGAGCCTGTCTTCGTCCAACCCGCTTCGACGAACTGAACGATGTCGCCCGCATTGCGCTCGACGACGAGAGTATGCTTGCCGCCGGCCGCCTCGGCGCTCACGCCGCCCAGCACGGCACGCTGGTTGACGATGAGGGTGTTGTTGCCGCTGCCGCTGAGATCAATGCGCTCGATGGCCTCCAGCCTCGCCGCGATCAAAGGATCGGTGAGGTCGAGCGTCATGCCGGCACCGGACAGTGCCAGCGTGTCGGTACCGCCGCCGCCATCGGCCAGACGAAACGCGAGGTCGGCCACGACCAGCCGGTCGTTGCCCGCGCCGGGATGGAACGCGTCGCCGCCCCCGCCGCCCGTCAGTACGTCGTTGCCGGCGCCATCGATCAGCATACTTGACGCCGCCGTGCCGGTCGTCGTCACGGTCCCGCCCAAGGCCCCGCCGAACACGACGTAGGCCGCTCCAATCGCCTGCCCGTCCGCCCTTCAGCGCGAAGCCTGCGCCGGCGTCCAGACTGGAAAGATCGATCTCGGCGAAGAAGCCCGATGCCCGGCCGAAGACGACGTACGTCGTGCCCGAATCGGTGCCGTTGCTGTCGGCCCGGACCGCCCCGATCACGAAATCGTCTACACCGTCGCCGTTGAAATCACCCGCGGTCGACACCGAGATGCCGCTCGAATCGTTCGCCGCAGCGCCGGTCAGCCTGAAGCCGTTGCTGCCGTTCAATGTCGAGAGATCGATGTTGGCGGTGAAGCCCGACGCCTTGCCGAACAGCACGTAGCTGGTGCCCGACGACGTGCCGTGCGGATCGGCGTCCGGCGCCCCGACGATCAGGTCCGCGAAACCGTCGCCGTTAAAGTCGCCCGCCGACGAAACCGAGAAACCGCTGAGATCGCAGATCGCGGTGCCGCTCAGCTTGAAGCCGTTGGTGCCGTTCAGCGTGGAAATGTTGAGGGTGGACGTGAAGCCCGAACCCTTGCCAAACACGACGTAGCTGGCACCCGACTGGTCGCCATTGGGATCGGCACTCCGGGCGCCGACGATC
>LSKJ01000599.1 GCA_001557035.1 Rhodospirillaceae bacterium CCH5-H10 | reverse complement strand
TCCAGCGGTGCGGAGGCCAGCGATCCAAGCGCGGACCACACATGGTCCTTCACCTCGGGCGTGAGGACGATCTTCTCGCGGGCCAGGAGAGCTGCAATCCAGTCAGTGGCCCAGCCCCGCTCCGCGACATCGTCGATGCCGGCCAGCGGCTGGAGGGCGACGGGATCCCTCTCCTCTTCGCCGAGCGCACTACCGAGGTCGTGCCAATCCCCACCCATCGCAAGCGCAGCGGCCCGGATGGAACCGCCGAAGTCGAAGGCGAACACCTGCGCCTTGTCGTAGCGCCGGAACTGCAAAGCCATGAGAGCCAGCAGCACGGACTTGCCCGAACCCGTCGGGCCAACGACGAGCGTATGGCCGACATCACCGACATGCAGGGAGAACCGGAACGGCGTCGCTCCCTCGGTCCTGCCGAAGAACAACGGCGGCGCATCCAGGTGCTCATCCATCGCCGGTCCCGCCCAGACCGCCGACAGCGGGATCATGTGGGCCAGGTTGAGCGTCGAGACTGGCGGCTGGCGCACATTGGCGTAGGCGTGCCCGGGCAGGGAGCCCAGCCAGGCATCGACGGCATTGACCCTCTCCACCATGCAGGTGAAGTCGCGGCTCTGGATTACC
>LSKJ01000598.1 GCA_001557035.1 Rhodospirillaceae bacterium CCH5-H10 | reverse complement strand
GTTCGGCAGGCCCGACTGGGCGATGGTCGGCACGCCGGGCAATTCGGGCGACGGCGGCGCGCTGGTGAAGGCGATGGGACGCACCGCGCCGGACCGGATGTGCGGCAGGATCTCCGCCAAATTGCCGAACATCATGTCGACGCGGCCCGCGATGATCTCGGCGATGGCCGGCGGCCCGCCGCGGAACGGCACGTGCAGCATCTTGATGTCGGCCATCGAGGTGAAGAGCGCAGCCCAGAGCTGGTAGGAGCTGCCGACGCCCGACGAGCCGTAGGTCAGCTTGTCCGGATGGGCCTTGGCATAGTCGATGATGTCCTTGACCGTCCGGAACGGCAGCTTGGGATTCACGTAAAGCAGGTTCTCGACCCCGGCGACCATGATCACCGGCATGAGATCCTTGTCGGGATCGAAGTTGAGCGTGACACCCGGCATGACCGGCGCCGTCGCGGCCATGCTCATCGTGTAGAGCAGGATCGTGTAGCCATCGCCGGGCGAGGAAGCGACGGCCTGCGCCGCGATCAGGCCGTTGGCGCCGGTGCGATTCTCGACGATCACCTGTTGCCCCAGCACGCCCGTCAGCTTCTCGGCGACGAGGCGCGCCAGGATGTCGGTGCCGCCGCCCGGCGGGAACCCGTTGATCAGCTTGATCGGCTTGATGGGCCAGGCCTGCGCCGAGGCGGCGCCAGCACCCATCATCGTCGCAGCCAGCATCGCCAGCATGGCGACGGCCGCTTTCAGCCCGTTTCGCATGATCTTTCCTCCGATTGGCCCGCAAGATGAAACAGGGGGCCATCACCGACAAGAAATCGTTGGACGCTCATTCCGCAGGCCGCAAACATCCGCGCACAAACGGAAGGAATGCCGATGAGTCTCACGAAGATGATGCAGGGCCCGACACCGGTGCTTGCGCCGCTGGTGCTCGATCCCATGATGGCGCGCATGGCGGAACAAGCTGGCTTCGAGGCTCTCTATCTCGGCGGCGGCGCCACCGGTTACCAGCGCATCTATCTCGAAGCCAACCTGACGCTCACCGAACTCTGCCAGACGGCGCTGGAGATCCGCACCTCGTCTCGCCTGCCTCTGATCTTCGATGCCGCCGCGGGCTTCGGCGATCCGATGCACATGCATCGCACGATGGGCATGACCGAGGCCGCGGGCTTCGCCGCCATCGAGGTCGAAGACCAGCTCCTGCCGAAGCGCGCCCATCATCACATCGGCATCGAGCACATGATCCCGCTGGAGGACATGGTCGACAAGATCCGGGAGCTGGTGCGGGCGCGGCGCAATCCCGAGACGCACATCATCGCGCGCACCATCGCCGTGCGGTCCACCAACACCGACGACGCCATCCGGCGCTGCGAGGCCTACAAGAAGGCGGGTGCGGATTCGCTGCTGCTGATCCCCTACACGCAGGAGGCCGTGCGCTACATCGGCGAACGGCTGGAACCGCCGCTGGTCAACATCCTGAAACCGGGCGGCCTGGCCTCGCTCGACATGACCGCCGCCGACCTGCATGCCTGCGGCTTCCGCCTGCTGATCGACCCGGCGACGCCTTTGCTCGCGGCCTACGAGGCGATGAAGAAGGTCTATGACGAGCTGGCGACCAGCGGCTTCGCCATCCGCTCCCGCCCGCAGGAAGACTGGACGCGCCTGCAGAAGGAGCAGCACAAGACGGTGGACCTGCCGATGCTGATCGAAATCGAGAAGCGCACGACGGAGAGGCCTTAGCAGCCGGCCACCTGGAGAAGCGAAGGATCCCTCACTTCGTTCGGGATGACACGGCGTTGTGCATCAGCGCACTGCGCAAATTACAACAACAGTGTCATCCCGAACGAAGTGAGGGATCCTTGAATTACGACGCCCAATAGCCCGGCAGCTTGACCGCCAGCCACTTCGCCAATGCGGCATTCACGGCGACGGGTTGCTCCTGCGCCATCCAGTGGCCGGATGGAACGACGACCTCGGTGAGATCGGCGCAGTCGCGGCGCATGGGATCGGCCAGCTTCGAGGTCATGGTCTCGCAGGTCGTGTCGTAGGCGCCGTGCAGGAACAGGACCGGCATCGCGAGCTTGCCGCCGTTCCTCGCCCGCTTCGAATAAGCGCCGTTGGCCTTGTGGTTCATGTACCAGGAGTCGGGCCCGAAGAAGCCGTTCCGGGTCAGTGCGGCGGCATAGGCTTCCACGTCCTGCTCGGTCAGCACGTCGGGATCGCGCGGCACGTCGGGACAGGCGCCGCCGCCGAACCAGCCACCACCCTTGCGCGTCATGGACGTCGGCGCGGGCTTGCCGACCCGCGACGGATCACCCTTGCGGAACAGCGCCTTCACGACATTGCGCGGATTGGCGTCGAAGCTCGCGCACGCCTTGTCGAAACTCTCCTCGTAGAAGAACTGGTAGTCCCATTGACCCGCCGGAAACTGCGCTTCCGGATAGATCGAGCGATCGACCAGCGGGACGACGGTCTCCAGCGTGAAGCCCGTGGACAGATACGGCACGCAGAGGCTCGCCACGCCCACTACCTTATCGGGGTGATGCGCCGCCATGTTCCAGACGACGGGACTGCCCCAGTCGTGGCCGATCCACACGGCCTTGTCGCGGCCGAGGGACGCGAGCAGCTCGACCATGTCGGCCACGATCTCTTCCTGCGCGAAATCCTCGTGCCGCGCGTAGGTGCTGGAACGGCCATAGCCGCGCATGTCGGGCGCGATGCAGCGGAAGCCCAGGGCCGCGAAGGCCGGGAGCTGGTGCCGCCAGGACAGCGACAGCTCGGGCCATCCATGAACGAAGATCAGCAGCGGGGCGTCTTTCGCTCCGCAGGCGAGATAGCCCGTCGTGTGGCGGGCGGTCTTGACGGTGTGTTCGGTGACCGGGAATGTCATGGCAAGGAGAAGGTCACATGGAAATCGATACCGGCACAACCGAACTCTTGTGCAGCGTCCGCGACGGCGTCGCGCTGATCACGCTGAACCGCCCCGAGGCGCGCAATGCGATGTCGCCCGACCTCACGGAGGCGCTGCGCAACCAGATCAAGGCGCGCGGCGACGACGATGCCGTGGGCGCCCTGCTGATCACCGGCGCCGGCACCGCCTTCTGCAGCGGCGGCGACGTGAAGGGCATGGGCGGCCGCGGCCCGCGCGGCCAGATGAGCTACGAAGAGCGGCTGGCCGACCTGCGCTGGCGGCAGACGCACCTCACCGGCGCGCTGGTCGCCGTGCGCAAGCCCACCATCGCGGCGCTCCCCGGCGCGGCGGCCGGCGCCGGCCTCGCCATCGCGCTGGCCTGCGACATCCGCATCGCCGCGAAGTCCGCCTTCTGCACCACCGGCTACGCCAAGATCGGCCTCTCGGGCGACTACGGCATCTCGTGGCTGCTGACGCGCACCATCGGCTCGATGCGCGCGCGCGAGCTGATGTTCACCTCGGAGAAGGTCGACGCCGAGCGCTGCGAGCGCATCGGCCTTGTCAACCGCGTGGTCGAGGACTCCAAGCTGCAGGACGAGGCCTTCGCCTTCGCCAAGTCGATCGCCGAGGGCCCAAGGGTCGCGCTGCGCCACATGAAGGACAATCTCGACGAGGCACTGCACATCAACTACTCGGACGCGCACTACCGCGAGGCCGAGCGCCTGGTGCAGTCCTCGCGCACCGAGGATCACAAGGAAGCGGTGGCGTCCTTCGTCGAGAAGCGCAAGCCGGTGTTCAAGGGGTGGTAAGGCTTTTCGCTCGCCTCCCCATTCAAATCTATCGGATTCACACATCTCAAAAAATGACTCTGTATCAATGACTTAGCGGCGGC
>LSKJ01000060.1 GCA_001557035.1 Rhodospirillaceae bacterium CCH5-H10 | reverse complement strand
CCGCCCCCGCCGCGTCCCGACTTGCGCGCCGCGCGCGATCCGATGGCCGAGGTCCCGAAGCGCTCGGGCGCGATCTCCAGCGGCGGCGGCAGTTCGGGTTCGGGCGATGGCGCCGGCTGCTGGCGACGGCGCAAGCGTACCGTGTCGTCGTAGGTGCCCGAGGCGCCGGCCGCGCCCGAGGTCAGCATCGCGGGCCAGGCCACGACCGTCGTGCCGACGACGCCGATGTCGGGCTCGCGCACGCGCAGGCGAATCGTGGCGATGCCGGCCAGCCGGTCGCAGATCTCGGGGCCGAGGTGGAATTCCAGAACCTCGCCGCGACGCGTCACCTCGTCGGGCATCAGCCACGTCTCGGTGCGCCGCCAGCCATCGTCGGCCAGATGCGTGTCGGGACCTTGCTGGCGCTGGATCGAGATCGTTAGGCCGTCCGGCGCGGCGTCGAGTTCGCTCACGCGCAGCAGCGCGTGGCCGGGTTCCGGCAGCGGGGCAATGGTCGCGCGGACGGGCATCGAAGGTCCTTAAGCCGCCACGGTGCGCAGGATGGCGCCCAGGCGGTCGTTCTGCTCGGGCGTGATCTCGCGGCCACCTTCGTAGCCGACATTGTCCATCGCAAGCTGCAGGAACGCGCGCATCCAGTCCTTGCAATAGTCGGCGTAGATCGGCGCCGGATTCTCGCTGAGCTGCGGGATGCCATCGATCATTATCGTCGGCTGCTCGAAGACGCGGCGGAGTGGCGCATTGGGCGGCAGGCCGGGCCGCTGGTCGAGCGGCAGCTTGTCGAAGCCCAGCGCGCTCACATAGCCGTTCAGCGCCGAGGAGGCCGTGCGAACCTGCCGCTCGGCGATCTCTTCCCACTTGGCATTGGCGGCGTTCTCCAGCGCGCGCACCTCGTGAGAGAGCTGGTCGATCAGCTTCAGCCGATGGGCGCCCACGATCAGCTCGTCGATCAGCCAGCCGAGATGCTGGCGGTCGACACCGTAGTGCGATAGCGCCTTCTCGTCGGCGCCGACGCGGCGCATGTTCTCCAGCCAGTATTCGGAGGCCTCGCGGGCGAAACGCTCCGCGCGGTCCTCGATCACGCCGGCTGGCGGCGCGGCACGGCCGGTTTCCTCGCCGAACACGTCGGCGAAGATCGCGCCGATGTCGACGGCAGCACCGGTCGACTGCGCGGCGGCGGCATGCGGCTTGCCGCCGTTCGTGCCGCCGTCGTCGGACGGGCGTGCCGTGGCGATGCGGAAGTAGATCTCGCGCAGGGCCGTGTCGGCGACCTGCAACGCGGCGATCAGCTCGCCGAACAGCTGCTGCTGGATGACGTTGGCCAGGCCGCGCAGCACCGTGTGGACGAGGTCGCGCTTCTTGGCGCGGGCATCGCCGTCGGAGGCGCTGTGGAAGCCGGCCAGCCGGTCGACCAGGCGGCGGAGCTGCACGTCGAGCTGGCCGCGCACCTGCGCCCGCTTGATGGCGGGATCGCAGACCGGGATCAGGCTCTTCACCAGGTGCGCCACGCCGCCGTCGTTGGCGCGGAAGGCCTCGTCCCAGGCCAGCGCCGGATTGGCGAAGTGGCGACGCACGTCCTCGTTCTCGACGAAGTGGCGGCGCAGTTCGCCGGCGCGCTGGGCGAAACTGTCGGCGATGCCGACCTCGCGGCCGCCGTCATAGTCCATCAGCCGCTCGTCGATGACGGTCGGATTGCGCAGCCAGAAACTGTTGTCGAACGGCTTGCCGTTCCAGTTCAGCGGCCACTCGCCGCGGAAATTGTTGACCAGCGAATTGCCGAGACGGGCGCTCCAGCGCAGGCGGCGCGATTCCTCGGTCTCGCCGGCCTTCTGCTCGAACTCGCGGTCCATCTTGGTCAGCACGAGGAACAGCGCATTCTTCTGCCGGGCGCGATCCGCCGGCGTGGCGCCGATCGTCTGGTCGATCCACGCCGTCATCATGTCGGAGAGATCGCGGACTTCCTGGTTGCCGTCGGGGATGCACAGAAGGATGGCGCTGAGTTCGCGCTCGGCCGAGTAGCGCTGGAACAGATAGGCGACCTTGCCGCGCAGCAGCAGCTCGCGCAGCGGGTTGGCGCCCTCGGCCACGCCCTTGGTCTTGGCGACGTCGTCGAGGTTGGCGAGCTTCAGGCGCGAGCGGGCGCCGGGGAAGTCCAGAAGATCGGTGTGATCGAAGAAGTCCCACGGCTTCTCGTCGATCGCGACGTTCAGCTCGGCGGTGAGTGCGCAGACCAGCGAGCGCGGCAGCCGCGCGTCGGGCGAGGTGCGACCGTCGGCCTGCTTGGGACGGACCAGCAACGTGTCGTCGCCATCGGCGCCGAGACGGTCGAGCGTCAGCACGTCGACGATGCTCTTCTCGCGCGGGATCAGCGCGTCCATTCCGAGCAGCGCCTCGGGCGCATGGCTGAGCTTCTGCAGCCCGTCATAGAGCGTGAGATAGAGATCGGTGAAGGGCTGAAAGTCGTACCACAGGACCGACCAGAGCCGGGCGCGGTCGTGGCCCGACAGGCGCGGCGCCAGGTCGATCGCCTCGCGCCAGAAGTCGGTGCGCAGCTCGGCGGTGACACCCGCGAAGAACGTGTCGAAATACTCGATCAGGTCGAGCACGTCGTCGGACTCGAGGTCGCCGACCGGCGCGGGATGGGCCTTGGCGCGCAGCTCGGTCAGGCGCTTGCGGATCGCCGCGCCATCGGGGCCGATGAACTCGGCCTTCTGGTGATCGAAGTCGAGCAGGAACGAGTTGCCCAGGATCTTCACGATGTCGGTCTGCGTCAGCAGACGCACGCGCACCGGGAACTCGGCCGAGCCGTCGCTGAGGCCGAGGCCAAAGCGCGTGACCAGGCCGGTCGACTCGCGATTGCCCGGCGGGTTGATCTCGCGCAGGAAATCGTAGGTCTTGTCGGCGAAGCGCGCCTGCAGCGGACGGCCGTCGCGGCTCGCCAGGATCGAGACGAGGTAGGACTTGCCGGCCTGGCTGGGGCCGAACACGCCCACGCACATGCGGCGGCGCGCGGCGCGCGCCAGCTTGCGGCTCTGGTTGCGAACCTTCTGCAGCTCGCTCACCAGCGACGGCGCCTGCTGCGCCACGGTCGGCGACTGTGCCGATGCGCTCCGCAGCCACGCCACGCCCTCGCTCGCGGCGACGGCCAGCGCCTCGCAGTCCTGGGCCAGCTTGAGATCGACTGTGTCCATGATTCCCGAAGGGTCCCTCAACCGGTCTTGAGCATGCCCGTGTCGAGCCAGTAGCCCTCACGGCGCGGCAATGTCTGCAGGCGGAGAGTCAGGCGATCGAGCGCGACGGCGCGGCCGTCGCGATTGGTCACCTGACGCAGACGGAAACGTTCGACGTCCCCCGAATCCTTGTCCTTTGGCTTCACCCTGGCGAGGGCGATCCGGAACGGCGTTTCGCGCGCGTGCCGCTCGGCATATTCGGGCTTGGCGAACTCCAGCGCATAGAGCCGCGCCGCCGGCCACCGCACCAGGTCGAGCTGGCGAGCGCCGAGCCACATGGGCCCTCGGAACTCGAAGGCGATCTCGGGCAGCTCGTATTCGCGATTGTCGAGATCGACGTCGCGATAGACGAGATCTTCCTTCTGCAGGCGGCCGCCGCCGTCGAGCTTGCCGATGAACCGGGCGATGCTCTTGGAGCGCAGCAGGTCGGAGCGGAAGGAGAAGTCCGGAAGTTGCGATTGCGCCAGCGCCGCGATCATCGCGCCGACCGCGACCGTAGTCTTCGGGTCCTCGACGCGCAGGCGCGCGTCGCGGAACGGGTACCAGGCGCCGACGCGATATTCGTGCAGCGAGATCACGCGCTCCGGCGGCAGGGGCAGAAGCTCCATCACCAGGGCGCGGATGCCGGGCAGGCGCGAAGGCCGGCCCGAGAGCAGCAGCACGTCGCAATCGTAGGCGTGCACGATCTCGGCCAATGGCGCCAGCACGCGGCCCATCTCGGCCCGCACGGTCTTGTCGAGGCCCGGCAGGTCGACCGGGAAGACGACGGTGCGCAGGTCGAAGTTCTGGGCGCCGCGCTTGCGCGCCGCCTCGTTCACGAAGGTGACGACTTCGTCCGACGGTTTGGCGCCGCCGGGGAAGAAGGTCTCGTAGGCGCGTGGCTCGGCCGCGACGACGCCGGAGGTCGGATCGTAGGTTTCCGCCGCACGCAGAAATTCCAGCGCGATCGGCTGGGCGATCTGCAGCGCGAACTGCTGGCGCAGGTTGCGCTGGATCACGTCCTCGCCGCCGCGATCGCCGCCCACCAGCTCGGCCATCAGGTCGCCCGGATTGGCGATACCCGCGGTGCGCAGCGCCGCCTCGATCGGCGGCAGCACATGGCCCTGCACGACGCGCAGCAGGATATCGTCTCCCGCCACATTGAAGCCCTCGCGGAACTTCTGTTCCGGGAACAGCGTCACCGACGTGCCCGCGCCTTCGAGTCGGTAGGAGTTGATGATGAGATCGGTCGTGCCGCCGCCGACGTCGATGCTCGCGATGTTGAGCACGTCCTCGGGCGGCTTGCCGCGCGGCTTGCGCGTGAGCTGGAAGAAACGCCTCGCGTCACCGCCGAAATTGCGGGCGACCTCGGTGTAGAGATAGACGAGCTGGGTGCAGCTCGCCTCGTCCCAGTCGGTCAGCACGCGCGGCGCCGGCGCTGCCGGATCGTCGAGCTTCCAGCCCATCATCATCCAGACGAGGTCGCGCGCGGCCTCGGCGCGCTTGCGGAAGATCAGCCGCTCGGCGAGCGGCATGCCGGTCGGCAGGGTGAGCACGATCCGGCGCAGGCGGCGCGGCGTCTCGGCATGGGCGCGCCGGCCGCGCTGCTGCGGCGAGTTCATCAGGGTCAGCGCCTGCAGCAGCACTTCGGTGAGCACGAACGTCATTACCGAGGAGCGCGAATAGAGCGGCTCGAACACCGGCAGGTGGTCGGCCGAATCGGCATCGGCATCGACCAGATGCAGCGGCTCGCCCTTCTGGTTCACGAGCTGGGCCATCGGCCCGGCCGCGGCCGGCATCGCGGTCTGGTCCTGCGCATAGGCGACGTTGAAGCGCCATTCGCGGGTCTGCGCTTCCTCGTCCCACAGGTAACGCTTCGGGCTCGACATGCCGGTATTGCCCTCGGTGCCGCGCCGGCGGGCTGCCAGCCGTGTTGCCTCGGGACCGACGCGCGTCATGGTCGGCCAGACGAAGGCGTCGGCGCGGCCGCCGAGACGCGATAGGTGGTTCTTGCCGAACCACGCCTGGGCGAACTCGACTCTCGATTCGAAGGGGCGCGTGTGCACGACCTCGGGATGCGACAGGTCGCGCAGCGCCAGTTCGTAGGAATCGTTCAGGTTGACGCCCAGTTCGCCGGCCGCCTCGATCAGCAGGCCGCAGGTGCGTGAGTTGCCGACGTCGAGCACGAGGTCGACCTCGATCGCGCCGCGGCCCGGCCGCTCGGCATCGCCGACCAGCTTGACCGGCGGGAAGTGCGCGGCGGCGGCCAGCAGGCCGAGGAAGGCCAGGTATCGCGCGGTGGCTTCCTGCGGCTTCTGCTTGATGTCGTTGTCGATCTCTTCGGCCGTGGCGCGGGGATGAAGCTCGTGGAACAGCTCGTCGAGCCACTGCACCATCCAGCCCTGGC
Organism: Rhodospirillaceae bacterium CCH5-H10; assembly: GCA_001557035.1. Classification (GTDB taxonomy): domain Bacteria; phylum Pseudomonadota; class Alphaproteobacteria; order Reyranellales; family Reyranellaceae; genus Reyranella. Next base: position 15,880 of record LSKJ01000060.1, on the reverse strand, counting down.
GCAGCAGCCAGTGATTGGCGCGTTGCTGCGGCGCCAGTGAGAACAGGGCGCCGGAGGTCACGTCCTTGGGTGAAGGGGCGAGATAGGCGCGGCCCTCGGCCTCGGCGATCAGGCCGGTGTCGAAGGCCAGCACCGCGCGATAGCGGTTGCCCTGCTCGTCGCGATAGCCCGAACCGTAGCGCGCCTCGAGATCGACCACGCGCACGCGCGCCCAGTCGGCGGGGCCTTCGCGGAACTGGTTGTTGGGCCGCACCTGCAGGAACGGCACCGGCACCCACTTGTCGAGAAAGGGTGCGAGCGCGTCCTTGGCGGTGATGACCAGGTTGGGATCGGCGGCGCGGCGGCGGCCGTTCTCGACCACTTCGTACTGGCCGCGGCCCTCGTCGAAGTCGAGCTGCACCAGATCATCGACCGCCTGCGTGGTGGCGGCGTCATGGAAACCCCATTCGCGCACCTTGAGGCGCACGGGATCGAAACCGAAGTCGAGGAACTGGATGCCGGAGCGGGCAATCAGCGTCGTCGGGCTGGGATAGCTCGGCAGGCGGGCAAGGTCGCTCATGTCATTCCGATACGGCCATCATCATGTGTATGTAAGGTCTCAACGCCCGATCTGCACCTTGTAGCTGCGCGGGTCGCCGGGCTGGCTGCCCTTGCATTGCGCCGCGCCATCGGCGCCGATCTCGCAGTTCACGGTGTTGCGGGCATAGGTCTTGCCGTCGCTGCAGCGCGGGTTGCTCTTTTCCTCGATCACCAGCCTGGTGCCGTCCCAGCGCGCCTCGGCCGGGGCCTCGCAGGTGGCGCCGTTCTTCTGGGTGAACGACACCTTGCCCTTGCCCTTGTCGTCGAGCGTGTAAGAGGGGCGGATATCCTTCTCGCCGGTCGCGGTGGCGAGGCCGGTCCGCGAGCGCCAGTCGCCCTTCAGGAAGGCGAGGTCCTGCTTCTGCTTGGACTCGGGCGGCACCACCATCGGCTTGGGCTCGTCCTTCCTGGCGTCGTTCTTCGCGTCCTTCTGCGCATCGTTCTTCGAGGCGCCGTTCCTGTCCTTCTTCTGCTCGTCGGGGCCCTTGGTGTCCTTGCCGTCGGGACCCATGGCTTCCTGCTGCTTGTCGAGGTCCTTGTTGGGATCCTTGCCGGGATTGTTGCCAGCAACCCCGAGATCGGGCCCGGCGCCGCGCTCGATCGGCGGACCGCCGACCGAGCCGACGATGACGCCTCCCGGTCCGATGATGCCCGCGGCGCAATCGCCGCCGCGCCGCGACAGCTCGTCGGTGAGGCGCGCCAGTTCGAGTCGCAGCGATTCGTTGTCCTGCACGAGTGTGGAGACACGGGTCTGCTGAAGCTCCATCGGCTGGCGCACGGCAAAGCCCAGAGCACGCTCGCGCGCCTCCGCCTCGATGTAGGGCTCGAGACGAGGCAGGTAGGGTCGCACCAGCCAGGCCAGCAGCGCCAGGATCAGCATCAGCAGCACGCCGAGCAGCAGCCACTGCCACCAGACGGTGCGCGGCGCCGCGACGGTGGCGATCGCCGGAGCTGAAGCCATCACGGCTTCGGGCCGCGCGACTTGTGGCGCGGCAACGCGCGGCGCAACCGCCGGCGGCGGACTGCTGAGGAACACGCCGGGGAGCGCGGCATCGGCCGTGAAGCCCCAGAACGCCATCACCGGGCGGCCATCGACGACGTAGAGCGTTTCCTCGCCCGGCGCGGTCAGTGCGTGGCGCAGCAGGCGGGCGAAATTGCGCTCGGCGTTCGACCGGTCGACGGCTTCCATCTGCGTCGCGAGACCCGCGATTTCGCCGTGGAGGCGCTGCACCCTGTCGAGGATCTCGCGCCGCTCAGTATCGCCGAGATCGCCAAGGCGCTTCACCTCGCCATCGAACGGCGCGTACCAGTTGATCGAGCGGCCGCTCGGCTCGGCTTCGGGCAGGGCTAGGAGATCGGCATGCTCGCGCGACAGGCGTGCGGCGATGGCGGCGCGCAGCTGTCCCGCGGCGCGCCACACCGGATCGCCGGCCAGGCCCAGCGCGCGGTAGCGCTGCAGCGGTTCACTGACGAGTAACGGACCTGCGGCCATCTCAGCTCCTCACCGTCGGCTGCCGCGCGGGCAGGAAATGGCGTAGTTCCAGCGCGTGCCCCATTGCTCACCCGTTACGATCACATCGACCGAATAATCCCCGGCGACCGGATTCCAGTCGAAGCCGAAGCCGCCACGCCCGCTGCGCGGACCGCCGGTACCGGCGATGTTCTGGCCGCGATACATCACCCTGATGTCGTCGGGCCGCACGAAGAGCTGGTAGTTGAGCGCCACGAAGCCGGGCTTGTCGCCGAGATAATGTTTGTTGCGCGTCACGCCCTCACCGCCGGAATCGCCCGACCAGTCGCAGGGGAGCTGGCCCGGCGGCGGCCGGTTGGTCGGCGGCGCGGAGGCCTGCTGCGGCGGCTGCGGCTTGGGTGCCGGCGGAGGCGGCGGCTTCGGCGGGTCGACCTTGGCCACCGGCGGAGGTGCCGGTGGGGGCTTGGGCGGCTCGATCGGCTTGCACTGTTCGAGCTTGTCCTTGAGTTCGGCCTCGAGCGCGACCAGCTCGGCCTTGAGCTTGCGTTCCTCGTCGGCCGCCGACTCGAGCGCCGCCTTCAGGAGAGGCGTCGGATCGGGTGGCGCTTCGGGCGCGGGAGGCGCCGGCGTTTCGAGCGTGGCGATGTTCAGCGTCGGATCGACCGGCACGCAGGCACGCAGCAGCCACGAGGTCAGGAGCAACAGCAGCAGGAGCAGCAGGCCGAACAGCAGGGCGCTGAACCAAGGCGCCCAGCCGACGATGCGTGTGGCGGGCAGGGCTGCGGCCGGTGCGCTGGCGAACACGGCCTGCGGCGTTGCGACCGGCGGGACCGTCGCGAGCTGGAAGGCCTGCAGGCCTGCCGCGGCGTCGGCCTCGTAGCCCCAGGCCACGATCACCGGCTGTCCGTCGACCAGGAAGACGAAATCGTCCGAGGGGCGCGAGGTGGAGAGTTCGAGCGTGCGGCCGATCAGCCGCGCTTCCTCGCTGGTCTCCGACCCCTTGAGCTGGGCGCCCAGGGTGCGGATCTGGTCGAGCCGATCCTCGACCGTGCGCAATGCCTCGGCGCGCTCGGCCTCGCCCAGTTCGGAGAGGCGCTGAACCGTGCCGCCGCGCGCGGCATACCAGTCGATGCCATCGCCCGACTCGCGAAGCTGCGGCTCGGCCAGCAGATCGGCCGGGCCGTCACCAAGCCGGCGCCGGATGACGGACAGAAGTTGGCCGGCGACCGAATGCAGGGGTTCGCCTCGCACACCCAAGGGGCGCACGCCGAGCCGCGTTGTCATCAACAGAGTGGGGCGTTCGCCCATGGATGCCCGTGGTCAGAAATCTGAGTACTGGCTGAGGCATCATAACATCGTTCGAATCCGGCGGGTTTATGTCGGATTGAACACCGATTCACGGTGAATCAGCCGGGGCTAAGAAAAGCAGCCCCCCTGCCGGTCTCGATTCGTACGATTGGCGTGGCGAAAACGCGGGAGAGCCGGTCCGGGTCGAGCGTCTCGCGCGTCGGCCCCAGATTGGTCACACGACCGTCCTCGACGATGCCGACGCGATCGGCATAGCGCGCGGCCATGTTCAGATCGTGCAGGACGGCGAGAACGCCCAGGCCGCGGTCGGCGCGTCGCCGCGCGCTGGCGAGAGCGGCATGCTGGTGCGAGAGATCGAGGCCGGTGATCGGCTCGTCGAGCAACAGGAACGGCGTCGCCGACGGGTCGGCATCGCACTGCGCCAGCACGCGCGCAAGCTGGATGCGCTGGCGTTCGCCGCCGGACAGAACGGTGTAGGGCCGGTCGGCGAAAGCCAGCGCCTCGGTCTCGGTGAGCGCCTGTTCGGCCAGCGCCTGCATCTCTCGTTCCGAGAGGGCGCCGCGAAAGGCGAGCAGTCCCAGCATCGCGATCTGCAGTCCCGTGAAGTCGAAGGCCACGGCCGAATGCTGCGGCAGCACGGCGCGACGCCGTGCCAGCTCCAGCTTGCTCCACTGTCCGAACGGGCGCCCGTCGAGCAGGATCTCGCCCGAGGTCAGGGGGCGGTCGCCCGCCAGCGCGTTGAGCAGCGTGCTCTTGCCGGCGCCGTTGGGACCGATGATCGCCACGAACTCGCCGGGCGCCACCTCGAGCGACACGTCACGCAGCAGCGTTTTGGTGCGCGCGCGCACCTCGATGCCGATCGCCTGAAGCATCTTCACAATCCACCCCGCGCGGCACGGCTCGCCAGCAGCCAGAGGAAGAAGGGACCGCCGACCAATGCCGTCAACACGCCGATCGGCAGTTCGGCCGGCGAGACCATGGTGCGCGCCAGCGCATCCGCCAGCACGAGGAACGCGCCGCCGAACAGGGCGGCGGCCGGCAGCAGCGTGCGATGCGAGGGGCCGAGCAGCAGGCGCACGATGTGCGGCGCGATCAGGCCGACGAAGCCCACGATGCCCGAGATCGCCACGCCGGCGCCGACAGCCAGCGCCACCTGGGCGACGAGGCGCCTCTTCAGGCGTTCGACGTCGACGCCGACATGACCGGCTTCGCGCTCGCCCAGCGCCAGCGCGTCGAGGAGGTGCGCGGTCGGCAGCAGGGTCGGCACGCTGATTAGAAGGATGAGAAGGGCTGGCATGATCGCGACCCAGGTGACCGAGCCGAAGCCGCCCATGGTCCAGAAGATCAGGGTGCGGAGCTGCTGGTCGTCGGCCACGAACACCAGCATGCCGATGCCGGCGGACGTCAGCGCATTGATGGCGATGCCGGCCAGCAGCAGCGTGCCCACCAGGGTCACGCCCTCGCGCGCGGCAATGCGATAGACGACGACGGTGGCGGCGAGCCCGCCGAGGAAGGCTGCGACCGGCAGCGACCAGGGCCGCAGTTCCGGCGGCACGATGTGCATCACCCTCTCGCCGAGCACGATCACTGACACGGCGGCCAATGCTGCACCGCTCGACACGCCCAGCAGGCCCGGATCGGCCAGCGGGTTGCGGAACAGGCTCTGCATCGCCGCACCGCCGGCGGCCAGCGCGGCGCCGACGGCGAAGGCCGCGAAGACACGCGGCGCGCGGATCGCGTAGAGGACCGCCGCCGTCGTGTCGTCGAGCGGTTCGTTCGACAGGCCGATGGCCGACAGGATCTGGCCGAGCCCAACGGGGAAGGCGCCGATGCACAGGCTCGCCACCACGCTCGCCAGGGCGGCGAGCGCGAACAGCGGGATCGGACGACGCAGCGCGAACGCCGTCACGGTGCGCGGACGAGGTCGGGATGAAGCGCCAGGGCGAGTTCGGTGGCGGCTTCGGGCGTGCGGGGGCCGAAGCCCAGCAGCAGCAGCGCGTCGAACTCGATGATCTTCCCGGCCTTGCCGGCGGGCGTGCGGTTGAGCGAGGGCTGGTCGAGAATGGCTTGCCTGCCGCCCATCGCCTGCACGGTCTGGCGCGTCACCAGCACATAGTCGGCGTTGGAGGCGATGACCGATTCGGGGGTGAGCGGCCGGTAGCCCGAATAGCCGTCGACGGCATTGATGCCGCCGGCCAGCTTGATGATACCGGCCGCCGCGGTGTCGCGGCCGGCGGCCTGCGGGGCGCCGCCGCTCATCGACAGGAGGAACAGTACGCGCGGATGCGTCTTTGCCTTCGCCAGCCTGTCCGCCAGCGACTTCATCGCCTCGCGTCCCCGGGCGATCATGGCGTCGGCTTCGGCGGCCTTGCCCGTCACCTTGCCGATGGCGGCGATCTTGGTGACCACGCTGTCATAGTCGTACTTGTCCGGCAGGATCATGATCTCGATGCCGGTCGCCTTGAGCTGGTCGAGCGCACCGGCCGGTCCGGCCGCCGTGGTGGCGATGATCAGAGTCGGCTTCAGCGACAGTACGCCTTCGGCCGACAGAGCCCGCATGTAGCCGACCTGCGGCAGCTTCCGTGCAGCCTCGGGATAGAGGCTGGTCGTGTCGACGCCGACGAGCAGCTTCTCGGCGCCAAGTTCGTAGATGATCTCCGTAATGGAGCTGCCGACCGACACGATGCGGGGCGGCTGCTGCGCATGGACCGGGAGAGCCGCGACGGCGGCGGCGGTACCCAGCCCGAGGACGGTACGGCGCTTCATCAGGAAGCCGCCTGCTTCTCGACGTTGGCGACGATGGAACGCCAGTCCTCGAGCTCGGGCTTGCCCGGCTTGCGGGCGCCGAACATCAGAAGGATGTTGCGATTGTGTGCGTCGAACGCCTCGATCGAGGTCACGATGCCGTCCTCGGTAGGCTTGCGTACCGAGAAGACACGGGCCACGCCCTCGTCGCGCAGGTGCAGGTTGAAGTCCGGATCGAGCACGTTGAACCAGCCCGGCGTGGCGACCAGGCGCTTCACCGGACCGGTGTGGATCTGGATGCAGCCGCGATTGCCGACGAAGACCATGACGGGCGTGCCGTCGGCCGCCGCGGCCTCGAAGGCGGCGCGCAGCGACCGCACCGGCAGCTCACGCGCCAGATCCTCGCCGACCAGGCGCAGCGCCTGGACACGACCGACCTTGAACTTGCCCAGCATGCCGAAGAACTCGTGGGTGTCCTTCATGCCTCGCCAGGCCGTGCGCAGCCCTTCGAGGTCGATCTCGGAATCGGGACGGTCGGCGCTCTCCGCGGCGCCCGGCGCGATCTTCATCTCGGGCGGCGTTGCGGCCGTGTAGCGCGCGATCAGCGCCTCGAAAGCCGGCCGATCCGTCTCGTCGGTAGCGTAGATCTTGTGGACGGCCTCGCCGGCGCCGTCGAAGAACTGCAGGCTGAGTCGCTCGCCCTGCTTCAGCGGTTCGCACACCGCGAAGCCATGCTTCCACTGTCCGAGGAACAGGCGCAGGTCGATCTCCGCGCCCAGCACGATCCCGGCGTGTGCTCCCTTTACGTCGACCTCCTCGAAGCGCCCGTGACGCTCGTGCACGCAGTGGTCGTTGCGCGTCAGGCACATCACCCGGCCGACACCCGGCATGTCGTTCAGTATGCCGCGCCAGTCGGCCGTGAGCGGCGTCGCGGTCTGGCCGATGCCGAGCGCCACCAGTTCGGCCTCGCCGACGCCCAGTGTCGCGGCGGCATCACGGATGCGCAGGGCGGGCTTCTCGCCGCGCAGGCGGCTCCAGCGGGTGGCGAGATCGGAGTTCGAGGGCGAGAGCATGGGCTGTCCTTTCAACGAAGATGAAAACGAACGGGGATTTCGACCCAGGCGGCGACCGGGCGGCCGTCCCGCATGGCGGGGAGGAAGTGCCAGCCGCGCACGGCGGCGAGCGCCGAGCGGTCGAGCAGGGGAAAGTTGCTGCTGCGCCACAGAACGATCTCGGCGGCGGCGCCATCGGGCTGGAGGCGCACGCGCACCAGGACTTCGCCCTGCTGGCCGAGTTCTATCGAGCGCGGCGGATAGACCGCGGGTGTCGGCGGGATGCGGTAGCGCGGCTTGCCCTCGAACACGACGAGCGACGACGAGGAGGCCGCCTGCTGTTGGGTGATGCTGGCATTGCCGGCGTCCGGCGACGGAGCCTTGGTGACCGCGGCCTGCACCGCCGGGCGCGGCGCGGCCGCCGGTTTGGGTTGCGGCGGTTTGGGCCTGGGCTTGGGCGGTTCGGCCAGCTTCATCTCCGCGGCGGTTGGCGGCGGCGGCTCGTCCGGCGGAGGGAGCTCGACCTTGATCTCGGGCTCCGCGGCGGCGACCTCCTGCGGGGGCGGCGGCTCGGGTTCGGGCGGTGGCGTCGCATCCGTCGCCTCGATCGGTGGCGTCGGCGGCTCGGGCTGCGGCTGGGGTTCGGGCGTGCTTTCGGGTTGGTCGGCCTCGGCCGCGGGCCCGGCGGTGGGCGCCGCCAGCGAGAGTTCGACCATCAGCGCCGGTTCGTCGTCGTTGGCGCTGCTGCCGGAGACCCCGGCGAGAAGAAGGGGAATGATCGCCAGCCCGTGCAGGGCAAGCGACAACGCCACCGGCACGCGCGGACCGCGTGCCGGTGGCGCCGGCAGTCGCTCGGCAGAGAGGGCTGCCGGGACTACCACTTGGCCGTCAGGTTGACGCCGAAGTAACGGCCGGGCTGGGCGTAGAGGTCGAGCTGCGGGTTGCTCGCCTGGATGCCGACCATGTCCGGGGAGTTCCAGTACTTGGCGTTGGTGATGTTGAACGCGCCGGCGTTGACCTTGAAGTGGTCGTTGATGACGTAGCCGACGGTGGCGTCGAGGTTGAAGTAGGCCGGCGCCTGGAAGGCCGTCGGGCTGCTGACCGCGGTGTGAGCGGCTGCCACCGTGCCGATGAGCTGTGCCACCAGGCCCTTGTCGAAGCCGTAGCGGATGCGGGCCTGCGTGGTCCAGGGCGACACGGAATCGACCGGCAGGCCGGTCCTGGTGTCGGTGCCCTGCGCGAAGGCGGTCCAGCCGGCGACCGCCCATTCGGGCGCGAAGCGGTACTCGCCGCGCGCCTCGATGCCCCAGATCGTCACGTTGGTCAGGTTGACGTACTGGAACTGGGTGACCGGTCCCACCATGCCCACGACCGTGGTCTCCAGGAAGTTGTTGTAGAGGTTATAGAAGCCGGTGAGCTGCCAGCTCGAGCCATCCTCGTACTTGCCACGGAGGCCCACCTCGAAGGAGTTGGCCGTCTCGGGCTTCAGGTTGGCATTGGGCAGGATCTGGTAGAACGAGGCGGTGTTGGTGAAGCCGAAGTTCGCGTTGTCGTACGGTGGCGCGCGGAAGCCAGTCGCGTACTGGAAGTAGCCCGAATAGGTGTCGTTGAAGTGGTAGAGCACGCCGAGCTTCGGCGAGGCCGAGACATAGGTGGTGGCCTGCGGGACGACGTTGAGCGTCGCGCCCGTCGAGTTCCAGAAGTACTTATCCGGATCGGGTGTCATGCTGTAATAGTCGAGGCGCACGGCCGGGGTGATCTTGAGACGCCCGCCCAGCGCGCTGATCTCGTCCTGCACGTAGATGCCGGCCTGCACCGTGTCGGTGTCGGGGAAGTTCTTGTTCGGATAGGTCTCGCCGCCCACCACCTGGGTGCGGGCGCCGGTCGCAAGCGTGATCTGCCAGCGTTCGCGCGGCCGGGTCGTCGTCGTGTAGGCGAAGCTCAGGCCATAGGTGAAGAAATTGTCGAGGCCGCCGATGTTGGCGTCCGTATGCATCTGCAGCTCGGCACCCGCGACGTTCTGGTTGTAGAAGAACTGCGAAGTGCGGGCGTTGGTCGGGATCACGCCGTTCAAGGCGCCGCGCAGCTGGTAGGTGTCGGCCTGCGTGTTGACCGAATTGAAGTAGGCGAGGAAGCTCAGCCTGTCGATGAAGCCGATCGGGGCATTGTGCTCCCACTGCGCGCTGATGCGATAGGTCTGGGTATAGTCCTTGCCCCATTCGTCGTAGATGCTCGCGAACAGGGAGGGAAACCGGCCGATGGCCGTGAGCATGTTGGTGCTCTGCACGCCGTCGGAGTAGGTGCCGGTGAGGCGGATCGTGTCGACTTCGGTCGGCTTGATCACCAGCTTGGCGAAGAAGTTGTTGTTGCTCCACGTCGTCGGATTGGGTGCGATCATGGTCTGCGCGGGCGTGTACTGGTCGCCATCGCGCCGCGTATAGATGCCCATGAACTCGACGTTGCCCGAGCGCACGGCGCCGGTGAACGATTCAGAGAACTGCTGGTTGGCGCCGCTGTAGGCGGCCTTGGCGCTGGCATAGAAGTTCTTGCCGTCACGTATGTAGTCGCCGGGATCCTTGGTGGTGTAGGCGACCACGCCGCCGATCGCGTCGGAGCCGTAGAGCGCGGAGGCGGGGCCGCGGATGATCTCGACGCGCTTGATGTCCTCGAGGTCGGGCTGCTCGCGCGAATAGGTGCCGGCACCCTGGTTGCTGTCGGGGAAGTCGGGCGTGCGCATGCCGTCGACCATCAGCAGCACGCGGTTGCCGCCAATGCCGCGGATCACGAAATTCTGGAAGCCGGCGCGGTTGGGGTTGTTGCCCACGGTGACGCCGGGCTCGTTGCGGACGAGGTCGCGGACGTCCTGCATGTTCTCGCGATCGATGTTCTCGGTCGTGATCACGGACACCGTCGCGGGCACGTCGTCGAGCGGACGCCGGCTGCGCATCGCGGCGGTCGTCACGGCGTCGAGCTGCGTCGGCACACCGTGGGTGGCCGGCGGGGGCTGCGTCGGATCGGCGACGGGCGGAGCGGTCGATGTCTGCGCCGATGCGGGCGCGGGTAAGTAGGCACCGACGGCGGTTGTCGCCATCAGCGCATAGAGCAGTGCGCGGGTTTTCATTTGAGCCAGGTCCCCAAGAAAAAAGGACGCCTGGCTTGCGGGGCTCCCCCAAAGGGAGCCGGCTGGCTGGGCAGTTTAGCCGAGGAGGGATGGCCCCTCGGGGTCTCGAAATTATTTGGTCAGAATCAGCTTGTTCGAGGCTGTGAGGCGCAGCCGGTACAGTTCGGCGCCATGACGGATGATGACCTCGCGGCGTCCCTGCAGGATCGCGACGCTCTCCCCGGCCGGCAGGGTGAGTGCCGGCCTGTCGCGCTGCATTTCGTCGATCCGAGCGGGACCGCTCCTGTCGTCCATGAGCCCTTCACGTCCTTTGAGGTTGCGAACGAGTCTCAATTGCATAGACTGCAGACACGGTCAAGGTCCTTCAGCGGTGGTGAAGCAATGGAAGTCACGCAACAACAAGGGCTTAGCGCTCGGCAAAGCCTCAAGCCCGGCTGCGGCCAGTTCGATTGCGCCTGCTCGCTCCCGGTGGGCGAACGCTTCGTGCTCTGGGCGCTTCGCCAGTGGCGGCAGGATCGCGCGCTGCCCGGTGAGGGCTCGATCCTCCATCGCGGCTTCAAGGTGGCGGGCCTGCTCGAGGTGCTGCCGGATTTCGTGATCGCCATGGATGCGTTCCTGTTCGGCGCACGGCGCGCCATGGAGATCCATGTGCCGACCTGTTCCAGCGTGAGCCGGGACGAAGCCGTGCTGGTGGCGCTGTGCGGGCTGGCCCAGGCCGATCACGACCGGCCGCTGCTGGCCTCGCTCGACATCATGATGGCGCCCACCGCCTCGCGCGTGGCCGCCGCCCGTCTCAAGGCCTTTGCCGTCGCCCTGGCCGGCGCAGGCCTCAGGCTTGCCCCGGCTGCCGGTGCCGCCGCCGGCCGTCTCAACTGAAGGCCGATCCCATGCCCGCACCGATGCCCGATCGCCTGTCCGACCTGCAGCACGCGATGCGCGTGATCTCCGACGCCGTGGAGGGCCTGCCGGCGGAGTGCCGCGACCTTGCCGGCAACGCGCTGCTCAACATCGCCGCCGAGGCGGTGACGCAGGATGTCGGCTGCACCGAGGCCGGCCGCATCTTCGCCCGGCTGGGCGATCTCCTGTCGCGCGGCCTGCAGCCGCCCGCCCAGGACGCGATCTCGCTGTCCGCCTTCGACGCCTAAAACCGAGGCTCCCTCAACGGAGCGCGCCACTCCAGTGGCGCTCGGGATTTATCGATGGGCACGGCATGAGCGCAACTGGAGTTGCGCGCTCCATGTCGACGTTCCATGCCACGCTTCGAACTGACCGGTTCTAGATCTCGATGCGGCTGCCCAGTTCGACCACGCGGTTGGCGGGCAGGCCGAAGAAGTCGCCGGCACTGGCGGCGAAGCGCGACAGGGTGAGAAAGAGCTTCTGCTGCCAGCGCGGCAGCAGCGGCTTGTTGGCGCTCACGAAGCTGTTGCGGCCGACGAAGTAGGACGTCCGCATCGGGTCGAACGGGATGCCCTTGTCTTCGAGGAGCGCGAGGTCGCTCGGCACGTCGGGCTGCTCCATGAACCCGTAGTGCATCACCACGCGGTGCACGCCCTTGCCGAGATGGGTGACCTGGCTGCGGCCCTCCGGCGACACGAAGGGGATGTCCGGAACCTCGATGCTCAGCAGCACGACATGCTCGTGCAGCACCTCGTTGTGCTTGAGATTGTGCATCAGGCAGCGCGGCGCATTGCCGGAGAAGGCCGTCAGGTAGACGGCGGTGCCCTGCGGGCGATGCACGCGGGCCGGGTTGATGCTTTCCAGCAGCGCTTCCAGCGGCAGCGCCTCGTCCTGTTCGCGCCGGGCGACGGCCGCGCGGCCGGTCAGCCAAGTCCACATGCAGAGGAAGATGATGGCGGCGATCGCCAGCGGCACCCAGCCGCCGTCGAGGAACTTCAGCATGTTGGAGGAGAGCAGCGCCAGGTCGAGCGTCATGAAGACGCCGAACACCAGGATGCTGAGCGGCCAGCCCCAGTTCCACTTGCGCACCGCGATCACGAACACGAGCGTGCTGGTGATCAGCATCGTGCCGGTGACGGCGATGCCGTAGGCCGAGGCCAGCGCGCTCGACGACTTGAACGCCAGGACCAGGATGACGACGCCCAGGAGCTGCAGCCAGTTGACCACCGGCAGGTAGACCTGGCCGAACTCGCTCGCGGAGGTGTGCTGGATGTGGACGCGCGGGCTGAGGCCCAGCAGCGCGGCCTGCTTGGCCATCGAGAAGGCACCCGAGATCGTGGCTTGCGAGGCGATCACGGTGGCGGCCGTCGCGAGGGCGACCAGAGGATAGAGCGCCCAGTCGGGCGCGAGATTGAAGAACGGGTTGGCGAGCGCCGACGGGTCACTGAGGATCAGCGCGCCCTGGCCGTAGTAGTTGAGCAGCAGGGAAGGCAGGACGAGACCCAGCCAGGCCATGCGGATCGGCCTGGCGCCGAAGTGCCCCATGTCGGCATACAGCGCCTCGGCGCCGGTGATGGCCAGCGTGATCGCGCCCAGGGCGACGAAGGCCACGATCTTCTCACGCATGGCGAACCCCAGCGCGTGATGCGGCGACAGGGCCGCCAGCACCTCGGGACGCTGCACGATCTGATGCGCGCCGAGCGCGGCGATCACGACGAACCAGATCAGCGTCACCGGGCCGAACCACTTGCCGATGCCGCTGGTGCCGAAATGCTGCACGGAGAAGAGGGCGACGATCACGCCGAGCGCGATCGGAAGGATCATCGGCTGGAACGCCGGCGTGGCCACCGTCAGGCCCTCGACGGCGCTCAGCACCGAGATCGCGGGCGTGAGCAGGCAGTCGCCGTAGAACAGCGCGGCGCCGGCGATGCCCAGCATGAGGTAGAAGCGCCGCCGCCATTGCGACTTGATGTTCGATTGGCTGGAAACCAGCGCCATCAGCGCCAGCACGCCGCCCTCGCCCTTGTTGTCGGCGCGCATGACGACGACCACGTACTTCAGGGTGACGACGACGATCAGCGCCCAGGTGATCAGCGACAGCATCCCCAGCACATTGTCGTGCGTCGGGAGGATGCCGGTGTACTCGCTGAAGCACTCCTTGACCGTGTAGAGCGGGCTGGTGCCGATGTCGCCGAACACGACACCGAGGGCTGCCAGGGTCAGCGCCGCCCGGCGCCGCCGGCCGGCGGGTTCAACTGCAGTGCCGCTGGCGGCCATCGTCTCGCTTGTCTCCCCTTGGACGATTGATCCTACCCGCGAATTCCGGGACGCTGCAGTCCAGAAATTGTCACAAAGGAGGAAGCGATGGCTGAGAGCGAGAATTACCGGAAGGGCAGCGAAATACGGGCCAGCCTGATGGGCGAGAAGTTCGCCGCCGATATGAACAAGTCGGTCTACGACGACCCGATGATGAAGAAATTCGGCGACTATGCCCGCGAGGCGGTCTTCGGCATGCTGTGGTCGCGCCCCGGCCTCGACCTGAAGACCAAGACGCTGATCTGCGTCATTTCCGACACCGCCCAGGCCCGCTGGCCCGAACTCGCCATCCACCTGCGCATGGCCCGCCGCCAGGGCTGGACCGAGGACGAATTGTCCGAGGCGCTGATGCACCTTTGCGGCTATATCGGCCTGCCGTCGGTGCGCGAGGCGATGCTCACCGCCAAGGAAGTGTTCGAGGAAATGCGCAAGGAAGGCTAACGAGGAACCTCACCCTGAGGAGCGGCCGCAGGCCGCGTCTCGAAGGGTGGGCACCCGCACGGCGGCTGGTCCTTCGAGACGGCCGCGGCGCGGCCTCCTCAGGACGAGGGGTACGATGATGCTGATGACGGTGAGTGACCTGCCGCTGGAGCGGATTGCGCGCGGCAAGGTGCGCGATGTGTATGCGGTGGATGCCGACCGGCTGCTGCTGGTCGCGACCGACCGGGTGAGCGCCTACGACGTGGTGATGGCCGAGCCGATTCCGCAGAAGGGTGCCGTGCTGACCCAGGTCAGCGCCTGGTGGTTCCGCCAGCTGGGCGGGCTCGTCGATCATCACATGATCTCGGCCGACGCCGACGAGATCGTCGCCGCGGTGCCCGCGCTCAAGGGCCATCGCGCCGAGATTGCCGGCCGCGCCATGCTCTGCCGGCGCGGCACGGTCTTCCCCATCGAGTGCGTGGTGCGCGGCTACATCACCGGTTCGGCCTGGCGCGAATATGCCAAGGCGGGGACCCTCGCCGGCGAGACGCTGCCCAAGGGCCTGAAGGAGAGCGGCCGCCTCGATCCGCCGATCTTCAGCCCGGCGACCAAGGCCGAGAGCGGCCACGACGAGAACATCACCATCGGCCAGATGCAGCAGGCGCTGGGCGCCGACGTCACCGCCGAGCTCGAGCGGCTGACGCGCCTCGTCTATACGCGCGGCCGCGACGTCGCGCTGAAGCAGGGCATCATCATCGCCGACACGAAGTTCGAGTTCGGCCGCACCGCCGACGGCAGGATCCTGCTGATCGACGAGGTGATGACTCCGGACTCCTCGCGCTTCTGGCCGCTCGACGGTTATGCCGAGGGCAGGCCGCAGCCCAGCTTCGACAAGCAGCCGCTGCGCGACTGGCTCGACGTCGAGCGCCATGCCGGCCGCTGGAACGGCGAGGCGCCGGCGCCCAAATTGCCGCCGGAAGTCGTCGAGGCGACCAGCAAGCGCTACCTCGAAGCCTATCGCCGGCTGACCGGCGCCGGGCTGTCGGTGTCGTGACGGCAGAGAAGGACTGGCGGGCGCTCAACCGCGCCAACTGGGACGAACGCGTCGGGATTCATCTCAAGGCGCCGGGCTACGATCTGGCGCCGTTGCGTGCCGGCCGCGGCCGGCTGAATGCCATCGAGGAGGCCGAGCTCGGCGACGTGAGCGGCCTGCGGGTGCTTCACCTGCAATGCCATTTCGGGGCCGACACTCTCTGTCTCGCGCAACGCGGCGCCACCGTCGTCGGTCTCGACTTTTCGCCGGCCGCCATCGATGCGGCCAACGCGCTGGCGGCCGAACTCGGTTTGACCGGCCGGGCGCGCTTCGTCTGCGCCGATCTCTACGACGCGCCGTCCGCGATCCCGGAGCCGGCCTCGTTCGATCTCGTCTATGTGACCTGGGGCGCCACCTGCTGGCTGCCCGACATCAGGCGATGGGCGGAGATCGTCGCCGGCTTCCTGAAGCCCGGCGGGCGCTTCTATTACGCCGACGGTCATCCGGCCGCGCTGGTGCTGGACGATCTCGTGCCGCAGCCGGACGGCATGCCGGGCTTCTTCGCGCCGTATCTCGAGCGCCGCGCGCTGACGTTCGACGATCCCGGCGACTATGCCGATCCCGAGGCGCGGCTGCAGAACAGCACGAACGTCAGCTGGCTTCATCCGTTGTCCGACATCGTGACCGGCCTGATCGATGCGGGCCTGTCGCTCGACTGGCTGCACGAGCATGCCCAGGTGCCGTGGCGGATGTTCAGGATCCTGGTGCAACGCGACGATGGCGACTGGCACTGGCCCGATCGGCCGTGGTTGCCGCTGGCCCTGTCGCTGCAGGCCCGTCGCCGGCGCTGAAGTCTTTCCGAGCAAAACGGAATCACACTCCCGACCTCATGCTGAGGAGCGCTCCGCAGGAGCGCGTCTCGAAGCATGGGCACGAGC
>LSKJ01000006.1 GCA_001557035.1 Rhodospirillaceae bacterium CCH5-H10 | reverse complement strand
ACAGAGAATCGAACCGCATCACACCGCGCAACTACGATGTGTGAATGCGATAGCCATTCAAATGGGGAGGTGGCGGCGTCTGACGCCGACGGAGGGGTCATAGTGGTCCCTCGGTCTTCGGCGCTCCCGGACATCGCAAGCGATGTCCTGACGCTATCAGGCCGAGCTACGCTCGGCCTAAAGCGTAACGCCGCCGTTCACGTGCACCGTCTGGCCGGTGATGTAGCTCGCCGCCGGCGAGCACAGGAAGGCGATCAGCGCCGCCACTTCGGCGGGCTTGCCGTAGCGGCCCATCGGGATCGACTGGTTCACCTTCTCCATGCCGGTGCGCGGCACGGCGGCGTGCGCGTCGGGGTCCTTCTCGATGAACCCCGGCGCGACGCAGTTCACCGTCGCCCCCGAGCCGGCGATGTCCACCGCGAAGGCCTTGGCAAAGGCTTCGACCCCGGCCTTGGCCGCGGCCGAGGCCGGAAAGGTCATGAGGCCACGCGCGAAGGCATGCGCCACGAAGGACGAGACGCCGACCAGCCGGCCGGCGGCGCCCGCCTTGATCAGCCACGGCTTGGCGGCCGTCGCCAGTTCGAAGAAGGCCGCCGTCATGGCGTTCTGGCTGGCATCCCACGTCGCGCGGTCGAGCTCACCGACCTGGGTGCGGTTGGCGAAGCCCGCGTTGCTGACGATCACGTCGAGATGGCCGAACTTCTTCACGGTCTCTTCGACGAGGCGTGCTGCCGTGCCGGCTTCGGCAAGGTCGCCTTCGAGCAGGAGCGTTTGGGCACCCGCGCCGGTCGCGAAGCCCGACACGCGGTCGAGGCCCGCGCGGTTGCGGCGCGCATGCAGGGCGATCGCCGTGTCGGGCGCGGCCAGTGCGCGGGCGGTTGCGGCGCCGATGCCCGAGGAAGCACCGGTGATGAGGATGACGCGGGACGGAGAAGCCATTCGACAGGAGTAGAATCCCGCGCCGCTAGCGGCAAGCCTCGCGAACGACGGGAGCGAGAAGCGCCGCGAGACGGCGTGCGCCGGCGGCCGAGAAATGACCCTCGTCGACGAAATCGGCCATGCCGAAATCATCCGACGGTACCGTCACGTAGGTATCGCCCAGTGCATTCGCCGTCCGTTCGAGCAGCGCATTCGACTGCTGCAGCAACGGCCACAGATCGCGATCGCGGACGCGGGGCAGCCAGCCGTAGAGCCCATCTCCCTTCAGCCGGTCGCGATTGACGATCTGTCCGACCCAGATGGTCGGCGTGCCGCGCCCGCGGTTGATGGCGGAGATCGCACGGACGTTGCGCTCGAAGATCGCCGCCTGCGCGGGATCCGACCCGCTGGCCGGCGGTAGCGCGTAGGGATCCTTGCCGTAGCGCACTGTGTCGACCTCGGCCGACACGAGGCGCGCCAGTACCGTGAGCAGCGGCGAGATCGTGACGTTGGAGCCGCCGACCCGGCGCACTTTCAGCGAATCGACCTGACTCGGCAGATGGAAGTCGGCATAGGCCGGATCGAGGTTGGGAATATGCGCGTTGCGCAGGTCGTTCCAGCCCACGAAGTAGATCGCGCAGCGCGGCGCCTTGCCGAACTTCTCCGGATAGAAGGCGGTCTGCAGTACATGCTCCGCCGTCGTGTAACCGGGCACGCCGTGATTGACGACGAGCAACCTGTCGCCTCTCAGCAGCTCGTCCAGCCGCTCCGGCCAGGTATCGCCCTCGCCGTTGCCGATATCGTAGGTCGCCGAACCGCCGAAGGTCGCCACGACGCCGCTCCCGCCCAGCCGCTGGGGATCGGGATCGCGACCGCGCGTGCCCTGCGAGGAATGACGGATGGCAAGCCCGGTCGCACTCTTGAAGGAGAGCCCTGGAACGGGTGCGGCCTGCAGGACCGGATGCCACTCGAAGCGCAGCGGCTCGGCGGCGACCGGCGGCAGCAGCGAGGGCGATCCCGGGGGCGACAGCGCCCACGAGCCCAGCCCCCAGGCGAACTCGACGCAGGCCAGCACGAGCAGCACTCCCGAAAGGCGCGGCCAGCGCGCCAACAGGATCGTCACCACGCACAGCGTCGCGAGATAGAGGAAGTAGTCGGTGCGCGGCCCCGCGGTCTTCAGCTCGTCGATCCGCACCAGCCAGCAGGCGGCACCGATGACGACAAGAAGGCCCAGAAGGCCGAGGAGACGGAGGAACTTCGACACGCCCGCCAAGTCTAGGCCAGGCCAGACGGTTTGGGCAGACTCGTCACCTGTGCCAGAAAGGCAGCATGTCTCTGTGGCAACACCTGCTCGGCGCGACGCGGTCCGGCCGCCGCCGGCTCGTCTTTATGGATTACGGTTACCGCCCCCGCGAGCGGGACTGGAGTCGATCGGCCGGCGTCAACGCCCTGATCTGCAAGGCGTACGAACAGGCGGACGATTACAAGGCGCTGCTTGCCTGCTTTGCCGGCTATCGCCCCTGGCTCGAGAAGATTCCGGCACACGCCAGCGAGGATGATCCGGCGCCGCGCTGGATCAACGGCGCCTTCCCAGCGCTCGACGCGGTATCGCTCTACGGGCTGCTCGCCCTGCACAATCCGTCGACCTACGTCGAGGTGGGATCGGGCAGCTCGACCAGGTTCGCCCGCCGCGCCGTCCAGGACCACGGCCTGCGCACCCGGATCGTCTCGATCGATCCGCAGCCGCGCCGCGAGATCGACGCGATCTGCGACGAGGTGATCCGCCGTCCCTGCGAGGATGTCGACATGGGGTTCTTCGCCGACCTTCCCGGCGACACGCTCCTCTTCGTCGACAATTCGCACCGCGCTTTCCAGAATTCCGACGTCACGGTCTTCTTCATGGAGATCCTGCCGGTGCTGAAGCCTGGCACGATCTGGGGCCTGCACGACATCTTCTTCCCGCTCGACTATCCGCAGGCCTGGCGTGGCCGCTTCTTCAACGAGCAGTACCTGCTGATGAGCTACCTGATGGGCGGCGGCGGCGCCGACCGGATCCTGCTGCCCAATGGGCTGATCTTCACCAGTCCGGCGCTTCGGCCTTCGGCACTGGCGATCTTCGAGGGCCCCCGATTCGACGGCATCGAGAAGCATGGCGGTTGCTTCTGGATGAGACGCACGTGAGGCTCCGGGCGCGCCAGTTCAGGTGACGTTCCGGTACGTTCCGACCGACGGATCGAGGAACTGGTTGTTGGCCTCGCGGATCCGGGCCGCCGCCTCGTCGTAGAGGAACGGCAGGAAGGCGTAGCGCCGCCCGCGTAGCACGGGCGAGACGGCATGCATCAGCGAGCAGGAGAAGACGACCGCGCCGCCGGGCGGCGGCTTGAAGCCGCGCGGGCCATACTCGGGAAAGCTCACTTCGCCGCCGTCGAAATCCTCGTTGAGGTTGATCGACACCGCGAAACGCCGATGCGCCGTGCCCTTGGTCGTGTTGTCGCGATGGGCTGCGAAGTGGCCGCCCTCCTCGGCGGTGTAGCAGCCGACCAGATAGCGTTCGATGCGGGTCGCGTCGAAGAAGTGGAGGCGCGCGATCTCCGGCACGATGCGCCGCTTGATGCGCTGCTGGATGGCCAGGATGATCTTCTGGTCCTCGACGAGACAGTCGCGCCGTCGCTTGCGTGCGGGATCGACCCTTTCGACGGTCTTCCCGTCGACTTCGTTCATGAAGCCCGTGTCGCGACCGCCCGTCACTTCGTGCAGGGAGATGAGGCCGCGGCAGAACGCCGGCTCGAACACGTTCGGCAGGACGAGAACGGGCGCCTGCAGAGCCCCGCCCGTGTGCAGGTGGGGCGGCGGCAGGGCGTCGAGAAAGGCGAACAGCTCGGCGCAGTCGGCTCCCCCCGGCTTGAAGGGAATGATTTCCATCACCCTCAGGATCGGGTCGAGCACGACCCAGAATTGCCGCACCTCGACCTGCGTGCCGGCCGCGGCCTCGCGCGGCAGCGCGCCATAGGCTTTGGAAACCTGGCCGTCGAAATCCCAGAAATGGCGGATGCCCGGCAGGTCCTGGCGGACGCGGCCGGTGTCGCGGTCCGACGGATCGACGGACACGCCGAAGAAGCAGATGCGGTCGTCGTCGAAGGTTTGCCGGCGGGCGGCCACGGCCGCGAGCGCGGCGGCGCCGCCGGGCGTGCTGCCCGACACATGAAAGCACAGCACCACGTAGCGCCCCGCCACCGTGTCGAAGATGTAGCGCGGATTGCCCTCGGTCGCGGCCTGGAAGCGAGGCGCGGGATCCCCCCGCAGAAGCGTGACGAAGCTGTTTTCCATCCGGACGCAGGCTATTCGGCTTTGATGCCGGATTCAAAATCCGCCGCGTGGAGCCTTGACCCACATCAAGGTGGAGCGCCGATGCCGGCCGCACAGTTCATCCAAGGACTGGAGCAACAATGACGCACATTCACGCAATCGTCTGGATGGACAGCAAGGAAGCCCACGTCTTTCGCTTCAACGCGCAGGACGTCGAAGGCGAAGTGCTCAAGGCGCATAATCCCTTCCGCAAGGTCCATCACAAGGCCGGCGCGATCGGGTCCGGCCATGCGGCGATCGAACTCGATTTCCTGGATCATATCGTCGACGCCGTTCGCGGTACGACGAGCTGGCTTCTCGTCGGGCCCGGGCAGGCCAAACTGGCGCTCGTCCGGCATCTGGAGGCCCACCTTCCCCACGACCTGAAGCGGCTGGCCGGCGTCGAAGCGATGGATCACCCGACCGACGGCGAGTTGGTCGCCCATGCCCGGCGCGCCTTCAAGGCCATCGACCGCATGGGCGGTCCCGTTGCCGCGGCCGGTCGCGCGCCGCACTGAGCGGCCCCGGATCGTGAAGATGCGCTCGGCGGGTCACCCGTCGAGCCAGGCGTGCGCGAGCAGGAACAGCGCGCCGAGCATTCCCGAGAAGATCCCGATCATCCACACGAACGCCTCGAACTCGAAGCCGTAGCACAACAGCAAGCCGAGGCCGAAGGCGACCGCGCCCAGCCCGTCGAGCGACACGACCCATCCCCGTTCGACCGCTCCCCGGATCTTCAGCGCGATCCAGAGCTGCAGGAGGCCGGTACATACGGCCCAGGCCGAAACCAGCGGCACCAGGTACCGGGCCACGACGTCGGGCGCCGCGAGCACGGAAGCGGCGCAGGCAACGCCCGCGCCTCCCATCAGACCCAGCCAGACGCGCGGCGTACCCGGCCCGCCCCTGATGGCTACCGCCCACGTGAGAAGACCATCGACGAGGGAATAGCCGCCCCACAGATAGACCAGGTGGACGGCCGCCAGGTGCGGCCAGAAGAAGACGAGCGCCGCGAAGGCGATGGCCGCGATCCCCCGCCACTTGAGCAGCGGGGGATGGTCGGGCGACAGCGCCGCTGGCACGCCCTGGTCGCGATCCGGAGGCACGAGCCCGCCGATCTCCGGCTACTTCGGGGCAGCAAGAGCGACGAGGGCAGCCATGGCCGATATACCGAGAGTGCGGGCGAGCATTCCGGGCTCCACTCCAAGGGTGACCTGATGCAGCGAACCTAGTCGGCCCTCGCGGGATCGCCTTGAGACAGATCAAGAAAAGCCGGTCTTCCTCGTGACCTACATCAAGGTCGGCTTCTTGCTGCCGTGCGACCAAGGTCGCGACGGACAGGGAGGTGGACATGGGTTTCAAGACCATTCTCGTTCACTGCGATGCGGCTCCCGAGGCAGGCCGGCGGCTCGCCCTTGCGGCCGCAATGGCCGAGCGCTACTCGGCACACCTGGTCGGCGTGCATGCGCGACCGCCTCTTCAGGTATCCGCCTTCTTCGAAGGCGGCGTCGCCATGGATGCGCTGTTCTCGAGCTACGACTCGGCCCTCAAGGCGGAGGCCGGCGCCGCCAAGGCCGCCTTCGAAAGCGCCGTCAGGGGGCGCGAGCTTTCCCATGAATGGCGGCTCGCCGACGGTTACATCGACGCCGTGCTCGCCAGCCAGGCGCGATATGCCGATCTTCTGGTCGTCGGGCAGGCTGATCCGGATGCCACGACATCGACCCCGACCGATCTGCCGGAAGTCGTTGCCCTGTCAGCGGGGCGGCCCTGCCTCGTCGTTCCGCGCGCCGGTGCCGAAAGGACACCGGGCACGAACATCCTGCTTTGCTGGAATGCGTCACGCGAAAGCGCGCGGGCGGCGGCCGATGCGCTGCCTCTCCTGCGCGGCTCGAAGAAGGTGACGATCCTGGTCGTCGATCCCCGCAGTTCTCCCGATGGCCACGGCGCAGAGCCGGGCGCCGACGTCGCGGCATGGCTGGCGCGCCACGGCGTTGCCGTGACGGTGCAGCGGGAGGTCGCCGCGGACAACGACGTGGGCGGCGTGATCCTCTCACGGGCCTCGGACGTCGATGCCGACCTGATCGTCATGGGACTCTACGGGCATGGCCGGATGCGCGAAATGATCCTCGGAGGCGCCAGCCAGGCGGTGCTCGCCCGAACGACCGTTCCACTCCTCGTCTCCCACTAAACGAGCGCGACCGCGGGTTTGCTCTGGATCAATGCCCGGCCCCGCCCGGTGGAGAAACATGCGTCATGGGAATCGAGGCGCCTACTGTTCTGGTGGTGGACGACGACGACGCGGTGCGCAACGCACTCGCCTTCGCTCTGCATGCGGAGGGCTTCTGCGTCCGCAGCTATGCCAGCTCCGCCGGACTTCTCGCCGAATCCATTCCCTGCCAGAACTGCCTGCTGATCACCGACTACAGGATGCCGGAGGTCGACGGGCTCGAACTCATCGAGCGCCTGCGCGGCAGCAAGCCCGACCTGCCGGTCATCCTGATCAGCGGCCTGGTCAACCGGGCGCTGCGAGGCCAGGCCGCCCGGCTGGGGGTGAGTGCCGTGCTCGAGAAACCTCTCAGCGGGCCGGGGCTCGTCGAGACGATCCAGCACATCTTCCATGGCAGCGCCTGAGCCCGGCACCTTGCTGCCGCGGCGGGTCGCCGGATACGTCGTAGCCTACTCGGGTCGCCATCAGATCGGTCTGGCCGCGCTTTCGGTGGCGGTCTTCGCGCTGGCCGCCCTGCCGCTCGAACTGCAGCGCCGCCTCGTGAACACGCTGGTCGACCACGGATCGTTCGCGACCGTGATGTGGCTGGCGGGCGGCTACGCAGCGGTCGCGCTCGGCGAGCAGGTCCTGAAGCTCCTCCTCAACGTCTACCGCGGCTGGGTTGCCGAGGACTCGGTGAGAACCCTGCGGAGCATCGTGTCGCTGGCCGCCGAGCGGGCCGGTCGCACCGGCTCGACCGAGGAGATCGGAGCGCAGATATCGATGATGCTGGAGGAGGCCGAACCGATCGGCGGCTTCACCGGCATCAGTCTCTCCGAGCCGCTGTTGCAGGCGGGCATCCTGGCGAGCCTGATCGGATACATGGTCATGCTCGACTGGCGGCTGGCCCTGCTCGGCCTTGCGTTCTTCCTGCCGCAGACCGTCTTCGTGCCGCTGCTGCAGGCCGGCATCAACCGCCGCGCGCGGGAGAGGATCCTCGTGAAGCGGAGCATAAGCGCCGGCGTGGTCGACCATGTCGTCGCCCGGACGGCGGGATGGGCCTGGGCCCACGGGCCGATCGGCCGCGTCTTCACGCTCAACATGGGAATCTACCGGCGGAAGTTCACGCTCAACCTGTTGATGAACATGATGCACCACCTGGGCGTCGCCTCTGCCCTGTGTCTGGGCGGATGGCAGGTGCTGGCAGGCCGCATGGAGGTCGGGACCGTCGTGGCCATCGTCGGCGGCCTCGGCAAGATCAACGATCCTTGGGGCGATCTGGTGAACTGGGCCCGCGAGTTTGCCGTCGTCAGCGTCAAATACCGGCTTTTCTCGGAGTTCGTGAACGGTCTTTCGCGGCGGCCTACGTAGAATCCCTTAGTCTAAGACCCGAATAGCAGCGGCCCTGAACTAAAGGTACCCAACTGACGGTTCGATCGAGATCACCGTCAGGGGGACAAGATGCAAACAACCGCCATTCGTCCGCAACACTCGACCCCAGCGATCGTCTTCAAGGGCTCCACC
>LSKJ01000597.1 GCA_001557035.1 Rhodospirillaceae bacterium CCH5-H10 | reverse complement strand
CTGCCGGTCAGGCGTTATGCCAAGCCTCGTGTACATTTCCCCGGACAGCCCTGCCTCTGAAGGGGGAAGCAATGACGCTTCAGTTCACGCTGGAGCGCTGCTGCACCGCTTCGTCGCCGGCGATCCACTCGCCGTGCAGCGTGCAGCTCGGCAGCGCGAGCTGGATCAGCGACTCGGCATGCGCTTCCGGCGGGATCTGAAGCGACTCGTCTTCTCCCGGAAAGGCCTCGCGGCGCATGAAGGTGCGGGTCGGGCCGGGATTGAAGAGATTGACCTTCAGCGGCGTGTGCGCGACCTCGGCGGCATAGACGCCGACCATCATGTCGAGTGCCGCCTTGCTGGCCGCGTAGGCGCCCCAGTAGGGGATGATGCGGCGGGAAGCACCCGAGGTGACGAAAATCGCCCGGCCGGCGTCGGAACGGCGCAGCAGCGGATCCATCGAGCGGATGAAGCGCCAGTTGGCGGTGACGTTCACGGCCATCACCTGCTCGAAGATCTTGGGTTCGAAATGACCCATCGGCGACAGGGTGCCGAGAACGCCGGCATTGCCGAGCAGGATGTCGAGGCGGCCGAAACGCTCGTAGAGCGCCAGGCCCAGCCGGTCGATTCCCGGGCCGTCGGTGACGTCGAGAGG
>LSKJ01000596.1 GCA_001557035.1 Rhodospirillaceae bacterium CCH5-H10 | reverse complement strand
CCTGCCGATCCTCGCCATCACCGCCAGCACGCTCGAGGACGAGGAGCAGCGCAGCCGTGCGGCCGGCATGGACGGCTTCATCACCAAGCCCGTCGGCATCGAGCAGTTGCGCGCCACGCTCGACGTCTGGCTGCCGGAAGCGGCCCGCGAGCGTGCGGCATGAGCGGTGCCTACGATCGCAGCAGGCTCGTCGAGCTGTTCGGCGATGACGCGTCTACCGTGGCGGCGATCGAACGCGAGTTCCTCGATACGGCGCGGGATGCGGCCGTCGAGATCCGCGGCACGGACGATTTGGAGCGGATCGCGAAGGCCGCGCATCGCGTGAAGGGCGCGTCCGGCATGATCGGCGCGGATGCGTTGAGCCAGGTCGCGGCTGCCGTCGAGCAGGCCGCCAGGGCGCGCGATCTCTTCGCCGTGCGCGGACTCGACAAGCGTTTCAGCGACGAGGTGACGAGGGTCGCATCGCAGGTCGCCGCGGCCTGATCAGCGGCGCGGTCGCAGCATCACCGTCGCGGAATAGGACAGGAGCGAACGCCCGTTCTGTTCCAGCAGGCCGCGCAGGAAAGCGATCGACTTGCCCTGCTTGGGCACCTCGACGCGCGTGACGAGCGGCGCGGAGATGTCGCCGGCGGACAGGAACTCGGCCGCGAAGGAGACGGTCGTGGGTGCGAGGTCGCTCGTCATCGCCGCGGCGCGCGTGATGGCGGTGTCGGCGAAGCTCATCATGTAGCCGCCGTGCAGTGCGCCGCCCGAGTTGCACATGCGCGCCAGCGTCGGCTGCACCAGCGAGGCGCCGTCGGCTTCCTTGCGCACGAAAGCCGGGCCGATATGCGTGGAATAGGCGCTGGCCTTGAACGGCTCGAAGCCCTCGGGAACCACCTGCGGCGGCAGGTCGATCCTCGACGCCGCCTGCTCGTCCTTGCGCGCCATCGCCTTGGCGCGCGCCACATGCCGGCACACGCCCGACCAGAGCGCGATGGTACGGCCTTCCTGGGTGATCGAGCCGCGCGCGAAGGCCAGCCGTCCCGTGACCTGCAGCGGCTCGCCGCGCGCTTCCAGCGGCGGTCCGATGACGGCGCCGTTCAGGAACTCGACGGCGATGCTCACCGTCATGGCAAAGGATGTGTTTGTCCCGCCGTCCGCCGCGCGCCCGGCCACGATGCACAGCGCGTAGTCGGCCAGGGTGAGGATGCCACCGCCATGCACGCCGCCCATGTAGTTGCCGTGACGCGGCAGCGTCGGCAGCACGCAATGGACCGTGTCGGCCTTCCGCGCATCGCCATCGATGTTGAAATAGAACGGCCCGACATGATCCTCGAACGGATCGGGCGGGACGAACTGGGTGTAGCGGGAGAGGTCGATCGTATCGGGCATTGGCTCTTGTGAAGCGTCGTTGGCGGGATTTAATAGGGGAGAATCAGCCAATCACAAAGAGCCACGGAGCGAAACGTCATGGCGGAAGCGGCGCACAAGATCGAGGTTCGTCGCGACAAGCGCGATGGCGGCACGGTGGCCCATCTCGTGTTCGACAATGCGCGGCGGCTCAACGTCCTCAATCCGTCGGCCCTGCACGACCTCACCGCGACGTTCCACGCGCTCTCGGCCGAGGAGGACCTGCGTGTCGTCGTCTTCTCGGGCGCGGGCGGCCGGGCCTTCATCGGCGGTGCCGACATCAACCACATGGCAGGGATGCGCACGTCCGAAGACGGCCGCACCTTCATCACCATGGTCCACAAACTCTGCCAGTCGATCCGCGACTGCCCCGTTCCGGTGATCTGTCGGCTCGAAGGCTACACGCTGGGCGCCGGCCTCGAAGTGGCGGCCGCCTGCGATTTGCGCATCGCCACCGACACCGCGCATTTCGGCATGCCCGAGGTCAAGGTCGGCATTCCGTCAGTGGTCGAGGCGGCGCTGCTGCCGCGCCTGATCGGCTGGGGCCGCACCTCGTGGATGCTGCTCACCGGCGAGAACATCGATTCCCGCAAGGCCGAGGCCTGGGGCATGGTCGAGGAAGTCGTCGAGACGGCGAAGATCGATTCGGCCGTCGAGCGCTGCGTGCATTCGATCGTCGACGCGACGCCGCTGGCGGTGCGTGCGCAGAAGCGCCTGATGCGCCGCTGGGAGCGGCTGCCACTCGACGAGGCGGTGCAGGCCGGCATCGATTCCTTCGCCCAGTCGGTCGCCGAGGGCGAGCACATCGAGCGCATGGGCGCCTTCGTCAATCGCAAGAAGAAGTAGGACCGGGAGCCGTGCCATGACCCAGAAGACCGTTCGGATCGGCTGCCATTCGGGCTTCTGGGGCGACACCGAGACCGCCGCGGTGCAGCTCGTGCGCCACGGCAAGGTCGACTATCTGGTGAGCGACTATCTCGCCGAAGTCACCATGTCGATCATGGCGGCGCAGAAGCTGCGCAACCCGCAGGCGGGCTATGCCGTCGACTTCGTGTCGGTCGTGATGGCGCCGCTGGCACGCGAGATCGCCGAGAAGAAGATCAAGGTCGTGACCAATGCCGGCGGCGTCAATCCGCTGGCCTGCCGCGACGCGGTGCTGAAGGCGTGCGAGGCGGCGGGCGTGACGTTGAAGGTCGCTGTGGTGCTGGGCGACGACATCCTGCCGCGCGTCGACGAGTTCCGCGCCGCCGGCATCCGCGAGATGGATACCGGCGCGGAACTGCCGGGGAAAATCGCCAGCATGAACGCCTATCTCGGCGGCTTCCCGATCGCGCGGGCGCTGGCCGAGGGCGCCGATGTCGTCATCACCGGGCGTTGCGTCGATTCGGCCGTGACGCTGGGCGCGCTGATCCATGCCTTCTCGTGGACGCCGGAGGAGTTCGACAGGCTGGCCGCCGGCACGCTGTGCGGCCACATCATCGAATGCGGTGCGCAGTGCAACGGCGGCAACTTCACCGATTGGCGGCTGGTGCCCGATTACGACAACATGGGCTTCCCGATCGCCGAAGTGTCGAGCGACGGCAGCTTCGTGCTCTCCAAGCCCGACGATACCGGCGGCCTGATCACCACGGCGACGGTCGCCGAGCAGATGCTTTACGAGATCGGTGATCCGCGCGCCTACATGGTGCCGGACGTGGTCTGCGACTTCACCCACGCGACGTACGAACAGGTCGGCAAGGACCGCGTGCGCGTCAGCGGCGCGAAAGGCCGGCCGCCGACCGACAGCTACAAGGTCTCGACCACCTGGCCGGACGGCTACAAGTTCAGTTCGATCTTCATGCTGGGCGGGCGCGAGGCGGTGGCCAAGGGCCGCCACAGCGCCGAGTCGATCATCAAGAAGACGCGCCGCATGTTCGCCGAGAAGGGCATGGCCGACTATCGCGACGTCAGCATCGAGGTGATCGGCAGCGAGGCGACCTATGGGCCGCACGGCCGCACGCCCGACGCGCGCGAGGTGGTGGTGAAGATCGCGGCCAGGCACGACCAGAAGGAAGCGCTCGGTCTGCTGGGCCGCGAGATCTCACCGATGTCGACCGGTGGCGTGGTCGGCATGACCGGCAGTTTCGGCGCCGGGCGCGTGTCGCCCTCGCCGGTCATCCGCATGTTCTCCTGCCTCGTGCCGAAGACGATGGTGCCGGTCACGGTCGACATCGACGGCCATCGGATCGCGATGCAGGAAGGCGCGCGCAGCGGCGGCTTCACGGCGGCACAGTTGCCGGTCGAAGCGCCCGCGGCGTCGCCGTCGCTGGCTGGCGACACGACCACCGTGCCGCTGATCGCGCTGGCCTACGGACGCTCGGGCGACAAGGGCGACAATGCCAATATCGGCATCTTCGCGCGCCAGCCGGAGTACGAGCCGATCCTCGAGGCCGAAGTGACGGAGGAGGCGGTGGCGAAGTACTTCGCCCATCGCATCGAGGGGCCGGTCACGCGCTGGCGGCTGCCCGGAATCAGGGGCTTCAACTTCCTGCTGCGCCAGGCGCTGGGCGGCGGCGGCATGGCCTCGCTCAAGGCCGATCCGCTGGCCAAGGCCTTCGCGCAGATGCTGCTCGACATGCCGGTGCGCGTGCCCAGGGCGCTGGCGGCGAAACTCGACCTCTGAATTCGGCTCACTGCCTGGTTCGCGAACGATTCTAATTTGCACGGTACAAGATGATATCTATCGATTGACATACTATATCGGCCGATACTAAACACCCTGAACTTAACGCTGTTCAGGGTACCCATGATCGAGCCACACGCTCCCGGCCGCCGTCGTCTGGCCGTCCA
>LSKJ01000595.1 GCA_001557035.1 Rhodospirillaceae bacterium CCH5-H10 | reverse complement strand
CGTCGGCTGTACGTCGAGGAGCGGCTGCAGGTCCGTCGTAACCCTCCGCGGAGGGTTACGGTGATACGGCGGAAATACGAGCCGCTACCCTAGGGCAAACTCCCTTAGCACTACACTCAAGGTTGTGACAGCGCGACGCCGCCAAAGCCCTCTAAGAGAGCAACTCGGACACGTAACGCTGAACAGCGGCGTCAGGATCGAACGCCGTGGTTGCACCGGCAGCCGCCTCGCTGAGAGCTGCGTAAAGTTTCTCACTATCAAGGAGAGCGTTGCAAAGACGAACGGCTTCGGTGGGACTGCAAAGGGGATAAAGAAAACCGTTCTTTCCTTGTACAATAATCTCTGGAATGCCACCCACAGCAGCGCCTACGACGGGTACCCCGCAGCTCATAGCCTCCAAGATGGCCAACCCAAAACTTTCAAACTTCGACGTTGACAAGAGAAAACCGCCGGACCGTCGAACGTCAGCCAACAATCGCGGCATTTCAGCGTTCGGCAGGTTGACGATCCACTTAGCGCGTTCGTTAAGCCTAAGTGTTTCCAGTCGGGACAAAAAGGCTGCGACTGATTTACGATCCGAACCGCCGCCTGTTACAAAGACTGGCCTTACACGTTCACCTAGATGTCGAATTATCTCAAGCGCATCTGCCAGGTTTTTGTCGGCGTTAAGCTTGCCCACCCATAATGCAATTGGCGTTACCTTAGTTGAAGCTGCCGGAACTGTCAGCGGCTTAAAAAGATTACTATCCACAAAATTGGGGCAGATTCGTATGTTTTCATAATCATATCCGATCAATACTTCGCGGAGCTTCTGCCGGAGCCAATTGGATGGGCAAATAATCCTTTTGACAGCTCCGAAATTAACACTTCGCATTCGTCGAAATGCTTGCTCAAGAGAAGTGTGGACCTCGTACGTCAATCCTTCTGCAGATGAACCCAAGATGTGAACAACTTCGGGTTGATCTATTAATATATGTTGCGCTGAAGTGTTAATTGCAATTCTTTCTGCAGACCAAACTCGAAAGGATTCTACTGGGCACAACCGAACCTCAACGCTCGGCAACAACTCTAACTCAGCCCTACCACCTAAATCTCGAAGGAAATTCATAACAATTGGAACGCGATATCCTTGCCGTCTCATAATCGTAACGCGCTGCTTCAGAATCGAGGTAACCCCGCCTAAGTTACAATAGTCGTAGTAATAATGCAGCTCAGGCGGCTCACGCAGCATCTGTATTTCCATAATCTTCGATAGAGAATCCACATTCGCGCAATAGATCTTCCAGTCGGAGGCGCCAGCTAGCTCCTCTCAGTAGCTCGTCCACGCATTCCCAGTCGCGTTCAGTTGCCTTATAGTCCGCCGCTTTGGTCAGCGCTTCAGGAAGGCCAAATTCATCATAACAAAAGGTAAGCGGGAAACTCTCTAGCGAACCCATGGGGATAGATACAACCTTTAGCCCGAGTGCTAAGTACTCATAAACTTTGATAGGATCAACCGCGCGTGACAAAAGGCCCGGTTTAAAAGGTATTATGCCGATGTCCCAATCTTTGGCGATGTTGATAAGTTCGGCGTGAGTCTTGGACCCTAAATAATGCACATTGGAGCTGAGCGTGATCTCCGGCATGTCAAAGCCAATAATCTCGAACTGCACCATCGGCATAATGCTCGCCGCTCGGAGCAATGCTCCCCAGTCAAACCACTGTTCTGTTAGGTGGCCGAAATAGCCAATCCGAGGAAGAGAAGCGTGTGCCTTGGCATGCTTCTCCCTGCTCAACGAGCGAAGATCCTGTCTTACTTTAAGAAATTCGTCCGTAGTCGCATTAGGTGACAAGAGGACCTTCGAGGGAGCCGAGGTATATCTTTGCATTTTGGTGCGTAAAGCTGGGCTAACGCAAAACACTTTAGTGGCTTGCGCGACGGCAAAGCGTTCATACGCTTCGTCATACCAACCTGCACTACCTACGCTAGCAAACTCCTCCCATTCATCTCTACACTCATAAACGTACGTCCAGTCGAGTTGTTGGAAAAGACCAATGAACCGCACTAAGTTTATATCTGGCATACTGCCAAGCAAGAGCCTTCTTCGCCCTGGAGCACGTTGAGCAATCGTTGCTGAAAACTGCCCAAATACCGAGAGCGGGATCTGCAAAAGCCGGTCATTTGTACGGCGGAAATCGAGTTCGCCTTCTGTAGACGCATATGTGTAAACAGTTGAAATGCCCAACTGCGCCGCCTCTTTCGCAAACATCATAGACCGGTTAGCACGATTACCTTCCCCAATTCTCTTTGTGCCGGTGTAAATAACAAGGAATGTGCCACAGGAATCTGCGTTCTCGAATAACACTTCAAGTTCTTCTGAAATGCGAGCAGAGACCGCAAGCTCAGGCATGCTTAAAAGCCTAACTTCCGATGCTAGGTCAACCGTGCCACTCTTGGCACCCCAAGGATGGATGCTAATCCGCAGACGTTTCGCGTCGAGTGGCGCTGTAAACTTAATCGCTGTGCTATCGGACGAGAGGTATGCGAAACTTCCAAAACGTGGTGAAAGCCCAAAACCTTTTGCTTCTAACTTGCTAGGAGATCCATCTATCCGGTCGAAGTGAGGTTGAAGAACGAAGGATTGCGGAGAGGCACCCTCAGCGTTTATTGACAAAGATAGACTATAGCTGAAGCCTCCTTCGATTTCATATGCGAGTGGGGCAACTGACGCTTTCCCCGAGATAGTGAGCCTACAAGACTCAACCATTTGCGAAAAAGTCTGGACCTTGTTAATGCGCTCAACTCGCAGTCGTATAGAACGACGCAGTAGGTCCAAACTAAGCTGATCTACGCCTACGGCACCTTTGGGGCGCCATGCTCTAAGCGCCACTTCGACGAATGCGACGTCGTCGGGGACTTGTAGCTCAATGGCAAAGGGCGTCATGCCAGCGGTACTCGAAGGCAGGTAGCGATAACCGCGGGCAAGTTCACGGGAAATAGGCCACCCAAGTGGACTGTCAATTCGTTCACCGCGCTGGGTGATGAAGGCAATCATCACAAGCGCGGCGCGACTAGACTCTCCTTCTTCACCACAAAGTCTCCCACGCAAGACATAGTCCCCGCCTGCGGTTAGCACTGGGAAGGTAAAAATAGTGGGTTGTGTGCTTAGGATATGCACTGCGAACTACGCCTCATCTTCCCTCAGCTGCTTACGCAGCTGGTCCTAATCCGATCGAAAGCTTGCTAAGGCGCACATTCGGGTTAGAAAACGGCATCAGAGTCAAAACCGCATGCGCCGCATGATAGGGTACCGGGATTATCCGCTTCCAAGAAGCTGACACAGAGTCGGCATCGGCGCCGACGTACACGAACGGCCCATATTTTTCCGACTTGCGAAACTCAAGCAGGGGCGGGGCAATGAATGCCCGTCCTGCCCCAATGAAGAACGCCGACAGAATGCACGCCTTCAAATTCTTTGACTTCTCTACGTCCGGAACGAGCGAAAACAAAAATTCAATATCCAACACATCATTTCGCCGGACTTCCTCAACCACGTGAAATAGGACGCGCCTTCCCTTGGGGATATAGGCCAAGTGGTGTGGCTCGCGAATATCAGATCCCGTGTCCGTCAGCATGATGTTCCCCGAAAGCAAAGACAACGCTAGACATTGCAGTACGACAAGTGCACTCAAGCATTGAGTTTTCTATTATCACGCAAAAACAGTCGCGAAAAGCGATTTGGGGAACCGAAACCTTGGCGTGTGCTCGTTCTTGATGATCGTGCCCCGAGGCGTGGTGTAGCTGACGTTTGGTCAGTACGACGATCCTGAGCGAGAGCCGGATCGATCAGGCGGCCACGACGGGCAGGCTGACGATGGGATCATCGCCGACGGGAGCGATGCTTTCCAGAGTGATGTAACGGGCGCGCTGGACGGCCCACTCGTCGTTCTGTTCGAGCGGGATGGAGCCGACGAGCCGGGTTATGCGAAGCGAACATGAGCGCCT
Organism: Rhodospirillaceae bacterium CCH5-H10; assembly: GCA_001557035.1. Classification (GTDB taxonomy): domain Bacteria; phylum Pseudomonadota; class Alphaproteobacteria; order Reyranellales; family Reyranellaceae; genus Reyranella. The sequence continues at coordinate 39 of LSKJ01000595.1, read as the reverse complement.
CAATGCCAACTTCCGCCGCCAGGGCCTGCAACAGTTCAA
>LSKJ01000594.1 GCA_001557035.1 Rhodospirillaceae bacterium CCH5-H10 | reverse complement strand
GCCGTTCGGTGTTGTAGTCGCGCCGCCATTCCTCGAGCTCGGCCCGCGCCTGGGCGAGCTGGTGAACAGCGTCTCGTCAGGAACTCCTCGCGGAGCCGACCATTGAAGCTTTCGATGAAGGCGTTCTGCTGCGGCTTGCCCGGATCGATGTAGTGCCATTCGAGACCAAGACCTTGCGCCCAGCCGACATCGCCAGGCCGTTGAACTCAGGGCCATTGCCCGAGACGCATTGCTGGGGCAGCCCTCGCCGGGCAATCACGGTAAGCGGTGTTCTGAGGCCGCCTTTTTGTCGGGTTGTCGATCTGTGATGGTGCTGATCCTGCAGTGAGATTGGGATCGGCTTGTGTCTAGACTTGAACCTACACTTGAGCTTGAGCACCAGGTCCGTCGCATCGAGGTGATCACCGGTGCCGGCGGGCGCCGTCGTTGGACGGTGGATGACAAGGCGCGGATCGTCGTTGAGACGCTGGAGCCGGGAGCGTCGGTGTCGGTGGTTGCACGCCGACATGGGCTGACACCGCAGCAGGTGTTCGCCTGGCGCCGCGAGGCGCGCCAGCGGAGCGATGAAGCGGGGCCGCGCTTCATCCCGGCAATAGTGGAGGCGGCATCGACGCCTCGACAGCGACGGCAGCAAGCTGCAGGTATGGCAGCGATCGAACTCGACATCGGCGGCGTGAGGATGCGGATCGGCGACGGCGCCAAGGCCTCGATCGTATCGGCGGTGATTCGGGCGTTGAAGGCGACCTCGTGATCGGCCCGACAGGGACGGTCCGCGTCATGGTGGCGACCATGCCGGTCGACTTCCGCAAGGGCATGGAGGGGCTGGCGGCCCTTGTGCGCGAGGCGATAGGGGCCGACCCGTTCTGCGGGACGGTCTACGTGTTCCGGGCCAAGCGTGCCGATCGGGTGAAGCTGAACTTCTGGGATGGCACGGGCATGGTGCTGGT
>LSKJ01000593.1 GCA_001557035.1 Rhodospirillaceae bacterium CCH5-H10 | reverse complement strand
CGCCTATACCGACCAGGCCTACGGCGACGCCGGCGCGACGATCGTTCCGGACGCGGCCTCCGCCATCGCGGCGGGCGACATCGTCTTCAAGATCCAGCGTCCGATGTCGGCCGAGGAAGGACTCGACGAGCTCGGCCTGCTGCGGCCGGGTCAGACCCTCATGTCGCCGCTCGGCGCGCTCACCAACAGGGAGCTGGTGCAGGCGCTGGCCTCGCGCGGCGTGACCTCGTTCGCGCTGGAACTGATCCCGCGCATCACGCGCGCCCAGTCGATGGACATTCTCTCCTCGCAGGCCAATCTCGCCGGCTACAAGGCGGTGCTTCTGGCGGCGAACAACTACGGCCGCATCTTCCCCCAGATGATGACGCCCGGCGGCACCCTGGCGCCGTCGCGCAGCTTCATCATGGGCGTGGGCGTTGCGGGCCTGCAGGCGATCGCCACGGCCCGGCGCCTCGGCTCGGTGGTGACCGCGACCGACGTGCGGCCGGCAACCAAGGAGCAGGTCCAGTCGCTCGGCGCCAAGTTCGTGGCGGTCGAGGACGACGAGTTCAAGGCCGCCGAGACGGCCGGCGGTTACGCCAAGCAGATGAGCCCGGAATACCAGGCCAAGCAGGCTGCTCTCGTGGCCGAGCACATCAAGCTGCAGGATATCGTGATCACCACGGCGCTGATCCCCGGTCGCAAGGCGCCGGTGCTGGTGAGCGAGGAGATGGTGAAGACCATGAAGCCCGGCTCGGTGATCGTCGACATGGCGGTCGAGCAGGGCGGCAACTGTCCGCTGTCGGAGTTCGGCAAGGTGGTCGAGAAGCACGGCGTGAAGATCGTCGGTCCGGCCAACCTGCCCGGCGAACTGGCGACCGACGCCTCGGCGCTGTTCTCGCGCAACCTGCTCAATTTCATCACGCCGATGGTCGACAAGGAGACCAAGGCGCTCACGATCAACCTCGAGGACGAGGTCGTGAAGGGCACGCTGGTCACCCGCGACGGGCAGATCGTGCACCCCTCGCTGACCCAGGCTTAGGAGCGGCCCCATGGACGACAAGATCGCAGGCGAGGCCTCCAAGCTCGCGACGCAGGCGCAGGACGTGGCCAGCCAGCTCAAGGCCCTGGCGCAGCAGATCACCGATGCGGCGGCCGCGAGCCCGGTCGCGGTGCCCGACGGCCACATGCCGTTCGTGGCGCTGCTCACCATCTTCGCCCTGTCCTGCTTCGTGGGCTACTATGTGGTCTGGCGGGTGACGCCGGCGCTGCATTCGCCGCTGATGGCCGTCACCAACGCCGTCTCGTCCGTCATCATCGTCGGCGCGCTGCTGGCGGCGGGCCTCAAGGGCCTGGGCGCCGCGCAACTCTTTGGCTTCATCGCGGTGGCGCTGGCCGCCGTGAACATCTTCGGCGGGTTCATCGTCACGCACCGGATGCTGTCGATGTTCAAGAAGAAGCCGGTCAAGAAGTAGGCGGGAGCAGCAGGGATGTTCACCCAGGAACTGGCCGCCTACGGCTATCTGATCGCCGCCATCTGCTTCATCATGGCGCTGCGCGGTCTGTCCTCGCCCACGACCTCGCGCGGCGGCAATATCTACGGCATCGTCGGCATGGTGATCGCCATTGGCGTCACCGTCCTCTCGCCCGGTGTCGTCTCGCCCTGGCTGATCCTGGCGGGCCTCGTGAT
>LSKJ01000592.1 GCA_001557035.1 Rhodospirillaceae bacterium CCH5-H10 | reverse complement strand
GATCTGTCCAGTACGGCACCGCCGGCCTCACCACGCCGATGCACCTGTCGGCCGAGCAGTTCGCCATGCTGAACGGCATCAAGCTGACGCATGTCCCGTTCCGCGGCACCGGGCCGCTGGTCACCGACCTGCTGGGGGGCCACATCAAGCTCGGCATGTCGAGCATCACCAGTGTGGCGCAGCAGATCGCGGCCGGGAAGCTGAAGCCCTATGCGATGGCGTCGCTGGAACGCTCCTCGGTTGCGCCGACCATACCGACCTTCAAGGAGCTGGGCGCGGGCGATGTCGACGGCACCATCGTCTACACGCTGCTGGCACCGGCGGGCACGCCGCCTGCCGTCGTTGCGAAGCTCAACGAGGCGCTGAACGCCGCCGTGGCGACGCCGGAGCAGAAGCAGGACCTCGCCAAACGAGGTTTCGTCGCCATGGGCGGCACCCCGCAGCAACTCGGCGACTGGCTGAAGGTCCAGGAAGCGATCTGGGTGCCGGTGCTGCAGGCGGCTGGGATCAAGCCGGAGTAGGCAGGGCGTGTGGCGGACTGCACCGCGCGACCCGGCGCGTCTTGACGGACGTCAAGGCACGCCCGGATGACACCTCGATACTGGCGCCATAAACCTCAGAGGGCCGCATGCGCTCAATACTCGTCACCGTCGATGACACTCCGTCCGCGATCTCTGCCAGGGCACTCGCTGTTGCGCTGGCTCGACAATGCGGGGCACGCGTGAAGGGCGTGACCGCCGTGGATGTCAGCGATCTCGAGGGTGTCGAAGCGGTCCCCATCGGCGGCGGGCAGGCTGGCTACGAGAGGTACAGGCGCCGGCAGGAACGGGCGAAGGAGAGGCGCGCACGCATCTCGCAACTGCCAGCCCTGTTCGAACGGTCGCTGGCGCAATCCGGCATGGAACAGGCCGCTTGCACGACGATCGAGGGCGACATCCGCTCCGGACTGCTTCGCATCATCGAGACGTGCGACCTCGTGGTCACCGGACGTGACGCCGACTTCCATCTTGAACCGCTCGAGGGGGTCACGCCCGTCGTCGACCACATCATCGCCGAGGGATGCCGCCCCGTCGTGGTGTGCGGCCCCGAATGGAACGAGCGCGGTCCGGTGGTGGTGGCCTACGACGGCAGCGCACCGTCGGCGAAGGCCCTGCAGGTCGCCACCTTGATGGGCGTCTTCGGCTCCGCCGACGTTCGGGTTCTGTCGGTCGGCCGCGAAGGAGCGGCGGCAGCAGCGGCGGTCGAGCGGGCAAGAACGTTCCTGGACGCTTACGGGGTCGCAACAGAGGGCGAGGTGATCGAATCGACCGAACATCCTGCCGACCTGTTGGCATGGCGGGCTTCGGAGCTGGGGGCCAGGTTGCTCGTCATGGGCGCGTTCGGTCACCGCGGCTTTCGCGAGATCCTATTCGGGTCCACCACCCGACGCCTGTTCGACAGTGTGCCCGTCCCGCTGTTCATCCATCACTGAGACATGTCGGAACGAGCCTGCCCGGTGGGTTCGCACCCGCGGTCAGAACCAGATGTTCATCGGCAGGCCGTGACGGTCGCGCTCGTGCTCGGGCCCCAGTCGCGTCGCTTTGCCGTTTGCGATCAGCAGGGCGGTCCGGCAGACGGCGATGGCGTCGAGGAGGTCGTCGCGGGCGGCGCCCGAGATCGTTTGCGGCTTCCACTCGAAGCCGTGCCGCGTGAGGAGGGCGAGGCGTTCGGCGAAGCCTTCCGGCTTGCGCTTCTTGCTCAGCACCGGCTTGCCGCCGTTCATGCGGGCGAAGGCGAGTTCGGGATGCGCTTCATGGACGATCGCTTGCAGATCCTCGTTGCTGCGCATCAACGCATCGACCTCGCGCATTTTCGGGAAAAGGTGAAAGGTCTGCCGGTTTAGCCCGATCCCCAGGCTCCTGCTGAGGGCGTTGGCCTCGGCATGCGTGGTGCAGTCTAGCGCGGGCCGGCAGGGAGTCGGAAAGACCGAACTGGCCTTGCCGGGCAGGAGCTTCCGGGCCTCGACTTCGCAGGCGCGCGGCGGGCGCGGCAAATCGACGAAGCCGATCGGCATGTCGACGGCCAGAATCGAAAGACCCTCGCAGGCTTCCGCGAGGGTCTTCACGACTCGTACATCGAGAACGCCGTCAGCGTCGCGCCGGCAGACGACCCAGCCGGTGCGGCAGCCGTCGGCGCCGGCGACGATCAACGAGCGCCTACCAGCTGGCCATCTTTGCCGTGAGGTCACGGTCCAGCACCGACAGGAACTCCTCGGTCGTCATGTAGGGCTGGCCCTTGTCGATCAGGAGCGCGAGATCCTTGGTCATCCTGCCGCTCTCGACGGCCTCGACGCAGACCTTCTCCAGCGCCTCGGCGAACTTCACCACCTCGGGCGTGCCGTCGAAGGTGCCGCGATACTTGAGCCCCTGCGTCCAGGCGAAGATCGAGGCGATCGGGTTGGTCGAGGTCGGCTTGCCCTTCTGGTGTTCGCGGTAGTGGCGCGTCACCGTGCCGTGCGCGGCCTCGGCCTCGACGGTCTTGCCGTCCGGCGTCAGCAGCACCGACGTCATCAGTCCCAGCGAACCGAAGCCCTGCGCCACCGTGTCGGACTGCACGTCACCGTCGTAGTTCTTGCAGGCCCATACGAATTCGCCGTGCCACTTCAGGGCGGAGGCGACCATGTCGTCGATCAGGCGGTGCTGGTAGCCGATGTTCTTCGCCTTGAACCTGTCGGCGAACTCCTTGTCGAAGACTTCCTGGAAGAGGTCCTTGAAGCGGCCGTCGTAGCGCTTGAGGATGGTGTTCTTGGTCGAGAGATAGACCGGCCAGCCGCGCATCAGGCCGTAGTTGAAGGAACTGCGCGCGAAGCCGACGATCGATTCGTCGAGATTGTACATCGTCATGGCGACGCCGCCGGCCGGGAAGTCGAACACCTCGCGCTCGATCACCGTGCCGTCCTCACCCTCGAAGCGGACCGTGAGCTTGCCCTTGCCGGGCACCACGAAGTCGGTGGCGCGGTACTGGTCGCCGAAGGCATGGCGGCCGATGACGATCGGATGCGTCCAGCCCGGCACGAGGCGCGGCACGTTCTTGCAGACGATCGGCTCGCGGAAGATCGTGCCGCCGATGATGTTGCGGATCGTGCCGTTGGGCGACCGCCACATCTCCTTGAGTTTGAACTCTTCGACGCGCTGCTCGTCTGGCGTGATCGTCGCGCACTTCACGGCGACGCCGTACTGCAGCGTGGCTTTGGCCGAATCGACCGTCACCCGGTCGTCGGTCGCGTCGCGGTTCTCGATGCCGAGGTCGTAGTATTTCAGGTCGATGTCGAGATAGGGAAGGATCAGCTTGTCCTTGATGAACGCCCAGATGATCCGGGTCATCTCGTCGCCGTCCATCTCGACGACCGGGTTCTTCACCTTGATCTTCGGCATCATGCTTCCTTTCGCGACCCAAAACGCCGGGTGCTAGACGCGGTCGAGCCGCTTTTCGAAGCCTTCGGAGCGGGGCATGGCCGCGATGGCGGGCAGCACGTCCTTCAGATCGCTCACGAAGGCCACATGGTCGAGATGGGCGGGTTCGGCGAAGCCGCCGCCCACCACGCCCTTGAGCAGAGCCGCCAGGGGCTGCCAGTAGCCGCCCTGGTCGATGATGACGATCGGCTTGCTGTGGAGGCCGAGGGTCCGCCAGGACAGGACCTCGAAGAATTCCTCCAGGGTGCCGAGGCCGCCCGGCAGAACCGCGAAGGCGTCTGAGCGCTCGAACATCTGCAGCTTGCGCTCGTGCATGGTCTCGACGACCACCGTTTCCGTGAGCGCCGGATGGCCCGCCTCGCGCTGCAGCAGGAAGTTCGGGATGATCCCGACGGCCTTGCCGCCGGCGTCGAGCGCCGCATTGGCCACCAGGCCCATCAGCCCGACACCGCCGCCGCCATAGACCAGCGTGATGCCCTCCCGGGCCAGCAGCTGGCCGAGGCCGACCGCCGTCTCGCGGGTGGCGGGATCGGTGCCGAAACGGGCGCCACAGAAGACGCAGAGGGAAGAGGGGGTGAACTCGGGCACGAAAGCTGCTCTTCTGGGACGAACCAGCGCGTTTCAGCGCGGGTGTGGCATGTTATTGTTACGCAAAGGCTGGCTGCGACGCCAATGGGGATGGTGGTCGCACCGTTGGGAGGGCGATGTCACGAACTGTTTTCGGGCTGGTCGCTGTAGGCGCCGTGGTGATCGCGATCGCCCTGGGTGTTGCATGGCGTGGAAAGATGACCGAGCAGGCAGCGATCGATCGCCCCCCGCAGGCCGTCGGCGCGCCCGCGCCCGCCCCCCTGACGACGGCCGCTACCCAGAAGGATCAGGCCGCTGCGACCGCTCCGGTCATGGCCGGAAGCGCACCTGCGGCGGCGGCGCCACCCGTCACGCGCGTGCCGACCTTCGACGTGGCCCGCATCGGGACGGATGGC
>LSKJ01000591.1 GCA_001557035.1 Rhodospirillaceae bacterium CCH5-H10 | reverse complement strand
ACCCGATCCGATGCGTCGGTGAGTTCCGGTTCCATCGTGTAGGGAGGCTGCGCCGGCGTGATGCCGCCTCCCAGCACGACGATCGCCTCGTAGCAGCACGGCTTGTTGTCCGCGACGAGGCTGCGGGCCTGGGACTCGAGGATGCCCACAAGCCGCGTCGACAGCGGCGTAAAGGACATGACGAGCGTCTGGAGGATCGCGAGCCCGAGAACGACGGACGCGAGACGACGCCATCCGAACAGGCGCATCGCCAGCCACAGCACGACGCCCAGCGCCAGCGAAGCCGGCGGGAGCATCAGGTTGGCGAGGATTTTCAGAAGGATGAAGGTGTTCATGCCGGGTCGCGTGTTCCGGCTATACTAGAACAACGGCGGGCAATCTTCTGCAAAGCAGCACAGGCATGTCGCTCTGCGATGACGGCAGCTGCGCTGAAGCGAAGGGGCCAAAAAGAAGGGCGGGCCCGGCCTGCGCCGGAACCCGCCCGATCTTGACCCGTCGAAAACGAGTTAGATCGCTTCCTTGAGATCCTTGGCGACGCGGAAGGCGACCTTCTTCGAAGCCTTGATCTTGATCGCTTCGCCGGTCGCCGGGTTGCGGCCCATGCGCGCCGGGCGGGCGCGGACCTGGAGGATGCCGAGGCCGGTGATGCGGACCTTGTTGCCCTTCTTCAGGTGACGAACGACCAGGCTGACGAACTCGTCGAGCGCGCCCGTCGCATCCTTCTTGGTCATGCCCGTCTTTTCGGCCAGCTCGGCCGCGACCTTGGACAGCGGAACGGTCGGAACGGTGGTGGGTTTGGTAGCCATGGTTGAGGGGTTCCTTACATTTCTTGGTTTCGCCAACGTCTCCTGACGCCCCAGGGCAGCGTTGACGGCGCCAAGGTTATCCACGAATCGATCCCCCGCAAGTCCGGAATGCACGGAAAATGTCGATTTTTGGGGCTTTTTAGGCCATCAGAGGCAGTCATCCACAGATTGCAGAGAGCCTTTAGCGTGTCGAGTCCCGCCTTGATCCCGACTTTCAGCACCGCCGTGAACACATGGCAGTGCGACGAAAACAACCATCTGAACGTCCAGTTCTATACCGAGTTCGCCCATGAGGCCTCGGCCAGCCTGCTGGCGCATCTGGGCTTCGGACCGCGCGCCCAGCGGGCCGCCGGGGTCGCCTCGCGGCCGGTCGACGACCATGTCCGCTACCTGCGCGAGTTCCGCGTGGTCGAGCCGGTCGAGGTCCACTCCGCCCCCGTCGAGGTCGGCGAGCGCGATCTCGTCGCCTATCACGAAGTGCGCAATCCCGCGAAGGGCGAGGTCGCCGCCACCATCCGTCGTCGCATCGAATGCGATCGTCCCTGGCCGGCCGCGTTCCGCGCCACGGCCGAGGCGGCCTGCGTGGCCCTGCCGGACTCCGCCCGGCCGCGCAGCGTTGGCAAGCTCACCCTGCCCGACCTTTCGCTCGCCGACGCCCCCTCGCTCGGCCTGATCGAAGTCGGCCGCACGCAGATCACGCCCGACGAATGCGACGAGCGGGGCGACTTCCTGCCGCGCCACTATTTCGGCCGCTACTCCGACGGCGCGCCGGTCCTGTGGAATCACCTGGGCTTCGACCGCGCCGCCATGCAGGAACGCCAGGAAGGGTCGGTCGTGGTCGAGATGCTGAACCGCTATCGCCGCCCGCTGCGGGCCGGCGACCTCGCGGTGGTGATGAGCGGTCTCGCGACCTTCACCGACAAGACGATCACCTTCACGCACTTCCTGTTCGAGGCCGAGACCGGCACGCTTGCTGCTTGCGCCGAGGCGGTCGGCATGAAGTTCGATCAGAAGATCCGCAAGATCATGACCTTCCCGGCCGAGGATCGCGCCCGCATGGAGGCGCGCCGGCTCAAGCTCTGAGGAGAAGTCGATGGACGAGAAGACGAAGACGGCCGCCGGGATCGCCGCGGGCCTGCAGGGCATGAGCTATGACGACAAGCGGCTCGCCGAACTGGCAGCCGAGGTCGAGATCCTGAACGACGCGGTGCGCAAGGCGGCCGCCGCACGCCTCACCTTCGACGACGATCCGGCTTCGTTCGCCAGCGTCATGGCGAAGGAAGCGCGCTCGTGAAGAACGAAGATCTCGCGCTCGACGACCTCACCGCCATCGCCGATGCCATCGCCGACGGCCGCACCACGTCGGTCGCCGCGACCGAAGCCTGCCTCGCCCGCATCGATGCATGGCAGCCGAGGGTCAACGCCTTCCTGCGCGTCTATCGCGAGAAGGCGCTCGAACAGGCAAGGGCGATGGATGCCGAGCTGGCCGCCGGCAAGAGGCGTGGGCCGCTGCACGGTGTGCCGATGGCGCACAAGGACATGTACTACCGCAAGGGCGAGGTCTCGACCGGCGGCAGCAAGATCCGCGGCGACTGGGTGGCACCGGTGACGGCAACGGTCCTGGGCAAGCTCGATGCGGCGGGTGTGGTGGAGCTCGGCTTCCTCAACATGGCGGAGTTCGCGGCCGGCCCCACCGGTCACAACGTCCATCACGGTCATTGCCGCAATCCGTGGGACCAGACGCGCGTGACCGGCGGCAGTTCCAGCGGCTCGGGCGCCTCGGTGGCTGCACGCATGATCTACGGCGCGCTGGGCTCGGATACCGGCGGCTCGATCCGGTTGCCCGCAGCAGCGTGCGGCGTGGTCGGCATGAAGGCGACCTACGGCCGCGTCAGCCGCGCCGGCGCGGTTGCGCGCTCATGGAGCCTCGACCATGTCGGGCCGCTGACGCGCACCGTGCGCGACAATGCCCGCATGCTCGCCGTCATCGCCGGCCACGATCCGGAGGATTCGACGACCAGCGAGAAGCCGGTGCCCGACTACGAGGCGCTGCTCGATGGCGGCGTCGCGGGCCTGCGGATCGGTCTCGCGCTGCCGAAGGAAGGGCTTGCCCCGCTCGATCCGCAGATCGGCGCGGCGGTGCAGGCCGCGGCCGACACGCTCGGCCGGCTCGGCGCCAGGGTGACGCCCGTCACGCTGCCCGACTTCACCGCGCTCTATCGTGCGGCCGAGGTCATGGTGAAGTGCGAGGCCGCCGCCATGCACCGGCCGTGGATGGAGAAGACGCCCGAGCTCTACGCCAACCAGGTGCGCACGCGCATGGAGGCGGGCTTCTTCATCCCGGCGACGCAGTACATCGATGCGCTGCGCCTGCGGGCGCATTTCGTGAAGGAGTTCCTGTCGACGGCGATGGACGGCGTCGATGCCGTGCTGCTGCCGGCGATCCCCTTCCCGCTGCCGACCATCGAGGAGACGGATACCGAAACCAAGGGCGGGCCGGCGGTGCTGAAGATGGTGGCAGGCTTCACCGGCCTGACGCGCCCGTTCAACACGCTCGGCGTGCCGGCGCTCTCGGTGCCCTGCGGCTTCGATACGAACGGCGCGCCGATCGGCCTGCAGCTCGTCGGCCGCCCGTTCGACGAAGCGATGCTCTATCGCATCGGTCATGCCTATCAGGGCGCGACCGAGCATCATCTGAGGGTGCCGAATTAGGAGAAAGGTCCCTCGCTGCGCTCGGGATGACAACGTTGAAGGAATTGGCGCGGTGCGCCAACTACAACGAAATTGTCATCCCGAGCGTCAGCGAGGGACCTTTACTCGAACCTTCAGACCGCGAGGTTCACCGTCACGCTCTTGCGCTGGGTGAAGCTGTCGAGCATGCCTTCCAGCGAGAACTCGCGGCCGAGGCCGCTCTGCTTGTAGCCGCCGTAGGACATGCCCGGCGTCTGGCCGCCGCCCTGGTTGACCTGCACCCAGCCCGATTCGATGGCGTGCGCGGCGCGCAGGCCCTTGCCGATGTCGTGCGTCCAGACATAGGCCGCGAGACCGTAATGGCTGTCGTTGGCCATGCGGATCGCCTCGGCCTCGTCGCTCCAGCGGATCGCCACCAGCACCGGCCCGAAGATCTCCTCGCGCGCCAGCCGCCAGTCGTTGGAGCGGTCGGCGAACACGGTCGGCATGGTGAAGTAGCCTTCGCTCAGCGGGCCGGTCTTGGGCGGCAGGCCGCCGAACACCAGCTTGGCATCGGAGCGGGCGAGGCCGTCTTCGACGTACTTGCAGACCTTGGAGTACTGCTTGTTGTTGATGATGGAGCCGATGTCGCTCGCCTCGTCGAGCGGATCGCCGATCTTGAGTGCCGTGGTCTTCTTCTCGAGCTTCGCGAGGAAGCTGTCGAAGATGTCCTCATGCAGGAACATGCGCGAGCCGGCCGTGCAGCTCTGGCTCTGACGCGTGAAGCGCATCGCGTTGATGATACCGTCGACCGCCCAATCCTCGTCGGCATCCGGATAGACGATCGAGGGGCTCTTGCCGCCGAGTTCCAGCGACACCGGCACGATGCGCTCGGCCGCGGCGCGCATGATCACCTTGCCGATTTCGGTCGAGCCGGTGAAAGAGAGCTTGGCGATCTTCGGATGGTTGGCGAGCGGACCGCCGCATTCCGCGCCGTAGCCGGTGATCACGTTCAGCACGCCCGGCGGCAGGAACTCCTGGCAGATGTCGGCCATCAGCAGCACCGCCATCGGCGCATCCTCGGCCGCCTTCATCACCAGCACATTGCCGGCGCAGAGGGCGGGCGCGATCTTGAGCGCGCCCAGCATCACCGGCGCATTCCACGGGATGATGGCGCCGACGATGCCGATCGGCTCACGCCGCGTGTAGGAAAGGACATGCTCGCCGAGCGGCACGGTCTCGCCCTTGAGCTCCGAGCCCAGCCCGCCGAAATAGCGGAAGATGTCGGCGGCAAGCTTGGCCTCACCCCGCGCCTGCGTGCGCAGCGCGTTCCCTGTTTCGAGTGCGATGGTGCGCGCCATCTCCTCGCTGCGCGCCTCGAGCACCTCGGCGATCTTCAGCAGGATCTTGCCGCGCTCGCGCGGCACCACGTTCTTCCACGCCGGGAAAGCCTTCTCGGCGGCCGCAACGGCGGCGTTCACGTCGGCCTCCGCGGCGCGCGGCACTTCCGCGACGGCCGTGCGTTTGCCGGGATTCTCGATCGTGATGCGCGCACCGGATGCGCTCTCGACCCACTTGCCGCCGATCAGCATGCCCTTGGGCCTGTAGGTATTGGCCGGCGGGGCCTGGGTCTTCATTTCGGCAGTGGCGGTCGACATACGGGTCCTCCGGGGGTCCAGAAATTCGGCCGGGAGTTTGGCCCGCAGGACGCGGCGCTACAAGCCGCTACAATCCTCGTCTTCCGCATTTCCAGTGGCCACGCGTGACCGAATATCGGATTGTTCCGCCCTCATTCGACGAGGGACGAGATGAAGCGATTCCTGAGTGGTGTTGCGCTGGCAACGAGCCTCCTGGCGGCGGGCGGCGCCTGGGCCGGCACGCTGGACGACATCGCCAAGACCGGCGTCCTGCGCGGCGGCTTCCGCGAGAATGCGCATCCCTTCGCCTACAAGGGCGCCAACGGTGCGCCCAACGGCTTCATGGTCCAGCTCTGCGAGGCAGTCGCCAAGGACATCGCCCGGCAGCTCAAGCTGCCCGGTCTCAAGGTCGAGTTCGTGCCGGTCACCACCGAGAACCGCCTCGACATGATCAAGCAGGGCAAGATCGACCTGCTCTGCGACTCGCTCACCGAGACGCTCGACCGCCGCGCCGTGGTCGACTTCTCCATCACCACCTTCGTCGACGGCACGACCTTCGCCATCCGCAACGACGGCCCGCGCGACATGCAGGAATTCGCCGGCAAGAAGATCGGCGCCGTCGCCGGCACGCTGACCGAGGAAGAACTGAAGAAGGCGCTGGCTTCGATCCACGTCAACGCGACCGTCGTGCCCTTCACTGACTTCACCGCGGCCATGACGGCGCTGGAGAAGGGCGAGATTTCGGCCTACTTCGCCGGCGGCGCGATGCTCACGGCGATGATCAAGGATCACAAGGACGCCGCGAAGATCCTGCTGGCCAACACCTATCTCAGCCTGGAGCCCTTCGCGCTCGCCATGAAGCTGGGCGAAGGCCCGTTCCGCCTGGCCGTCGACCGCGCGCTCAGCCACATCTACCGGTCGGGCCAGATCGCCACGATCTTCGGCGACGTGTTCGGCAAGAATGCGCGACCGACGCAGCAACTCCAGACGCTCTACATGATCGCGACCTTGCCGGAATAGACGGCAAGGCCCATCTCCGCTCCATGTCGCGTCCCTTCCGCCTTTCCGTCCTCGACCAGTCGATCGCCGTCTCCGGACGGCCGCACGGCGAATCGATCCGCAACACCGTGGCGCTCGCCAAGCACTGCGAGGCGCTGGGCTACGAGCGTTTCTGGGTGTCGGAGCATCACAACCATCCGACGATCGTGGGCACCGCGCCCGAGATCGTGATGGCCGCGATCGCCGCCACCACGGAGCGCATCCGCATCGGCAGCGCCGGCATCATGCTGCCGCACTATTCGCCGTTCAAAGTGGCGGAGGTCTTTCGCGTGCTCGACGCGCTGGCGCCGGGCCGCATCGACATGGGCCTCGGTCGCGCGCCGGGTTCCGACGGCCGCACGGCGTTTGCGCTCAATCCCGCGGCCAACGAGCGGCCCGAGCACTTCCCCGCCGACGTGCGCGACCTCATCGCCTGGGTGCACAACGAACCGCTGGTCGACCGCCATCCCTTCGCCGCGGTGAAGGCTTTCCCGCAGGGCGCGACGGCGCCGGAGGTCTGGATCCTCGGCAGTTCGGATTACGGCGCACAGGTCGCGGCCCTGTTCGGCCTGCCCTACTGCTATGCCTGGTTCTTCAGCGACGGTGCGGGCGGCCAACGCGCCATCGACCTCTACAAGCGAACCTATCGCCCCAGCGAACGGCATCCCGAGCCGCGCTCCGCGCTCTGCGTCTGGGCGCTGGCCGCCGACACGGCGGAAAAGGCGCAGTATCACTTCACGTCACGGGCGCTGAGCCGCATCAATCGCGACAAGAACATCCTGGGTCCGCTGCTGCCGCCCGACGAGGCGGCGCAGGCGCCGCTCGCCGATTTCGAGAAAGCGAAGATGGAGCAGTTCCGCAAGGACTCCTTCGTCGGCACCGGCCCGGAGGTGGCGGCGCGCATCACCGAACTGAAGGAACAGGTCGGCGTCGACGAGATGGCCGTCGTCACCTGGACCCACGACGAACAGGTCCGCCGCGACAGCTACGCCGAACTCGCCAAGGCCTACGGCTTCGCGCCGTAGGCCTTGCGTCTAACTGACGATCAGCGCTGTTCCGTCCAGCTCTCCGAGAAGGCCAGCGCCGAGGTGCTGAAGGGGCGGCCTTCGCGTTCGCGGGGCCAGGGCTTGCCGCGGGCCTGCTGGCCGTTCAGCGTCAACCGGCCGGACAGCGCGGGCACAAGGACGGTGCAGACGCCGTATGGGCGCGGGTTCGGCTCCTTGTTGGGCTCGGTATGGATCAGCAGCGGATCGCCGATATCGTGCCAGGTCAGCGCGATCTCGGCGTCGGCGGCGGATACATACTCGGTCCAGAAATAGCGCGGGTCGCCGGACTTGCTGAAATCGGCGTCGATCACCGGGATCGACAGGTCCTTCAGCTCGGGATTGAGCATTCCCTGCACGGTCTGCTGCAGCCAGCGCGCCATGGCGATGTTGTCGGAATAGATGCGCCAGTGCCCGTGCGTCAGCTCGCTCTTTAGGTACAGCACATGGCCGGGGCCGGCCGGGCAGAACAGGATTCGCCAGTAGCTGGCATCGGTGGAATTGGGATCCCCGTCCTTCTCGCTGAGACGAAGGAACGGGTTCTCGCCCGTCAGGACGACGCGGTGCGGATCGGCGACGCTCATATTCTCCCCCTGTGTTTCTCCCGGTCCGTGCAACCGCGGTACCGGGTGGACGTTCTCGTGACCTAGCCTAGCAGGAGGTCCCGGATGGGCGAAGTCTTCGGTCGTGCGGCGTGGAAGGTCCTGGCCGGTGTGGTCGGCGCCTCACTCGTGACCTTTTCCGCCACGGCACAGTCACAAAGCGAGCCTCCGGGCCGCGTCGGACGCCTCGCGTTCGTGGACGGGACCGTCTCCTTCCATGACGACGAGCAGAGCGGCTGGACGAAGGCGATCGTCAACACGCCGCTGACCACCGGCGACGCCCTCTGGACCGAACCCAACGCGCGCAGCGAGGTTTCAGTCGCCGGCACGCGCATCCGCATGGACGGCTCCACCGAACTCGACATGACGCAGATCGACGACGCCCAGGTGCGCCTGCAACTGGCGCAGGGCCGCGTCGACGTGAAGACCTTCGCGATGGATGCCGCGCAGCCGTACGAGATCGTGACGCCCCGCGGCACGATCACCCTGCAGCAGCAGGGCGACTACTATGTCGAGGCGGGGTCGACTCAGGATCCGACGCGGCTGGGCGTGCGCTCGGGCGCCGCGCAGATCCAGGGCCTGAACGGACAGACGCTGGCGGTGCGCGCGGGTGAAGTCGGCGAGGTCTTCGGCGACGGCAGCGCGCTGCAGCTCCGGACTGTCCAGGCCGCTCCTCCGGCGCCCGCCGCCTCCTGGGCCGCGCGCGACCGGCAGGTGATCTACGACCAGCAGCCGCAATACGTGCCGGCCGGCATGACCGGCTACGAGGATCTCAACGCCTACGGCAACTGGATCAACGACGGCAGCTACGGCCAGGTCTGGGTGCCGCGTTCGACGCCGGCCGGCTGGGCGCCCTATC
Organism: Rhodospirillaceae bacterium CCH5-H10; assembly: GCA_001557035.1. Taxonomy (GTDB): domain Bacteria; phylum Pseudomonadota; class Alphaproteobacteria; order Reyranellales; family Reyranellaceae; genus Reyranella. The sequence continues at coordinate 11,382 of LSKJ01000591.1, read as the reverse complement.
GCACCGGCCATTGGTCTTATGTGAAGCCGTGGGGCTGGACCTGGATCGACGAGCAGCCCTGGGGCTTCGCGCCGTATCACTATGGCCGCTGGGCCAACAGCAACAATCGCTGGGTCTGGGTGCCGCCGCAGCGCGAGCAGCGTCCTGTTTATGCGCCTGCCCTCGTCGCCTTCGTGGGCGGCCTCGAACTGGCAGCCCAACTCGGAAACCAGGGCCGCACGACTGGCCCGGTGGGCTGGTTCCCGCTGGGACCGCGCGAGGTCTACGTGCCGCCCTACACGACCAACCGCGACTACTATCAGCGCATCAACCGCGCCGCGATGATTCAGGATCGCGAGTTGAACGATCGCTGGGAGCGCGCGCAGCGCCGCGAAGCATACATTGCCGGCCAGAATTCGGTGCTGGCCAACCAGCGCTTCGCGACCGTCGTGCCGTCACAGGCCTTCGTTCGCTCGCAGCCGGTGCAGCGCGCCGCGCTGAACGTCGCGGCCGACAAGATCGCCAAGGCCGCCGTGGCGCCCGTCGCCGCGCCGCCGGCACCGACCGCTTCGGTCGCCGCGGTGGCGGACGTCAAGACAGACGCCAAGGCCGCGACGAAGCCCGATGAAGCGAAGACTCAGGCCAAGACGAAGACGGCTGACGTCGCGGTGGCCAAGACGGCCGTCGCCGACATGCCGACGCTCGCCAAGCCCGCTACGACGGATCAGCAGAAGAAGGCTGCCGCCCCCGGCCCGAAGATCGCCTCGACGGACACCAAGGCCGGCGCCGATGCCAAGGCCAAGACCGCCGAAAGCCCCGACGTGAAGACAGCCAAGCCCGCCACACCGCCGCTGCAGCCGCGTCAGGGTGGCGCCCCGCCGGCGCTCAAGGAAACGAACAAGGCTGCGCCGGAGCAGGCCAGGCAGGAGCCCGGCAAGCCGGCCGCCAACCAGCCGAAGGAAGCAGCCCCGGCGCCGCCGAAGCCGGCCCTGGCCTCGCCCGATCCGTCTCCCGCGAAGCGTGACGATGCGAAGCGGAACGAACCTAGGCAGGCTGCCCCGGCGCCCGAGAAGCCGAATGCGCCGCAGTCTCGCCCGGACTCCCGTCAGGACGAGCGTAAGCAGGCGGCTCCGGATCAGCAGAAGCCGAATGCTGCGCCGCAGTCCAAGCAGGACGAACCGAAGCAGGTAGCCCCTGCCCCGAAGCCGGCCGCGACTCCGCAGCCGCGCCAGGAAGAGCCGCGCCAGGCTGCCCCGCAGCCTTCGCCAAAGCCCGGAGCTGCGCCCCATCAGGAAGCGCCGCGACAGGCCGCGCCGCAGCCGCGGGCCGAGCCCCCGCAACAGCAGGCCCAGCCGCCGCGTCCGCAGCCCCAGCCCCAACAGCAGCAGGCGCCCAAGGACAAGGAGACCCGTGCGCCGGCTCCTCAGCCCCAGCAGCAGATCGCCCAGCCGCCCAAGGCTGAGCAGCAGCAGCGGCAGAGCGGCAACAACGGCGGCGGCAACAAGAAGGACAAGGACTAGCCCGTCCTTCCCGAGGGCGGGACTGTAAGCCTCGCCTACAGAACCTGGTTGCGGAGCGTCGTCTCGCCCAGCCACAGGCGGTCGAGGTTCTCGATCAGGATGTCGATGACATTGTCTTCATAGGCGCGGGTTTCGCCCGCGGTGTGCGGGGTAATGAAGACATTCGGCAGCGTCCACAGCGGAGAGGCTGCCGGCAGCGGCTCCTCGGCGGTGACGTCGAGCGCCGCCGCCCAGATCTTGTTGCCCTCCATCGTCTTGATGAGGGCCGCTTCGTCGGCGACCTTGCCGCGCGCCACGTTCACGAAAACCGACGACGGCTTCATCGCCGCGAAGGCCGCGTCGCTCATCAGGCCGGTCGTCTCGGGCGTCAGCGCGCAGGTCAGCGCCACGATGTCGGCCTGCGGGATCAGCTTCACCAGATCACCCATGCCATGGATCTCGTCGGCGCCGTTGGGGCCGGCCTTCGGATCGCGGCGGATGCCGACCACCTTCATGTCGAAGGCCTTGGCGAGCTTGGCGAGATGGCTGCCGATGCGGCCCATGCCGACGATCAGCAGCGTCTTGCCGCCCAGCTCGTCCTCGCGCTGGGTGAGATCGCCCAGCATGCCGCGCCACACCTTCTTGTGCTGGTTGTCGCGTGCCTCGGGGATGCGGCGGAAGACGGCCAGGATCAGCGCCAGCGCATGCTCGGCCACGGCACGCGCATTGACCCCGGCCGCGCTGGCGAGACGGATGCCCTTGGCGCCCAACTGTTCCTTGGAATACTGGTCCATGCCCGAGCTGATCGACTGGATGAACTTCAGCTTCGAGGCATGCGGGATGATGTCGTTCTTCCACATACCGGAGACCGAAACGACATCGGCCTCACCGACCCTCTGCACGAACTCGTCGTAGCTGCGCACCTGGAAGCTGTTGATGCCGGTATTCCGGGCATCGAACTGGTCCTTCATCTGGTATGCCGCATGCGCGAAGCAGATTGTCAGCTTATCTCTCGTCGGAAACATGGAACTCCCCCTGCACAAGGTGCCACACTAGCCCGAACGACCACCCTGGGGGAACAAGATGAGCCGCAATCCACTTCGTGAAGCGCTGAACGCGGGCAGGCCGACCGTCGGCACTCACATCCTGTCGGCCTGGCCGACGCTGGTCGAACTGATCGGCCACTCCAGGCAGTACGACTACGTGGAGTTCACGGCCGAGTACGCGCCGTTCACCATGCACGATCTCGACAATCTCGGTCGCTCGTTCGAGCTGATGGGCATGTCGGGCATGATCAAGATCGAGCAGACCCAGTACACGCACCAGGCCATGCGCGCGATCGGCTCGGGCTTCCAGAGCGTGCTGTTCGCCGACATCCGTTCGGTGGAGGACGCAAAGGCCGCCGTCGACGCGGTGCGCGCCGAGACGACGATGGCCGAGGGCGCGCGCGGCCGCGGACGCCTGGGCGTCGGCATGCGCCGCGACGTCGGCACGGTCCGCACCGGTGGCTCGCCCGCCTATGTCGATGCGCTGAACGAGGTGGTTATCGCCATCATGGTCGAGAAGAAGTCCTGCGTGGACGATCTCGACCGCGTCCTCGACGTGCCGGGCCTCGACATGATCCAGTTCGGCGCCTCCGACTATTCGATGAGCATCGGCCTGACAGGACAGGCCAATCACCCAGACGTGGTGGCGGCCGAGAAGAAGACCATCGAGACGGCGCTGAAGAAGGGCCTGCATCCGCGCGTCGAGCTGCGCGATCCCAGCCAGGCCAAGAAGTATCTCGACATGGGCGTGAAGCATTTCTGCATCGGCTGGGACGTTCGCATCCTTGCCGACTGGTGGGACACGAAGGGCGCCGAGATGCGCGGACTGCTGGGTGACGGCGCCGCCGCGCCCGCGAAGGCGCCCGCCAAAGCCGGCAACTACTGAGCGCCGAGGTGAAACCTCCGATCGCGCAGCGGCGGCTGTCGCAGCGCATCCTGCACGGCGTCACGGTCACGGATGAGTATGCGTGGCTGAAGGACGAGAAGTGGCAGGAGGTGCTGCGCGATCCGTCGCTGCTCGATCCCGACATCCGCGCCTATGTCGAGGCCGAGAATGCCTACGCCGAGGAACGGCTTGGGCCGACGAAGGAATTGCAGAAGACGCTGGTTGCGGAGATGCGCGGCCGCATCAAGGAAGACGATTCCGGCGTGCCGACGCCGGACGGGCCTTTCGCCTATCTCTGGAAATTCCGCGAGGGCGGCCAGCATCAGCAGATCGGCCGCACGCCGCGCGACGGCGGCGAGATACGGACGATCCTCGACGGCGATGCGCTGGCCAAGGCATCCGACTATTTCAAGTTCGGCGGCACGCGCCATTCGCCCGACCACAGGCTCGAGGCCTGGAGCGCGGACCTGCGCGGCTCCGAATACTTCACCCTGCGCGTCCGCCGCTGGGACACCGGCGATGACCTGCCCGACACGCTGACCGAGACCGGCGGCAGCGTCGTCTGGGGCCGGGATTCCTCGTTCTTCTTCTACGTCCAGATCGACGAGAACCACCGCCCGCTCAAGGTGTTCCGGCACCGGCTGGGCACGCCGCAGTCCAACGATGTCCTCGTCCACGAGGAAAAGAACGTCGGCTGGTTCACCCATATCGGCGAAAGCGCCAGCGGCCGCTTCTGCGTCATCTCGGTTGGCGATCACGATACTTCGGAAGAATGGCTGATCGATCTATCGGTGGCCGATGCCGCGCCGCGCCTGGTCGCGCCGCGCGAGACGGGCGTGCGCTACAGCGTGTCGGATCGCGGTGACGCCCTGTTCATCCTGACAAATGAAGGCGGCGCCATCGATTTCAAGATCGTCACCGCGCCGCTCGCCGCGCCGCAGCGCGCCAACTGGCGCGAGCTGGTGCCGCACCGACCGGGCACCTACATCCTGGGCATCGACCTCTACGCCGGTCATCTCGTGCGACTGGAGCGCGCCAACGCCCTTCCCTCGATCGTGATTCGTGATCTCGCCACACAGGCCGAGCATACGATCTCCTTCAACGAGACCGCCTACTCGCTCGACATGATCGGCGGCTACGAATTCGATACGACGACGATGCGTTTCGCCTATTCGTCGATGACGACGCCGTCGGAAGTCTACGACTACGACATGGCGACCCGACAGCGGACCTTGCGCAAGCGCCAGGAGATTCCGTCCGGGCACGATCCCCACGCCTATGTCACGACACGCATCACGGCGATCGCACAGGACGGCGACGAGGTGCCGGTGTCGATCCTGCATCGCCGCGACCTGGTGCGCGACGGCAGCGCGCCGCTGCTGCTCTATGGCTACGGCTCCTACGGCATGGCGATGCCGGCTTCCTTCTCGGCCAACCGTCTGTCGCTGGTCGATCGCGGCTTTGTCTATGCCATCGCCCATATCCGCGGCGGCTCGGACAAGGGCTGGTCGTGGTACCTTGACGGCAAACGCGAGAAGAAGACCAACACCTTCGACGATTTCGTTGCAGCCGGTCGTGCACTGATCGCGGCAAACTACACGTCGGCCAAGCGCATCGTCGGGCACGGCGGCAGCGCCGGCGGCATGCTGATGGGCGCGGTCGCCAACCGCGCCCCGGACCTGTTCGCCGGCATCGTGGCCGAAGTGCCGTTCGTCGACGTGCTCGCCACCATGCTGGACGACAAGCTGCCGCTGACGCCGCCGGAATGGCCCGAGTGGGGCAATCCCATCACCGACGCGGCGGCTTTCAACACCATCCGCGCCTACTCGCCCTACGACAACGTGTCGGCGCAGGCCTATCCGGCGATCCTGGCAATGGCGGGCCTGACCGATCCGCGCGTCACCTACTGGGAACCTGCCAAGTGGGTCGCCCGCCTGCGTGCGACAATGACCGGCGGCGGGCCGGTGATCCTGCACACCAACATGGGCGCGGGCCATGGAGGCGCCTCGGGCCGCTTCTCGCGCCTCGACGAGGTGGCGATCGGCTACGCCTTCGCGCTGGATACGGTCGGACTTGCGGGAGCCAAGCCATGAAGACACGCATCGACACGCTCCTGAGCGAGGCCGTGCAGCGCGGCGACGTACCCGGCGTGGCGGCCGTCGCGACGGGCGAAAACGGCACACTCTACGAGGGCGGCTTCGGCAAGGCGATCCTGGGCCAGGACACCGACATGACACCCGACACCGTCGTCTGGCTCGCCTCGATGACCAAGGCGGTGACCGGCGCGGTGGCCATGCAGCAGGTCGAGCGTGGTACGCTGAAGCTCGATGCGCCGGCGAAAGAGATCATTCCCTATCTCGGCGAGGTGCAGGTGCTGGAGGGCTTCGACGCTGCCGGCAAGCCGCGACTGCGCAAGCCCACGCGGGACATCACCCTGCGCCATCTGCTGACGCACACGGCGGGCTTCGGCTACGACATCTGGAATCCGGAGATCCTGCAGTATCGCGAAGTCATGGACGTGCCCACCATCGGCACCGGCCTCGACAAGTCGCTGACGACGCCGCTGCTGTTCGACCCCGGCACGCGCTGGCAGTACGGGATCGGCATCGACTGGGCCGGCAAGATGGTCGAGGCGGTCACGGGCCGGAAGCTCGGTCAGGTGATGCACGACGACCTGTTCGTGCCGCTCGGCATGGACAGCACCGCCTTCCGCATCACGCCGGCGATGCGGGCGCGCATGGCCCGCGTCCATCACCGCAAGGCCGACGGCAGCCTGGTCGCCGACCTCAAGCGCGAGGTCCCGCAGGAGCCTGAGTTCGAGGCAGGCGGCGGCGGCCTCTATTCGACGGCCAACGATTACCTCAAGTTCGTCCGCATGGTGCTGGACAACGGCAAGTCGGCGAGCGGCGACGTCGTGATGAGACCGGAAACGGTCGACGCGATGGCGACGAATTCGATGGGGGACTCGACCGTGTCCCTGCTGAAGACCGTGATGCCGGCCCTGTCCAACGATGCCGAGTTCTTTCCCGGCGTCCCCAAGCAATGGGGCCTGAGCTTCCTGATCAACAACGAGGAAGCCCCGACCGGCCGCTCGCCCGGCAGCCTCTGCTGGGCCGGCCTGCCCAACACCTACTACTGGATCGACCGCAAGCGCGGCCTGGGCGGCGTCTACATGACCCAGATCCTGCCCTTCGCCGACGTGAAGTCGCTGCCGCTGTTCTATGCGTTCGAGAGCGCGGTGTACGGGCGTTAAATTGTCGTCCTGAGCGAAGCGAAGGACCTAGCGGAGCGACCGAAGGACTCTTTGGCGAACGTGAGATCCTTCGCTGCGCTCAGGATGACATGGGTGGCATGGCAGCAAGCCCGAAAAGCTCCGTCTCCTCGCGCACGCCGCGCAGGCGGTGGCGGCCGAGCGAGACGAGCCGGTCGCGGCTCGCCGTCGCGGCCTCGGCGAAAGCCTGTGACGCCAGCAAGGCTTGCCCGAGCGGCTGGCACAGCGCTTCGATGCGCGACGCCTCGTTCACCGCCGGACCGATGACCGTGAAGTCGAGCCGCGTGTCGGAGCCGACATTGCCGTAGAGGACGCGGCCGATGTGCAGGGAAATGTCGAGCGAGGCCGCGTGCTGCGCCATGTTGCGCCGCTCGACGTTCAGCGCATCGACGCGGGCCAGCACCTCTTGCGCAGCGACGAGGGCCGAGGCGCAGACCTCGGCGCGGTTGCCGGCGACCACGGCGAAGGCTGCCAGCATGCCGTCGCCCATGAACTTCAGCACCTCGCCACCGTGCGCCACGACGGGCTGGACCATGCAGTTGAAATAGTCGTCGAGAAGCGCGATCAGATCGCGGCCGGGCATCGTGTCGGCCAGCGCGGTGAAGCCCCGCAGGTCGGTGAAGAAGACCACGGCCTCGACGCTCTGCACCTCGCCCCGCAACACGGTGCCGGAGAGCACGCGGCTCGCCGGATCGTTGCCGAGATAGGCCGCCAACAAGCCGTAGCCGATGCCGCGCATGCTGGTGGCCTTCACCGCCAGGGCGAAGACCGGCAGCACCTCGCGCAGGATGGCGACTTGTTCCTTACTGAAGCCATCGAGCCGGTCGGTCGCCGCCGAAAAAACGAGCCAGAGTCCCTCGGCGTGCTCGACCTCGGTCGGACTGCCGACCTGCGGCGACAGTTCGCCGAACGGCTGCACCCAGCCGATCCACTCCGTCATGCCCGCCGCGCGCAGCTCCTCGAACACCGGGACGTCGGACAGAGCCTCGTTCGTGTCGAAGCGACACCGCCGCTCGGCGATACCGTCGCGCAGCATCAGCGCGAAGGGGCTGTTCCGGATTTGCTCGGAATCGATCTCGGAATGCCCAAACTCGAAATGCTGGCCAATACCGTCGGCCGCGTCCCAGATCAGGCTGCGTGCCCGAATCATCGGATGAAGCGTGTTCATCCCGACGAACATCCGCTCGACCCGCAGCCCGGCCTCGTTGAGGCGGCGGCCGAAGCCGTCGACCAGTTCCTCGAGCGGCATGTTGCGCAGGCCGGCTTGTGCCAGCCAGCCTGTCATGCCGACGACCGTCATCGCGGGATCAGACCGCAGGGTCACGCCGCTGGCGGCGTCATCGTTCCGTCGGGCAGCGCGGCGCAATGGTCGTAGATGTCGCTCGGTCGCGTGAACCAGACCTTGTCCTTCTGCGGATGGTTGGCGATGTGCGACAGCGCCTCGCGCAGGGCCCGCAGCCGGTAGGGCTGGCCCACGATCATCGTGTGGAGCGCGATGCCGCAGACCAGCGGTTGCTTTGCCGACTGGCGCAGCAGTTCCTCGAACTGGCCGATGATCATGTCGCGGAACTCGTCGCCGCTGTGATGGCGGACCAGCACCTGCGGGCTGTCGTTGACCTCGATCGGATAGGGCACGCTCATCAGCGGGCCCGAACGCGTCTTCATCCAGATCGGCTGGTCGTCGTTGGGCCAGTCCATCAGGAAGTCGTAGCCGGTCTCCTTGAGGAGATCGGGCGTCACGCGGGTCGAGGCCATCCATGGCGCCATCCAGCCGCGCGGCCGCTTGCCCGATGCCTTTTCGATCGAATCGCTGATCTCCTGCAGGAAGCGCTTCTCGTCGGCCTCCCACATGCCGCCGTGGCGCTCGGCATTGGTGCGGCCATGGCCGATGAACTCGTCACCGCGCGCCTTCAGCGCATCGACGATCTGCGGCGCATAGTCGAACACCGTGGTGTTGATCAGGTGGGCCGCCGGCAGGTTCAGCTCGTCGAACAGCTCGAGACAGCGCCAGACGCCGACGCGGTTGCCGTAATCGCGCCAGGCGAAGGTGCGCGGATCGGGTGGCGGATTGGCGACGGTGAGCAGATGCCCCTCGCCCGCGCCGAAGGCGAAGTGTTCGATGTTGAGGCCGAGATAGACCGCGAGCCGCTTGCCCTCCGGCCACGAATAATCCTTGCGCTCGGTGATCGGCGAATAGGGATAGCGGTCGTGATACGGCAGCCTGATCGTGTGCATTCCTACCTCTTGACGACCGCAACCTTGTTGTCGGTCTGTTCGACATTCATCTTCCGGAACCTGTCGACCGCCTCGGCATGGAAGGCGCGTTCCTCGGGTCCCGCCTCCTGCCGTGGCCGGCGCTCGTCGTCGAAGTGTCCGTACCGGTCCACGCCCCGCACCAGCATCGCGCTGACCCTGGTCGGCGACGTGCAACGCGCCGAGGTTGGGATGTAGCTGATGCCGAGTCCGATACGGCGGTCGTTCGAGCGGTTGGGCCGCGAATTGTGGACGAGATGGGTGTGGTGCAGCGAGAACTGGCCGGCCTTCACCGGCATGAACGCGGTCCTGCTGCGATCGAAGGAGCCCGCGAGCTCCTGGCCGCGCGACAGCAGGTTCTCGGGATCCTGCATCTCGGCATGCGGCAGTTGCCCCAGCTTGTGCGAGCCCGGCACGACTTCCATGCAGCCCGCCTCGACCGGCGCATCGGTCAGCGCCACCCAGGCCGTGACATGACAGGCGGGTTCGAGCGCGAAATAGGTCGCGTCCTGATGCCAGCTCACATAGGCGCCGGAACCCGCATCCTTGGGCCAGACAGTGAGATGGAACAGGCGAATGTCGGGGCCGATCAGATCCTCGACCGCGTCAAGCACTTCGGGCGAATGAACGATCTCGTCGACCCAGGGAAACAGCAGGTGCGGCTTGAAGTTATGGCCGCGCGTCATCTTCTGGCCCTGCGCGCGCTCGAACGCTTCGAGCCTGTCGCGCCAGGCGCGCGTCCGCTCGGTCGAGAAGGCATCGACGGGGCAAACGTACCCATCGCGGGCATAGCCCTCTACCTGTTCCGGTGTGAGCTTCCTCGGCATGTCAGTGCGCCGTCCAGCCGCCGTCGACGAACAGCAGCGTTCCCGTGGTGAAGGAGGAATCGGAAGAGGCGAGGAAGAGCGCAGCCTTGGCCACTTCTTCAGGCTGGCCGATGCGGCCCATCGGATGGCGGGTCTTCCACAGCGCCCGTGCCGCCTCGGGGTCGGCTTGGCGTTTCAGCGAGCGCGCCGGCATGGGCGTGTCGATCACGCCCGGCATCAGCGCGTTGACGCGGATGCCCTGGCGCGCGTGATCGACGGCGACGGTCTTGGTGAAGGAAGCGATCGCGCCCTTGGAGGCAATGTAGGCCACGTTGTTGCCGAGACTCGATTGGGCGAGCTGCGAGCCCAGGGTGACGATCGCGCCGGATTTCGCGGCGATCATCGGCTGGATGGCATGATGCACCCAGAGGAAGGTGCCCTTCACGTTGATCGCAAAGGTCCGATCCCAGGTCGCCTCGTCGATCTTGTCCACCGTGCCGCCCAGCGAGGCCCCCGCCGCCGTCACCAGCACGTCGATGCGGCCCCATTTCTCCAGGATGCGTACGACGCCGGCACGTGCCTGCTCGGCGTTGCTGACATCGGCGGTCACGGTGAGCGTCTCGCCGCCCGCAGCTTTTATCTCCGTCGCGACCTTTGCCAGGCCCGCATCGTCGAGATCGACCAGCGCGATCTTCGCGCCCTCGGCCGCGAACAATCGCGCAGTCGCGGCGCCGATGCCGGAGGCGGCGCCCGTGACGATGGCGACCTGATCCTTGAGCTTCATGGCGGCAAGCTTAGCCCCTCCCGGCGCGCCTTGTCAGCGCGTCAGCGCGGACGCTTGCGCAGCGGACGTTTGCTCTGCGCACGACGCGCCATCATGTTCAGCCCCTCGACGAGCCCGGAGAAGGCCATCGCCGCATAGATGTACCCCTTGGGCACGTGCATGCCCATGCCGTCGGCGATCAGGGTCATGCCGATCATCAGCAGGAAGCCCAGCGCCAGCATGACGATGGTCGGGTTGTTACCGATGAACTTCGCCAGCCCGTCGGCGGCCGCCAGCATCAGGCCGACCGCCACGATCACCGCGATCACCATGATCGGGATATCGTCGGTCATGCCGACGGCGGTGATGATGCTGTCGAGGGAGAAGACGAGGTCGAGGATCAGGATCTGGCCGATGACGCCCGCGACCGTGACGCGGGCGACCGTGGCGGCCGTGACTTCCTCGTCCTCGTGGCCCCCCGTGACATGGTCGCGGATCTCGCTGGTCGCCTTGTAGATCAGGAACAGGCCACCGGCGATCAGGATGAGGTCGCGCCAGGAAAAGCCATGGCCGAACAGTGAAAAGAGCGGCGCGGTGAGCTGCACGATGAAGGCGACGCCGCTCAGCAGGGCGAGCCGCAGGAACACCGCCAGCCCGATGCCGATGCGCCGGGTGTTGGACCTCTTCTCCTCCGGCAGCTTGTTGGTCAGGATCGAGATGAAGATCAGGTTGTCGATGCCCAGCACGACTTCCATGACCACGAGGGTCGCCAGTGCGGCCCATGCTTGAGGGTCGCGGGCGAGGACGAGGAGATCTTCCATCATCCCCGCACCATAAGTCATTGCTGGGTCGCGCCGAGAGACCTTTATTTTGCATGGG
>LSKJ01000590.1 GCA_001557035.1 Rhodospirillaceae bacterium CCH5-H10 | reverse complement strand
GGCCAAGCGGGTGGCCAGGGCGGCGGTCTGGGCGGCATTCTAGGCGGCCTGCCTGGCGGGCAGGGCGGTTCGGGCGGATTCCTGAGCGGCGCGGGCGGCGGAGCGCTGGCCGGCGGCCTGGCGGCGCTACTGCTCGGCTCGAAGACCGGCCGCAAGATCGGCGGCGAAGCGCTCAAGCTGGGCGGCATGGCTGCGGTCGGTGCGCTCGCTTACAAGGCCTACAACGACTGGCAGGCCGGCAAGCAGGCCGCGCCGGTGACCGAGGCGCCTCGTGCGCCGGTTCCGATGCTTCCGGCGCCCAGCGGGACCCCCTTCAATCCATCGACCGAAGCCGGCCAGCAGACGCTGGCGCGTCACCTGCTGCGCGCGATGATCGCCGCCGCCAAGGCCGACGGGCATGTCGATGCCCAGGAGCAGGCGCGCATCTTCGCCGAGATGGACAAGCTGCCGCTCGGCGCGGACGACAAGGCCTTCGTGATGGACGAACTGCGGGCCAAGCTCGACGTCGACGCGGTGGCCGGCGCTGCCGCGACGCCGGAGGAGGCGGCCGAGATCTATGCCGCCTCGCTGCTGGCCATCGACGTCGATAACGCTGCCGAGCGCGGCTATCTCGGAATGCTGGCGGCGCGCCTCAAGCTCGACGATGGGCTGGTGGCGCACCTGCATGGCAGCGTCGCCTCCGCGACCGGCAAGGCCGTGCCGGTCGCGGTCTAACGCGCTGCGCAAGAGGCGTTGCTACTCGGCCGCCAGCCTGGCCTGCTTTGGCGTGAGGTGCTGTACCTTCGGCAGCACCTCCTTCGACAGAAGCTCGAGCGAACGGCGCCAGGCCTTCGGATTCTCGACATAGTCGAAGCCGAAGACGAGGAGCTGCCCGAAGCCGCCGACCTCGTCGTAGATCTTCTCGATCTTCTCCGCGACGGTCTTGGGCGATCCCACGATCCAGTTGTGCTTCGCACAGTATTCCGGCGTCACGTCGGAGTCCGCGGTGTCGGGATCGTGCTTCAGGTACTCGAAGAAGCCGAACTGGGAGAGCAGGGGCAGGAAGTACTCCCGCATCATGCGGCCCATGTGCGAGCCGACCGAGAGCCGCATCGCTTCCTCGTCGGTATCGGCCACGAAGACCTCGCGCACCATGCGCCACTGGCCGCGATCGGGCGTGCGGCCCGACTTGGCGGCGCCGGTCTCGACCGATTCCCAGTGGCTCTTCACGTAGGCGGGATTGAGGTTGAGGCTCATCGGGATGTAGCCCTTCTCGCCGGCGAGCTTCAGCGTATCCGAGCCCTTCGAAAGTCCGGCGACGCCGATCGGCGGGTGCGGGGCCTGCAGCGGCTTGATGTGCGGCTTCAGGAAGCCGAACATCGTGTCGGGCTTGGTGACGTGCCAGTACTTGCCCTTGTAGTCGAATGGCTCGTTCGACGACCAGAGCTTCAGGATGATGTCGAGCGCCTCGCGCGTCATGTCGCGGTTGGCGCCGGACATGCCGTCGACGTTGAACATCGCCCAGTCGCTGGGCAGGCCCGACGCCGCGACACCGAAGTTGAGGCGCCCGCCCGAGATGTGGTCGAGCATGGCCACGCGGTTCGCGAGCTCGGCGGGATGATGGTATGGCAGCAGGAAGCCGCCGGGGCCGAGGCGGATGTTCTTGGTCTGCATCAGCGCCTGCGCGACCAGCAGGTCGGGCGAGGGATGCGGCTCCCACGGGGCGGTGTGATGTTCGCCGATCCAGGCCTCGGTGAAGCCCAGCTCGTCGAGCCAGCGGATCACCTGGAGATCCCATTCGTGGCCGTCCTTCAGCGACCGCTCGGGTGGATGAGACGGCATGGTGAAATAACCGAACTGCATCGTTTCCTCCTGTTTTTGTTGCCGACAAGTCGACTACCATCGTGCGCGCGGCGCAAGGGACAGGGATGCATGGCTGACGACGTTTTGATTCTCATCGACCAGCAGAAGGCGATGGACCATCCCAAGTGGGGGCCTCGCAACAACCCGGGCGCCGAGGCCAACATCGCGCGGTTGCTGGCCGACTGGCGCCGCCGCGGCGCGCCGATCGTCCATGTGAAGCATGACGGCCAGAAGCCGGAATCGCCGTTCCGGCCGGGTCAGGAAGGCAACGATTTCCTGCCGCTTACGGCGCCGCGCGACGGCGAGCTGGTGGTGGCCAAGACGGTCCATAGCGCGTTCATCGGCACCGACCTGGCGGCGGAGCTGCAGGCAAGAGCGGGCGCAGGCGGCGAGAAGCCACCGCTGGTGATCTGCGGTGTCCTGCTGGCCAACTCCGTCGAGGCGACGGTGCGCGTGGCCGGCAATCTCGGCTTCAGGGTACGGTTGCCGGGCGATGCCTGCTGGTCGTGCGACAAGCGCGACCTGACCGGCCGGCTATGGCCGGCCGAGGACGTCCATCAACTGACCTTGGCACTGCTCGATGGCGAGTATGCGGAGGTGACGACGACGGACGCGATTCTCGCCGGCGCGCGCTGACGGCGTTCAGGGGATTCGTCCGTAAAGACCTTGAAGCTGACGAGCGTGTTCGGTCCGAACGTATGTGTGATCGGCACGTCGGCGGCGTCGCGGCCCTGTCCAATCAGGACACGGCCGATGCGCGGCGTGTTGTTGCGTGGGTCAAACGTATACCAGCGCCCACCAAGATAGGCTTCGAACCAGCCGGCGAAGTCCATCGGTGCATCGACCGGCGGCACGCCGATGTCGCCAAGATAACCCGTGCAGTATCGCGCCGGGATGTTCATGCACCGGCAGAAGGCGATGCCGAGATGGGCATAGTCGCGGCACACGCCGTTGCCTTCGTTGAACGCTTCCCAAGCCGTCTTGGTCGGACGAGCGAACTGGTAGCCGAACGTGATGTGGTTGTGGACATAGTCGCAGATCGCCTGGACGCGGGCCCAACCCGTGGGCCCATTGCCGAACAGGTTCCACGCGATCTCGGACAGGCGATCGGTCTCACAATAGCGACTGCCCAGGAGATAGACGATCGTATCGTCCGGCAGGTCTTCGATCGCATGCTGCTTCGCCGACGGGACGACGTCGTCGGGCAAGCCGGAATCACGGACAACGCCGCGGCCGTGCAGCTTCACGCGACCGGCGGGCGCGACGAGCCGGCTACACC
>LSKJ01000589.1 GCA_001557035.1 Rhodospirillaceae bacterium CCH5-H10 | reverse complement strand
GTTCTGCGACGCCTCCGCGCTCCACGCGCTGTCGGTGAAGCGCAGGCGCTCGGGCCGCGTGGTGAGCGTCACCTTCTCGCCGCTCGCCGGCCGGCCGGGGCAGAGGGCGCGGATGAGGGTGCCTTCGCACTCGGCGATCACCTCGTTGCCCTCAAGACCGCGCACGACCGCCGGCAGGAAATTGGATTCGCCGATGAAGCCCGCCACGAAGCGGTTGTCCGGCCGGTCGTAGAGATCCTCCGGGGTGCCAACCTGCGCCACCTTGCCGTCGTTCATGACGGCGATCCGATCCGACATGGTGAGCGCTTCTTCCTGGTCGTGCGTCACGTAGATGAAGGTGATGCCGAGATCGGCATGCAGGCGGCGCATCTCCAACTGCAGGTTCTCGCGGAGCTGCTTGTCGAGCGCGCCCAGCGGCTCGTCCATCAGCAGCAGGCGCGGCTTGAAGACGACCGCGCGGGCGACGGCGACGCGCTGCTGCTGGCCGCCCGAGAGCTGCCGCGGATAGCGCGCGCTGTAGCCTGGCAGATGCACCAGTTCCAGGGCTTCTGCCACCAGCCGGGCGCGCTCGGCCTTGGGAACGCCGCGCTGCTTCAGCGGAAAGCCGACATTCTCCTCGACGGTGAGGTGAGGGAACAGCGCGTAGTTCTGGAACACCATGCCGATATTGCGCCGGTAGGGCGGCATGGCGACCACCGACTTGCCGTCGATCGCGATGTCGCCGGCGGTCGGCGTCTCGAAGCCGGCGATCATCATCAGGGTCGTGGTCTTGCCGGAGCCGCTGGGCCCCAGCATCGTCAGGAACTCGCCCGAGCGGATGTCGAGCGACACGCCATCCACGGCTTTGGCGGCATTGGCGCGATCGTAGGTCTTTTCCAGATCGGAGAGCGTCACCGACGCTCCCTTGCCTGAAGTTGCTCCGTTCGGGCCGACACTGCTCATCGCGTCAGCTCAACAGCCACTTGTTGAACTTCGGGATGACCGTCTCGCGATTGTCGATCCACCAATCGTAGTTGTAGTTGACGAGCTGCTTCTTGATGTCCGGCGCGCTGGGCAGGACGGCCAGGCGTTCCGTCGGAATGTATTCGTTCGACTTGGCGTTCACCGACCCATAGGGAATGCCGAGACAGACGCGAGCCTGTGGGATGGCCATGGTCGAGTAGGCCACGAATTTCATGGCGTTGACCTTGTTCTTGGCTCCCTTGGGAATGCCCCAGGCGTCGCGCTTCAGCAGACCCTGGTGCCAGCTGACCGCTGCCGGCACGCCGGCGGCCTGCAGCGCGGCCATGCGGCCGTTCCAGACCGTGGTCATCGTGACTTCGCGATCGGTCAGCAGCTGGATGGGCACCGCGCCGGTGTCCCACCATTTGAAGACATCCTTCTTGATCTTGCCGTAGCTCGCGAGTGCCTTGTCGATGTCGATCGGGTAGAGCTTGTCGGCCGGCACGCCGGCCGCCATCAGCGCGAATTCCATCTCGGGCCAGCCGCCGCTGTTGGTGCCGAACATGGCGCGGTCGCCGGGGAACTTCTTGGTGTCCCAGAAGTCGGCCCAGCCCGACGGAACGGCGCCCTTGAAGGCATCGGTGCGATAGGCGAGGACCTGCGCCCACACGAGCATCTCCAGGCCGTACTCGAAGCGGTACTGGGCCTCCACGCCGGGATCGACGATGTCGTAGTCGATCTTCTCGAAATAATCGCCGCGCTTCTGGAGGTTCATGATCGAGCCGCGGCTGAGCTGCGCCATGTCCCATTCGACGTTGCCGGTCTCGACCATGGCCTTGACCTTGGTCGCGTCGGAGCCCGGGAAGGCACGCACCTTGATCCCCGTGATCTTCTCGAAGGGCTCGAAATAGGCCTTCTGCTGGACCTCCTGCATCAGGCCGCCGAAGGTGGCGATGCGGACTTCGCCGCTGCCTTTGAGGATATCGGGCACGGACGTCTGCTCGGGCCAGGCGGCCTGGCCATAACTCGGCCGGATGAAGGGCGCCGCCACGAGGCCCGCTCCCAGCAGTCCCAGGGTGCTGCGCCTGCCGATGGTCTTCTTGCTCATGGATGCGGTCCTTCCGTTGCTTGATCAGTAAGCGAGGAGATTTTCCCTGAACTGCTTGTGCTCGTAGGCCTTGCGCACCAGGCCGCGATCCTGGAGGGCGGGGACCAGCCCGTCCTCGATCTCGGCCAGAGTGCGGCGGTTGACGTTGGGCATGGAGAAGAGGAAGCCGTCGCCGCCGACCTCCTGCATGACCTCGCCCATGCGCGCGGCGACCGAATCGCAGGTGCCGCAGAGGTCGATCGACAGGTCGACGGCGTTGAACGAGGCCATCGTCTTGCGGATCGAGCGGCCGTTTGCCAGCGCCCGGAACTGCTCCAGATTGAGCTGGTGGCCGTTGGTGGTGACGTCGTCGGGCAGGGGCTTGTCGAGGTCGAACTTGCCGAAGTCGATGTTCGTCACCTTGCCGAAATGGGCGAGGCGCTCCTGGATGTTGGCCTGCGCCATGACCTCGCGCTTCTTCTTGCGCTCCAGTGCCTCTTCCATGGTCTCGCCGAGGATCGGATTGATCAGGTAGAGCACCTTGCAATCGCTCGGCTTGCGGCCCTGCGCGATCATGTGCTTGTGCACGTCGTCTCGGTAGGCGCGCATGGCATCGATGCCCTTGGCATTGACCACGATCGTGTCGGCGTGGGCGGCGGCAAAGCGGCGGCCGCGCGGCGAGCCGCCGGCCTGGGCGATCACCGGCCGGCCCTGCGGGCTGGGACCGGAGTTGAGCGGCCCGCGCGTCTTGAAGTACTTTCCCTCGTAGTTGACCCCGTGGACCTTGGTATGATCGATCAGGTTGCCGCTCTGGCGGTCGGCGATCATCGCGCCGGGCTCCCATGAGCCCCAGAGGCCGCGCACCACCTCCATGTATTCGTCGGCCATGTCGTAGCGCAGGTCGTGCTCGGGCATGCCGGGCATGCCGAAGTTCATCGCCGCGAAGTCGGAACTGCCGGTGACGGCGTTCCAGCCGGCCCGGCCGGCCGACACCTGGTCGAGCGTCGCCATCAGGCGCGCCAGCAAGTAGGGATGATAGGCGTAGGTGCCGAAGGTCGGCACGATGCCGATGCGCGAGGTCACCTGGGTCATCAGCGCGGCGACCA
>LSKJ01000588.1 GCA_001557035.1 Rhodospirillaceae bacterium CCH5-H10 | reverse complement strand
ATCCAGAGCGAATGCCACTCGAAGTGGGCAGAACCCGGCCGCACCACGATCAGGGCGCCCACGAAGCCGACCATGACGGCCGCCCAGCGCTTCGGGCCGACCGGCTCGCCCAGGAACTTCGCGGACAGCGCCGTCACGATCAGCGGGCTGGTGAGGGAGATCGAGGCCGCGGAGGCCAGCGGCATGTCGACGATGCCGTGGAAATAAAGGAACGAGGAGAAGAACAGCAGCAGGCCGCGCACGATCTGGCTGGGCACGTTGTGCCAGCGGAAAAGCGCCCGGCCGGCCCGCGGCAGGAAGATCACCATCATGAAGACGAAGGCGAAGACGTAGCGTCCCCAGATGACCTCGATGACCGGATAGGTCTGGCTCAGCGTCTTGGACATGGCGTTCAGGACGGAAAAGCACAGGACCGAAAAAATGATCGACAGGATCGCCCGCAGGATACGGTCGGTCGGCGGGGGTGCTGTTGCAGTCATCGCCGGCAACTTAACCTGCCCGGCCCCGCCAACAAGTGCAGGCGGGGATTAAGCGGTCGTCCGGAGCGCATAGGTCCGCCCGGAACTTGGCATGCAACGCGCAGGATGCGTCAGGTGCGAAGCTCGTTCTTCAGTTCCTGGTCGTTGGGCCACAGCAGCAGCGACACGATCATCAGTATGCCGAGACCGCCCGTGATGCCGGCAAAGCGGTCGACACCCGGCATGATGCTCTCCGGCGGCGCCAATCCCTGCACCATCGTGACGACATAGACGAATGCGAACTGCGTCCCGACATAGGGAATGCCGTGCCGCCCCATCTGGATGTGCATGCCGACCCATACGACGCCGCCGATCATGGCGAGCCACCAGAAGAACGATTCCACCTGCAGGGCGAGGCAGGCCAGCGCCACGAGGCCGCCCAGCAGGCATCCCATGAAGCGATGGAAGGATTTCTCCGCCACGAGGTGGCGTGTCGAGGTGCCGCCATCGGCGATCAGGGGAGCCGCCATCACGACCGCGATCGTGACCGCCATTTCGCCGACGTCCGGCAGGTCGACCAGCGTCCAGACGATCAGCACGGTCACCACGGAAATCCCGGCCCGAAGCCCGTGCAGCACCGAAGGCCACTGCGCGCCGAGCAGGTGTCGCCAGCCCGGTGCCGTCGGGGGTGGCTCGGCGTGCCAGTCCTGCAGGACCTTGGCGGTCACCATTGCGCAGGACACGCCGACCGCCACGTCGATCGTGCGGTCGCAGGCGATCTGGAAGGCGAGGGTCGGATCGTTCAGGCTCATCAGGAGCACGAGGCTGGACGTGATGGCCATGAAGAGCCAGGCCAGCCCGTGTGGACTGACCTGAACGGCGATGACTCCGGCCATCGTTGCAACGCCCAGGAACAGGCAGAGCGCGACCTGATCGTAGGGCAACCAGCGCGCCATGACGAAACCCAGAAAGGCGCCCACGACCGTGCCGCTGAGCCGCAGCACGCCGCGACGCGCCGAGGCCGCTCCGGTCGACATCAGGGACATGTAGCCGCTGATCGCGGCCCACCACGGCGCATCGAGCTGCATCAGCAGCGCCACGCTCGTCGTGAGCACCACCGAGACCGCCGCGACGAGCCCCATGCGCGACTGCGCAGGTCGGGTGCCGATGTCGGCCAGCTCGCGCCAGAACCCGGTCAGCGTGCGGTCGAGAAGGCGAGCGCCCTCGCGGAAGTCCTCGGCCACGGCCCGTCCGTAGCGCGCGATGCCCAGGCGGATCACGGGAAGATGACGGTGCGCGCGTCGGCGCCCATGTAGAGCTTGTAGCCGGGCGGCAGGTTCTCCAGCACGATCGTCACCGGAATGCGGCGCTGCAGACGGATCCAGTCGGTCGTCGGCGCGACATAGGGCAGGAGCTTGTCGACGCCGGGGTTGCGGCTGAAGCCGCGGGCGATGCCGGTGATCCGGCCCTTGTGGAAATGCCACGGGGCACTGTCGAGCCAGACCCACGCGGTGTCGCCGACCTTGAAGTCGCGAATATAGTACTGCTTGTAGTTCGCCATGATGCGCCAGGCATCGGCATCGACGATGCCGATGATCGGCACGTTGATCGTGGCCATGTCGCCCTTGCGGACCGTGAGGTTGGTGATCGGCCCGTTGTTCGGCGCATGGACGACGGTGCGATCCAGGTTCCACTGGGCCGACGCCAGTTGCGCCTGAGCAAGCTCCAGCGCTGCCTGATGGGCACCGATGTCGGTCTGCGCCTTGGCGATGGCCACGGTGGACATCGTCATTTCGGCCTGGGATCGCCGCAGCACGTCGTTGGCGCGGTCGAGTTCGGCGATGGGCGCGAACTGGCGCTTGGCGAGATCGGAGAACCGGCTCTGTTCCTGGACGGCGTAGGTATGGCTCGAAGTCGAGACCTGCAGGGCAGCCTGGGCTACCGCCAGTTCCTCCTGTGCGACCTTGAGCTGGGCCGAGGCACGATCGATCTGGGCCTTCCACTGATTGACCACGAGCTGGAACGGCTCCGGGTCGATCGTGAACAGTTTGTCGCCGATCTTGACCTCCTGATTGTCGACGACATGGACCTCGATGATCTGACCGGTCACCTGGGGCGCCACCGCCACGAGGTCGGAGCGGACATAGGCATCGTCGGTATAGGCGACGAATGAGGTGAACACCTCGTAGAGGATGAACAGGGCCAGGATCGTGCCCCCGACCGTAAGCAGGCGATGAAGGCGGCTCGTCTCGATTTCCGGCCTTGCCGATCCCGCCGGCGAAGCAGGTGCCGGCGGCGACGGCGGCTGGGACGCGACGGCAGCCGACGCCGGTGCGTTCGGCGCGGTATCCGACGTCCGTCCGGACGGGGTCTCGTCAGGTGGCATGGCTCTCGGAAAGTAACGCGCCGGGCGCTAGAAGCCCATGCCCTTGATCTTGGCCGCCAGCGCGGCCACCGAAAACGGCTTGCCGAGGAAGTTGACCCCGGCATCGATGACCCCGTGATGCACGATCGCGTTGGCCGTGTAACCGGTCATGTAGAGCACCTTGAGATCGGGACGCCGCGCCGTCGCCGTGCCGGCCAGCTGGCGGCCGTTCATGCCGCCCGGCAACCCGACATCGGTGAAGAGGAGCTGGATGTCGCGATGCTGTTCCAGCAGGCGAAGGGCCTGCTCGCCGTCGCCGGCCTCGTAGACGCTACAGCCGCATTCGCGGCAGGCGGCGACGGCAAAGTCCCGAACCACGGGATCGTCCTCGACGACCAGCACGATCGGTCCGGTGCCGGCCGCAACGCTGACGGCCGGCGCAGGCTCGGGTGCGACCCCGGCTTCCATGTGCGCTCGCGGCAGGTACAGCTTGACGGTCGTTCCATGCCCCAG
>LSKJ01000059.1 GCA_001557035.1 Rhodospirillaceae bacterium CCH5-H10 | reverse complement strand
CGGCGTCTTGAGGACCGGCTCGATGCCGGGCTTCATGGCGCGCACGAGGTCGGCGATGTGGCCGGGCAGGGTATTGCCCTTCTGCAGAGCCTCGACGGTCGCATTCACCGCGCCGCAGCTCGTGTGGCCCAGGACCATGATCACCTTGGTGCCCAGCACCGCGGCGCCGTATTCGAGGCTGCCGAGCCCGTCGGGGGTGACGAAGTTGCCGGCGACGCGCACGATGAACAGCTCACCGGGTGCCTGGTCGAACGCCAGTTCGGGCGCCACCCGGGAATCGGCGCAGCCGAGGATGGCGGCGAAGGGCGCCTGGCCCTGGGCGCGAGCGGCGCGGCCGGCGGAGAAATCGCGTTCCGACATCTGGCCGGAGACGTAGCGCGCGTTGCCTTCCATCAGCCGGGCGATCGCCGCGTCGGGCGTCTCGACCGAGCGGGACGGTTGCGCCATGGCCGTACCTGTCGCCAGGGCGCCGACCGCCGCCGTGACCGCAAGACCGCCTGCGCCGGAAAACAGACCGCGACGTGAAAGACAGACGTTACACATGATGCTCTCTCCCCGAATCAGGCAGACAGCATAGGTGCAACCGACGGGCGATCAAAGCGCGGCGGATATGCGATCACGCAGAGCCAGGTCCCGTAACCGGAAGTCCTGCCGGGCCCGCGCGCCGGCGCCCCGCCAGATCTCTCGCCTCGTCGGCGCGGCCGGCGGCGAGATATGCCTGCAGCAGGGTCGCTTCGACCAGATCGCCCTGCGCCCGGCTGCCGCCGATCCGCTCACGCTCAGGCAGGATCGCCTCGATCAGGTCGATCGCCGTTTCATGGTCGCCATGCTGGTAGGCCGCGAAGGCCCGCGTAACGGTGGGGATCAGCGAACCGGACGGGTAGCGGCCGGCAAGCGCAAGTTCCTCGATGGCCTTGACCCAGCCCTCGAGTGCTTCGTCGTCGCCGGTAGCGGCATAGGTCAGCCCGACATGCCAGTCGGCCAGCGACATGCCCGGACGCGGAAGTTTTTCGCGCGCATAGTCCTTGAGCTTCGCCCAGCGCGCGGGATCGCGCGGATGACCCGCCAGTTCGGCGCGCCACAGGAAGGCCGCGGAATCCGACAGCTTCTGGTGGATGGCGCCGCGATGATCGTCAGCGCAGAAGGCGTCGTTGTAGAGGCGCAATCCGCCTTCGAGGTTCCCGGCATGCAGCTCGAACAGGCCGAGATGCCAGTTCAGATGGCCGAACAGGCCACCGCCGCGATCGTAGAGCGGCAGCCAGTCGCGCAGGAACGCGATGCCTTCGTCCTGTTCCCCCGTTTCGTAGCAGAGATGGGCGAAGGCATGGGCGCCGTAGGCGTTGCGCCGGTATTGGGCGAGCGAATGCTCGATCCTCGGGCGCGCCTCCTCGTGCCGGCCGATCTCCGACAGCGCCATCCCGTGGTGGGCCTCGAACCACCAATCCTCGCCATAGTGCGGGGCGAGGCCGTCCAGGAAATCCATCAGGTCCTGCTCGCGGCCCGACAGGCCCGACATGCCGATCAAGCCGCCCTGGTTGGCGGCGAGGCTCAACACCAGCGCATCGCGCGGCCAGGTCTGCACGTGGCTACGGATCGCCGCCAAAGCCGCGACGGCCTGACCGGCAAACAGGCGGCGGAAGACCTCGATGTGGCTCAGCTCCCGCGCCGTGCTTGCCTCGCCGAGGGCGGTTGCCGCGGCCAGGCATTCGCGCATCGCCTCGAGCTTGCCGGCAAGCTGCGCGGCGCGCCCTTTGCCGATATGGGCAAGCGCGAAGGCGGGATCGGCGGCGATGGCCCGCTCGAAGGCGGCGGCCGCGCCGGGATAGACGGTCAGCAGGAGATCGACGCCCTCGACATAGGCGTCGCGCGCAGTCGCGCTCGCGGTGGAGAGGGGAAGGCCGTAGCGGTCTGTCAGCATGTCGTCACCGGAACCGAAATCGTTCGTGTCGAGATTCCGACTGTCACTCTCGCACGCGACGACGGCAAGACTGCATTGACGCTGACAAGCGCAGTGCGGACACTCCTCGCCAATCAAGCAAACGAAAGTGGAGGAACGTCATGAGAATAACGCGTCGCACGGCGATAGGCTCGCTTCTGGCCACGGCCGCGGGCACCGTTCCGGCCTTCGCACAGGCTTTCCCGAACAAGCCCGTGAAGATCGTCGTCGGATTTGCGGCCGGCGGGGGGACCGATTTCGTGGCGCGCGTCCTGGCCGACGCCTTGAAGGAACGCTGGGGCCAGAGCGTGATGGTCGAGAGTCGCACCGGCGCGAGCGGCATGCTGGCCGCCGAGCAGGTGGTGAGGTCGGCGCCCGACGGCTACACGCTGCTCGTCTCGCCGCAGACCTCGATCGCGGTGGCGCCGCAGATCTTCGCAAAGTCGCCCTACGATCCGCTCAAGGACCTGACGCCGATCACCATCCTCACCGCGACGCCGATGCTGCTGGTCGCGCACCCGTCCTTCCCGGCCTCGAATTTCGCGGAGTTCCTGGCCTATGTGCGGGCCAATCCGGGCAAGGTCACCTTTGCCTCGGGCGGGATCGGCTCCTCGCCGCACATGACGTCCGAACTGCTCAACATGCAGCTCGGCCTCAAGGCCGTGCACGTGCCCTATCGCGGCGAGCAGCCGGCGCTGGCCGACGTGATGGGCAACCAGGTGGGCGTGCTGTTCGCGAACATTCCGTCGGGCATGCCCTACGTCCAGGCCGGCAAGCTGAAGGCGCTGGTCACGACCGGCCAGGCCCGCTCGCCGCTTGCGCCCGACGTTCCCACGATCGTCGAATCCGGCGCCGGTGACATCGTGACCGCGACCTGGAACGGACTCTACGGCCCCG
>LSKJ01000587.1 GCA_001557035.1 Rhodospirillaceae bacterium CCH5-H10 | reverse complement strand
TTGCCCATCCTTCGAGACGGCCACTCCGTGGCCTCCTCAGGATGAGGTCGGTGGGACAATCTGAGACGGAAAGACTCTAGGACTTCTTGGCCTCGAAGAAGGGCTCGACGCTGCCCTTGAGCTTGATGGTCAGCGGATTGCCCTTGCGATCCACCGTCTTGCCGACGGCGACACGGATCCAGCCCTCGCTCACGCAATACTCCTCGACGTTGGTCTTCTCCTGGCCGTCGAACCGGATGCCGATGCCGCGCTGCAGAAGCGCCTCGTCGTAATGCGGGCTCTTGGGATTGGTGGAGAGGCGGTCGGGGAGCGTGTCGGTCATGGGTTTCCTATAGCATCAGCGCGTAGACGATGCCGGCCATCGAGCTGGCCAGCAGGACAGGGATCATCCCGAAGCGGAAGCGGAATACAGCAACAGCACAGGCCGCCGCCAGTGCCACGGCGGCAATATTGGCCGAGCCCAGCACCGGCAGATCGACGGTGGCGCCCAGCAGGCGGACCGACCGCAGTTCCCCGAACAGGACCTGCAGGCCGAACCAGACGGCGAGATTGAGGATCACGCCCACGATCGCCGCCGTGATGGCCGCCAGGGCGCCCGACAGCGCCTTGTTGTTGCGCAGCGCCTCGACATAGGGCGCACCGACGAAGATCCAGAGGAAGCAGGGCACGAAGGTGACCCAGGTCGTCAGCAGGCCGCCCAGCGTGCCGGCCAGGATCGGATTCATGCCTCCCTGGTCGCGCCAGGCGCCGAGGAAGCCCACGAACTGCGTCACCATGATCAGCGGGCCGGGCGTCGATTCGGCCAGCCCGAGCCCGTCCAGCATCTCGCCCGCGGTGACCCAGCCGTAATGGTCGACGGCCTGCTGGGCGACGTAGGCCAGCACCGCATAGGCGCCGCCGAACGTGACCACCGCCATCTTGCTAAAGAAGACCGCGATCTGGGTGAAGATGTCGTCGGGCCCGCGCAGGAACCAGAGCAGGGCCACCGGGACGAGCCACAAGGCGAGGAAGATCGCGGCGATCGAGATCGTCCAGGCGAAATTGGGCTTTGCATGCTCCGGCGTTGCCTCGCCCAGCAGGGAGTCCGCATCGCCCAACGCCGGCCGGTTGCCGGTACCGTGGCCGCCGGCCTGGAAAGCCGTCGAGCCGAGCTGCGTGGCCGCGAAGCCGATCAATCCCGCCGCCACCACGATCACCGGAAACGGCACGCCGTAGAAGAAGATCGCGATGAAGGCCGCGACCGCCAGCAGGCGCATGGCGTTGTTGCGCAGCGCCCGCCGGCCGACGCGGATCACTGCTTCGATCACGATCACCAGCACCGCGGCCTTCAGGCCGAAGAACAGGCCCTGCACCAGGGTCACCTTGCCCAGCAGCACGTAGACCCAGGAAAGCGCCATGATGGCGACCATGCCGGGCAGCACGAACAGCGTGCCGGCCAGCAGGCCGCCCGCGGTGCGGTGCATCAGCCAGCCCAGATAGGTTGCCAGTTGCTGCGCCTCGGGCCCGGGCAGCAGCGTGCAGTAGTTCAGCGCCTGCAGGAACCGCTGCTCGCCGACCCACTTCTTCTCCTCGACGACGATGCGGTGCATCACCGCGATCTGGCCGGCGGGACCGCCGAACGACAGGGCGGCGACCCGGAGCCAGACCTTCATCGCCTCGGCAAAAGGAACGCCGTGCGGTTTCGGTGCGCTCATGACTTCCTCGCGATCGGCGGCCAGTCGTGTCCCTCGTCGACGGCGTCGCGGCACCAGCGATAGAAGGCATCGTAGAGCGCGAGCCCCGCCTCGAGCTGCGCAAGATCGTCGGCGTACATGCGCGACAGTCCGAGCGAGGCGGCCAGGAGTCCCGCGGATTCCGGCGCAAGCTCCGGCCGCGCGGTATCGGCCCCGCGCACGATCTTCGCCAGACGCTTCAACGGTTCGGTTTCGAGGCCGAACTCCTCGACCATCAGGTCGAAGGTGCAGCGCTCGCCGCGATGGCTCCAGTGCACCTTCTCGTGATCGACATCGAACGGCGTGGCACCGAACCGGTCGGCGACGTCGAGAACCTCCGCAGGCGCGACATAGAGGAAGACCGCGTGCGGGTCGACGAAGCGGCGGATCAGCCAGGGGCAGGCGATTCGATCGACCTTGGGCCGGCTGCGGGTCACCCAGACGGTACGGCCCTGGGTGTCGCGGCGCGGCAGGCGCTCGACCGGCACGGTCGGCAGCCGTGCCGCCTGCCAGCCCGTGATGCCGCCTTCCAGCACATCCGCCGGCACGCCCTCGTGACGCAGCCACGCGGCAACTCCCTGGCTGAGTTTCAGGCCCTTCTTGCAGACAACAACCGCAGGGCGGCGGGCGGCGACCAGGGCAGGCCCCCACGCGGGGACGTCGGCCCACGCGCGGCGCACCGCCCCCGGCACGAGGCGCGGATTGGCGGCAAAGTCTTCCTCGGTGCAGACGTCTATCAGTACGGGTGAATCGGGGCGACCGATGAGGCGGGCAAGCTTGTCGGGAGATATCGTGTTGGGCGAAGGCATGTGCGGCGTCCTTGTGAAGTGGGGCAGGACGCGATGCTTCGGCTGTCGCCTCGTGGGGAGATCGCGATCCCCATCGCCGCTTCTTTTAAAGAGAGTGCAAATACTGTCAAGCTTGGCCGATTGCCGCGGCCGCAGCCTGACGTTAGTTTGCGGTCGGGATATTGGGACTGTGAGTGCAGTTATATACCGGGGGTTTCATGGCTTGGGGTCGTCTCTTACTCGTTGCAATGGCCGTCATGGGCACGGTCGTGGCGTGCAGCCAGGCCTCGCGCGTCGTGCAGTCGACGGCGCAGATCAAGCGCGCCTATTGGGGGCTGCCGCAGGCCGGTCCCGGCGCCGACGTGACCAGCATGGTCACCTGCCCCGGCGGCTATCCCTGCGACGTGTTCGCCAATGGCCCGGCCTACAACGACAACCGCTTCGACCTCGCCAAGAAGCTCACCGTCATCTGGACGTGTCAGCCGCAGAACTTCGTGCTCGCCGAGGTCGCGCCGCCGACCTTCAAGGTCCGCATGGCCTGCGTCGGCGGCGCCCCGATCAAGCCGCGGCGCATCGACATCCTCGAAGCCTCCTGGGGCGGACCCTCCTCGACCATCGACGTGACGCAGCAGGTTCGCGACATCTGCGGCGAAGGCCCGACGCGATGCCAGGTGCCGGCGATGGCCTATATCTTCGGCATGCCCGACCGGCTCACCAAGACGCTGCGCATCCGCTACACCTGCGACGGCCAGACGACGCCGGGCCGCCAGGCGACGGAGAACAGCGTGGCCGACCTGCGCTGCGAGCAGCCGGCCGACCTCGGCTACTGACGGCCGACGAAAATCCTTAGCGCCGATCGGCGGGAACGCCGGCCGGCGCGGGGCTGCGAC
>LSKJ01000586.1 GCA_001557035.1 Rhodospirillaceae bacterium CCH5-H10 | reverse complement strand
ACTTCGAGAAATCGATGCCGGTCAGCCGCGACATGCCCGACAGATGCGGATCGAGATGCTTCTCGGCTTCGGCTGCTTCCATCCGGCCGCGGTCGCGCGCCGCCTCCATGCTGACGTCGATGATCGGATGGGCCAGGAACAGGACCTTGATGTCGTCGGGATTGCGGCCGTACTCGGCCGCCTGTTTGCGAACCTTGTCGCGGTAGGCCTTCATGCTGGCGATGCTGCCGCCGCCCTCGGTGATGATGGTGTCGGCCCAGCGCGAGGCGAACTGCTGGCCCCGCGGCGACCCGCCGGCCTGGCAGATCGGCACCCGTCCCTGCGGCGAGCGCGGCGCGTTGAGCGGCCCGCGCACCTTGAAGTACTTGCCCTCGTGGTGGATGGGATGGACCTTCGAACCATCGGCAAACATCGGCTTATCGCGGTCGAGAACGACCGCGTCGGGCTCCCACGCCTCCCACAGTCTCGTCACCACATCGGCGAACTCGTCGGCCACGTCGTAGCGCTCATCGTGCGGCCGGTGCTTGTCGTGGCCATAGTTCTGCGCCGCGCCGTCGTTGCTGCCGGTCACGCAGTTCCAGCCGATGCGGCCCTCGGTCGTATGGTCGAGCGAGTTGACCAGACGCGCCAGCAGGTAGGGCGGATACTCCGACACCGACAGCGTCGGCACGATGCCGACTGTCTTGGTCGCCATCGCGAGGTAGGGCACCAGCACGGCCGGATCGAGCTTGGGCGCGCTCGCCGCGTACTGGAGATAGGAATTGTGCGAGCCCTGATAGGTATAGGGCACGTTCGAGGAGTCCTCGATGATCATGTAGTCGAAGCAGGCGCGGTCCATGCCCCTGGCGAGATCGACGAAGATGTCGGGCATCATCCAGCGATTGACGTCGCTGCCGGGAAACGCGCTGCGCCAGCTCTTGGGGCCATACCCCTGGGACAGGAACCACGCCAGATGGAACGGCTTCTTCATGACTTCGACCTCACGCGACGATGATGGGTAGCCGCCGCCTCCGGCGGGTGCAGCGTCTCCAACGCCAAACCCGGGTCAGGCGTGCACGTGCTCGTGGCCGTGGCGATGCTTCTCCAGCTTCCGCTCGGCGGGCACCAGATGGAGCTGGCCGTGGCGGACGCCGCGCTGGCTCACCGTGTCGTCGGCCATCGCGCGCACCTCCTTCACGGGCCCGCGCAGCACCGAGACTTCGAGACAGGAATCGTGGTCGAGATGCACGTGCATCGTCGCGACCTGCAGGTCGTGGTGCCTGTGCTGCGCCCGGGTGAGCCGGCGGCCGAGGTCGCGCGTCTCGTGGTCGTACACGTAGGCCAGCGTGGCGATGCAGAAGTCCTCGTCCTTGCCGGATTTGTCCTCTGCCAGCGATTCGCGCGCGGCGGCCTCACGCAGGATGTCGCGCAACGCTTCCGAGCGGCTTGAATAGCGATGCTTCTTCATGTGGCGATCCAGCGTCGCCAGCAGATCGTCGTCGACCGACAGGGTGACACGCTGCATCCAAACCTCCTTCAACCGCTGCGCCGCGAAGTATGCCGCATTTGGAGGCGGCGGATACGAAAACCGTCTCGCGCCTCCGCCGGCCGGTGCCCGGGATACCGCCTCCCTCCTTGTCCGGCGCCTGCCCGCATCGTATGAGAAATGATGACTTTCCGCTTACGAATGCTCCTTGTGCTCCTGGTATCTCTGTCGCTCCCGCTCGGCGCGGCCGAGGCCCAGGATGGGCGGACAGTCATCGTCGCGGTGAACGGCGATCCCGGCCATCTCAATCCGGCGATCTCGACCGCCAGCCCGGTCCACGCGGTGGCTGACTCGATCTTCAACGGGCTCGTGTCGCTCGACCGCGACGGCACGGTGCGGCCCGATCTCGCCACCAGCTGGTCGGTCGCCGAGGATGGGCGCGAGGTCCGCTTCACCCTGGCGGAGGGCGTGACGTGGCACGACGGCAAGCCCTTCACCGCCCAGGACGTGAAGTTCACCTTCGAGGAGGTGCTGTTCCGGTTCCACGCCCGCACGCGTGCCGGCCTCGCGCCGGCCGTGGAGTCCATCGAAGCGCCCGATGCGAACACCGTCATCTTCAGGCTGAAGCGCCCGCATCCGGCGCTCCTGCGGCAGCTCGACGTCACCGAGGCGCCGATCCTGCCGCGCCACCTCTATGCCGGCACCGATCCCAACCGCAACGAGGCCAACGCCCGCCCGATCGGCACCGGCGCTTTCCGCTTCGAAAGTTACCGGCGCGACGAGAGCATCGTGCTGGTGCGCAACACGTCCTACTTCAAGCCGGGCCTGCCGAAACTCGACCGGCTGGTGTTCCGTGTGATCCCCGAGACCGCCACGCAGATCGCGGCCCTGGCCAACGGCGAAGTCGACTATCTCGGTCGCGTGGCGCCGGCGGACGTGGCGCGCCTCAAGGGCAAGGCCACGCTCGCCGAGACGACAGCCGGGCCGGGTGGGGCAAACTGCATCATGACGCTCGCCTTCAACCTGCAGCGGCCCGCGCTGGCGGCGCTGCCGGTGCGTCAGGCCTTCGCCCACGCGCTCGACCGCCGCCAGATGCTCGACCTCGTGCAGTTCGGGCAGGGCCGGGTCGCGCAGGCGCCGATCCATTCCGCCATCCGCTGGGCGACCCTGCCCGGCGCGCTGCAGGCGTACGATCTCGATCCAGCCAAGGCCAATGGGCTGCTCGACCAGGCGAAGCTGCCGCGCACGAACGGCGGCGAACGGGCGACCTTCGACCTGCTCCTGTTTCCTGCCTTCGCACGCTACGCCGAACTGATGCGCCAGCAGCTCGCGCAGGTCGGCATCGTGCTGCGCCTGAAGCCGCTCGATCCCGCCGCCTTCGCGACCGCTGTGTTCACCCAGCGCGACTTCGACCTGGCGCTGATCTCCTACTGCAACGGCGTCGATCCCGAGATCGGCGTGCGCCGCATGTATCACTCCAGCGCCGTTGGCAACGTCCCCTTCTCCAACGCCGCCGCATATCGCAATGCCGACGTGGACAGGCTGTTCGACGAGGCCGGCGCGTCGATCGACACGGCGAAGCGTGGCGAGGCCTATCGGGCCATGGAACGGATCGTGGCGCACGACCTGCCCTACTGGTGGCTGGTCGAGACGGATTTCACCTCGGCCTGGCGCAGCGCTTTTGTCGACTTCGCGCCGTGGAGCGGTCAGTTCGCGGAGCGCGCCGCGCCAGCGCGTTGATCCCGCAATGCGCCTCCTCTGGCGCTGCTCGTTCCTGGTCGCCTCGGTGTGGCTGGCGGCGACACTTGCTTTCGTACTGATCCATCTTGCGCCGGGCGGACCGGCCATCGCACTGGGCGGTGAATCCGGCGCGCCGGGCTATCTCGAGGAAGTCCAGAAGCTGTACGGGCTCGACCGCCCGCTGCCCGAGATCTACGCCGACTGGCTGCTGAACATTTTGCGCGGCGACCTCGGCTACTCCTATCGCAGCCAGCAGCCCGTGCTTTCCCTGATCCTCGAACGGCTGCCGGTCACTATGGCCCTGGTGGCACCGGCCATTCTCTTCTCGGCCCTGGCCGGCATTGCGCTCGGTCTTGCCCGGATCCCGACGCAAGACCGGCCCGGCCATGGCTTCGTCGCCGCGATGGCAGCGCTGCATGCGTTGCCGAGCTACATCGTGGGACAGGCGCTGGTGATCGTGCTGGCGCTCGGCCTCGGCCTGCTGCCCGTACAGGGCCTGGTCGATGCGCGCAGCGCCGCCACCGGTGCGGCAAGGCTTCTCGACATGGCGCGGCATCTCGTCCTGCCGGTGCTGACCCTGGCGTTGCACCACATCGCCTTCATGGCGCTGCTGACGCGCGCGCGTGTCGCCCGCGAGCTGGCTCGGCCCTACACGGTGACCGCCGCCGCCAAGGGCCTGACGCAGGCCGGCGTGCGCCGGCGCCATGCGCTGCCCAATGCGATACCAGGCATCGCCACCCTGTTCGGCGCCCGGCTCGGGGGCTTTGTCGCGGGCGCCGTCGTGGTCGAGACCCTGTTCGCCCTGCCCGGCCTCGGACGCCTCATCGTCACGTCGGCGATCGCGCGCGACCATCCGGTGGTGATCGGCATCGTCCTGTTCACCACGGCGGTGGTGGTGGCAACCAACCTGGCGGTCGACTTGCTGCTGCGGTGGCTCGATCCGCGCCTCGACGAGGCCGACACATGATCGGCTCGCTCGTTCCCTCGCGATCCCGCATCCTGCTGCTCGCAGCCCTCGTTCTCCTCTATGCCCTGTGCCTCGTGCTGGCGCCGCCGGGAACGCTCGCCACGCTGCCGATGTCGCAGCCTTTCCTGCCGCCCTCGCCCAGGCATCTGCTGGGGACCGACGATCTCGGCCGAGACCTGCTCGCAGAGCTGGCGCAGGGCGGCCGCACCTCGCAGCTGGTCGCGGGTCTGACGACGGTGCTCGCGCTCGGCATCGGCTGCATCGTCGGGACCGCCGCAGGCCTCGGACCGCGCTGGCTCGACGAGCTGCTGATGCGCACGGCCGACATCGTGCTCAGCCTGCCGGCGCTCCTGTTCGCCATCCTGGTCGCCGCCCTCTTCGGCGGCTCGGCCCTGAACCTCGCGCTGGTCCTGGGCCTGACACGCTGGCCCGTCATCGCCCGGCTGGTGAGGGCCGAGACGCTGACGGTGCGAGGCGCGGACTTCGTGCGGGCCGCCGTCGCGGTCGGCACGCCCCCACTCGCCCTTGCTCTCCGTCACATCCTGCCGCACACCGCGCCGGCGGCGCTGTCCGCCGCAGGCATCGTGTTCGGCGGCGCGATCCTGGCCGAAGCCGCGCTCGCTTTCGTCGGCCTTGGCGACCCGCATCTCACCAGCTGGGGTCACCTCATCGCCACCGGCTTCGCGTTCCTGACGCATGGCTGGTGGTTATGGACCTTCCCGACGCTGGCCCTGTGTGCAACCTCCGCCCTGGTCGCTTTGTTGGCGGATACGGGTGATGGTCTTTCCCGATGAGGGAGAGGTCAGTGACAAGGACGCAACAACCTCAGAACTTCGCCTTCACGCCGAAGAAGGCCTGGAAGTACGGCGCCTGGAAGCCTTCCGGCTCCTCGTACACCTGGTTCAGCACGTTCTCGGCGCGGGCGAAGAGCTGAACGGACGGGATCACGTCCCACTGCGCGGTGATGCGCACCAGCGTATAGGGCGAAGGGATCATCAGCGCGCCGGTGGTGGCATTGATGTCGTAGCGGCTGTTGACCTGCAGCACGCCGATGCCGAACAGCGTGTTCTCCCACGGACGAAACTGGGCGCGGATGTTGAAGACGTCGCCCGGGCGGCGCACCAGCGGCGCGTTGCCGTCGACATTGCGCGCGATGGTCTGGGTATAGTCGAAGTACAGGTCGAACCACTTCACCGGGCTGATCTGGACGAAGGCCTCGAAGCCCTCGCTTTGCGCGTTGGCGACATTCTGCATCAGGGCGAAGGTCGGCGGCGCGCACTGGATGAGGTTCTGATAGGTGTTGAAGAAGTAGGTGACGCCCGCCTTCACCTTGCGATCGAACAGGCCCTGCTCGACACCGAACTCGTAGCCCCGGCTATACTCGGGCTGAAGGTTGATGTTGCCGCCGCAAAA
Source organism: Rhodospirillaceae bacterium CCH5-H10 (assembly GCA_001557035.1). Classification (GTDB taxonomy): domain Bacteria; phylum Pseudomonadota; class Alphaproteobacteria; order Reyranellales; family Reyranellaceae; genus Reyranella. The sequence continues at coordinate 6,019 of LSKJ01000586.1, read as the reverse complement.
CGGGCCGGGGCCGTAGAGTTCGAACAGCGACGGCGCCTTGAAGGCGGTGCCGTAGGAGGCCTTGATCTTGGTGTCGGTCGGCGCCCACAAGTAGGACGCACCGGCGCGCCAGGTACCCACAGTGCCGAACGTGTCGTTGAGGTCGACGCGGCCGCCGACGTTGAGGTTGAAGCCCTCGAACGGATTGAGGCGCAACTGACCGTATAGGCCGGTCTGGGCCATCGTGCCCCACGCCTGCGTGAACGGCGTGAAGGTGCCGATCGTGTTGCTGTAGGCCCACTGCCGGTCGTAATCGACGCCGCCCACGACCTCGATCTGATCGCTGACCTTGATCAGGTTCTTGAAGTCGGCCTGAAGGCGGCGGCCGTTGAACCAGCTGTCCGTGTTGAACGGGAACGGGTTCTGCGGGCTGGCATAGTCGAGATCGTGTCGAGTGATGGTGCTGTAGTTGACGCCGACGACCGGCTTCCAACGGCCATCGAAATAGTTGCCCTCGATCTCGCCGCGCGTGAAGAACTGCGAGGTGTAGCCGTTGGCCATCGGATCTTCCTGGCCGACCTGGTCGTAGTTCAGCTTGGTATCGATGTAGCGGGCGAAGAAGTTGAACTGCGTGTTCTCGTTGATCTCGTAACCCAGCCGCGCCGCCAGGGTGATGTTGCGATAGGGATCGATGTCGACGAAGCCGCCGTTCGGCGTGAAGCGGGCCGGGACCGGCGTGTCGTTGGGGCTGAACGTGCCGGCGAAGGTCAGGTTGTAGTTGAACTTGCCCTCGCTGCCGCGCACGTAGGCGCCACTGTTGCTCTGCAGCCGTGTGCCGAGTTCGGTAAAGGCCGCGCCGTTCAATTTGCCTTGGCCGGCCTTGGTGACGAGGTTGATGACGCCGCCGATCGCCTGGCTGCCGTACATCGTCGACATCGGGCCGCGCACCACCTCGATGCGGTCGAGATTCTCGGTCAGCAAATGGGCGAAGTCCGGCGCGCCGTTGGCGCTCGACGGATCGTTGACGGTGATGCCGTCGACCAGCACCAGCACGTGATTCGAATTGGAGCCGCGCACGAAGACCGAGGTCTGCGCGCCGGGGCCGCCCGACTGCTGCACGGAGACGCCGGGAATAGTCTTCAGCACCTCGCCCGCGGTGCGGAGCTGGCGGCGCTGCATCTCCTCCTGCATGACGACGGTGTAGCTCGACGTCACCTTGTCGGGATCTGTCGGGAAACGATCGGCGGTCACGACCGTGGTGGGCATCATGCCCGCCGGTTCGGTCTGGGCCATCGCCCCGGACGGAGCCAGAAGCGCAAAGAGCAAAGCAGTACGACGAAACGGCGTCATCAGACGGTCCCCCAAAAGCAGCCACGCAAACAGCGCGTCACCGCTCGGTTGACCGTCCCGTTGGAACATCCCGTCCATCGGAAGAGCGACGCTATCGCCGGCAGGTCTTCTGGCTCGCGGATCGCCGCTCCTGCCCGCCTTCCCGAACCGAGGTTCAGTGGCTTGTTGGACAGTCGCTAACCGCTCACAGCTGCGGGTACAGCCGCCGATTTGTCCGGACGGACATCACGGCGTTCCCTCTTGGCCTCCTGTTAGGGAGGACCGGCAATGGGCCTATTATCCATTCACGCTTGTAGAACGTCAACGTTCTGCCGCAATTGGTCGCGGATCGCGCAGCCTACTCGTAGAGATAGCCGACCGGCGGACCGTCGATCCGCAGCGGACGCAGGCTCTGCGCGGTGATGATCTGGCCGGCGAGACCGTCGATCTCGTCGCGCTGCGTCGGAGTCCATTTGCGCAGGTTGTCGATTCCCTTCAGCAGCCCCAGCCGAAGGATCTGCGTGTTCTCGCCGATGCCGACAAGGTCGAGCGCGTTGCCGCCCGAGGTCACCGTATCGCCGACCGCAAGCTCAAGCAGCTTGCCCGCGCGATCCCTGAACGTCGCGGTCCCGCGAATGATGCGATGGACCACCACGTCGCCCTTCGCGAGATCCGCGACGGTGGCGCGAGCCGTTGGACTCTTCGGCAGAAGAGACTGGCCCTGCGGATCGGTCGCGATGATGTGCCCGACCGCGAGATGCCCGCTGGGGCTCTCGATCTCGAGGTCGCGCACATGGACCGGCGACGGTGACTTCACGGGACCGCCCGGCAGATCGTCGACCAGCTTGCGGTAGAGGGCGCCCAGCGACAGCGGATCCTGATACCAGAAGCCTGCATCGATCGGACGGTCGTGCACCGGGTGTCCCCAGGCCATGCGCGACGTGTCGGCCTCGACGATCTGGTCAGCCGGCACGACCGTGGGATTGGGAAAGGTCGCGGGTTCGGTGATGAAGGCTTCGAGGAACTTGCCGGAGTAGCCCATCGAGAGCGCATCGGGCACCGCCGTCTGCGGCGTCCTGAGGTTCTCTTCCGTCGACAGGCCCGACCATGTGTAGAAGAGCTGCCGATGCACGATCGCGCTCTGCATGATCACCGCGCCGGGCCCGACATAGTGGATCCTGCCGTCGTAATCGAAGGTGAACATGCCCGACGTCACCAGGACGAACTGGAAGCCGCCCGGCGGCAGATGCATGTGGAAATCGGTGGGGCCGGTATCCTGCCGGTAAATCGGCAGGCTCGTCGCGACTTCCTGCAACAGGAAGGCGTCGTTGTTGGCGCGCAGCCCATTGGTCGCGACATTGTAGAGCGCCTGCGGGCGATAGATCGCGTCGAAGGCCGCGTTGCCGTCGCGATCGACGGCGACGAAATCGCTCCGGTTGAGGCGGATGGGCTCGCCGGCGGGATGCGTGAGGCCGGGCCACTCGAAGCCAGCCGGTGCCTGCCTGGTATTCTTCAGGTCAGTGGTCATGCCGCTCTCGCTTTCTCATGCCATCGCTCCCGCAATGCAGCATGAGAATTGTGCGATGCGGCGAATATGCACGCAAGCGCAAAAGGCAGATTTTTCGGCCGTTACGGGGGCAGCGGTCCACGACGGCCGTTCAATTCACCCATCTCCAATGTGCAATGCAGCGCAGTCGGCACGGCATTTACTTGGCCGTCAGGTCGACTGCCAGCGCCGGAGGGAGACGGTCTAGTCCGTAGGTCCGCAGGGCCGTGCCGCTGTAGAGCGCGGTCTTCTCGGCCGCGCCGGCCTTCGCCGTCAGGCGCTTGAAGGCGTTCCACAGGACCGGGTAGCTGCACTGGCCCTTGTCGACCGGGAAGTTGCTCTCGAACATGCAACGCTCGACGCCGAACGCCTCGATGCAGGGCTCGATGTAGGGCGCCCAGGTCTTCGCAAGCTCCTCCGATCCCGGCGGCTTGTCCTTCTTGTGGAAGTCGAAGCCGTTCACGAACATGGTGAGGCCGCCGAGCTTCACGCGCACGTTGGGCAGCGCCGCCAGTTCCATCATGCGCTGCTTCCACTCGGGATAGACCTCGGCGTGCCTGCCGCGGAAAGGCCCGATGCCCAGCGGCCCGCCGACATGATCGACGACGATCGTGAGTTCGGGCACGGCCCGCGCCAGCGCCATCACGTGCGCGAGTTGCGTGTGATAGGCCCAGACGTCGAGCGGCAGTCCCTGCTTCGCCAGACGACGCGCGCCGTCATGGAAGGACGGGTGTTCGAGCGGCCCCGGCGGCTTCATCACCAGGTTGGACGTGACGTCCGGTGAAGGATGCCACGCGGTGCGGTTGCGGATGCCGCAGAAGCGGCCGCCCGCCACTGCGCGATGCTTCTCCAGCAACGGCTCGACGCGGTCGCCCAACGTGAGATCGACCATGCCGATGATGCCGGCGCAGGCGCGCACCGGTCCGTGGCGGCCGCTGGCGCTCACCGCCGCGGCGCCGGTCACGAACTCGGTCTCGCCCAGCGACTGCTCGTCGGCCGGTCCCGATGCGCGATACATCTCCCCGCATTGCACGAAGATGGTGGCGCGCACGTCGTGGCCGCTCGCCGTGTCGGCCAGAAGATGCGGCAGCAGGTAGGAATGGCCGCCATCGCGCTCCCAGAGATGGTGATGAGGGTCGACGATCGGCAGTCCGGGCTCGAGGATCGGCTCCTCGGTCAGGCGAAGCCAGTCCTCGCGCACGACGATCTGCCGGCCGTGGCCCAGCAGCGGATCGTTCTCGGCCATCGTCGTCGCCTCCCTATTCGATGCGGATGTTGGCGCTCTTCACCATGTCGGCGAAGAAGGCGATCTGCTTCTCGCGGAAAGTCGTGAACTCGACCACGGTGTTCGCCTGCGTCAGCGCGCCCAGCTCGGCGAGCCGCTTGGCGACGGTTTCCATCTTCATCACCGCGTTAACCTCGGCGTTGAGGCGCGAGATCAGGGCGGGATCGGTGCCGGCCGGCGCGAACAGCCCGTTCCACTCCCAGGTCTCGAAGCCCGGCAGGACTTCGGAGATCGCGGGAACGCCCGGCAGAACCCCGACCGGCCTGGGGCCGGTATGCGCCATGCAGGTCACGTCCTTCGAGCTCAGCAGCGCAACGGTGCCCGGCACGTTGCTGAACAGCAGCGGGATGCGGCCAGCGAACAAGTCGTTACGGACCGACCCCATCTCCTTGTACGGCACGTGATTGATCTTGATGCCGGCCTTCTGGTTCAGCAGCTCGAGCGAGACATGCTGCACCGTACCAATGCCCGTCGACGCACAATCGAGCGAGCCCGGCTTGCTCTTCGCGAGCGCGATCAGCTCCGGCACTGTCTTGACCGGGAACTGCGCGTTGCGCATGAGCGTGACGGGCGTCTGCATCGTCTGGGCGATCGGCAGAAGGTCGCGCTGCGTATCATAGGGAAGCTTGCCAGCGAACAGCGACGGGTTCACCGACTGCGCGGTGGCGTCGTAGAGAATCGTGTAACCGTCGTTGGGCGCGCGCGCCACGATCTGGGCGGCAATGGTGCCGGCGGCACCCGGCTTGTTGTCGACCGTGAAGCTCTGGCCCAGCCTCTCGCCCAGCGCCTGGCAGTAGATGCGGCAGACCACATCGGCGGTGCCGCCCGCGCTGTAGGCGTTGACGACGCGCACCGGCTTGTTGGGCCAGGTCTGCGCACGAGCGATGGCCGGTGCTGCAAGCGTTCCGGCCGCGACTCCGAGGAAAGTACGGCGCCACATGTTTACATTCTTGGTCATTGCTTCCTGCGTCACAGAAATTCAGTCGACACTCATGGAAGGCTTTCGGGCGCCGCGCGTCGTCCGACAAGGGCAATCGGTACCGATCGACCGCACACCGGAAGCAACATCCATATGCCGGCTCGCTGTCGGGTTCATGGACGCATGACGGGACAGTTCGCGGGTGCAGCACGATCGAAGTCCGCGGCGCTCGACCCTCGAATTTCTCCGTGGACATGAATTGCAACCAAGCCCATGGTTTCTTCAATCAATACAAAGCAAGTACAGGGAGGAAGATGATGGGCGTACTGTCAACTCGTCTCGGCGTAGCTGGCCTGATCCTTGGCCTCAGCGCGACTTCGGCTCTTGCCGTGGATGGGCCAAAGGTTTCCTGGAACCTCTCGGTCTGGGGTCCCCCTCGGGCGTTCACCGCCGGCATCGAGACGCTCGCGAATTATGTGAGCAAGGAAACCGACGGCAAGTTCACCATCAAGATCCACTACGGCGACGCACTCTCGAAGGCATCGGACAACCTCGACAACATCAAGCTCGGCGCCTTCGAAATGGCCCAGATCTGCACCGGCTACCATCCGGGCAAGCATCTCGGCATCAACGCACTCGACCTGCCCGGCCTGCCACTGGCAGATCCCGAGGTCCACGCGATGGTGCACGACGTCTTCTACAAGAACCCCTACATCGTGAACGAGTTCAAGCGCTGGAACGCCATGGTGCTGATGTCGGTCCTGCAGCCGCAATCGGAGTTCATGGGAACTGGCGATGCGCCGACCAAGATGGCCGATTTCAAGGGAATGCGTGTGCGCGCGCTGGGCGGCACGGGCGCGGCGATGAAGAACCTTGGTGCCGTGCCGACCTCGGTACCCGCTCCGGAGGTCTATACGTCGATGGAGCGCGGCGTCTTCCGGGCCGCGGCGTTCCCCTACAC
>LSKJ01000585.1 GCA_001557035.1 Rhodospirillaceae bacterium CCH5-H10 | reverse complement strand
CCCCGATCCCCCGCCACCTGCGGCGCCGTGTGAACAACCGATCAACCATCCAACGGCCCTGCTGGCTCCTGGCGTCGCTGGTCGTGACGCGGTGCCGACTGAAGACGGCAATCAGAGTCCACACACACGATGGTGAGAACCCGGCCGGACCCACGACAGGTAACGTCGTAGGCGCTGACCACCGACGACAACTCTGTCCGGTCAATAGCCTCCGCGACACACCCCTGCTTAACGAGGATTGCCTGCAACTCGCGGTCGTCGGCGATTGCCGACGATCCGCCCGTGCCGCCAAAAGCGGCTATGCAGGCGACTGCGCCTGCCATCACCTGTTTCATCGAGGCGTCGTCAGTGCTTGCCGATCTTGGTGACGGTGATCGCACCGTTCACCCGGGCGGCCTCGAACTCGATGCGGTCGCCTTGTTTCACTTTGTCGAGCATCGAGGGATCGGCGACGCGGAACACCATGGTCATGGCGTCCATGTCGAGGTCTTTGATGGGGCCGTGCTTCAGCGTGACCTTGCCTGCGGCCTTGTCCACCTTGACGACCTCGGCCTTGACCATGTTGCCGTCGGCCAGCGCCGAGACCGAGAGCAGGGTCGCAGTCAATGCTGCAGCGAAGAGTCTCTTGAACATCTGATGCTCCTTCGATTGCGTTGGGTTACTCGACGACGATGGTGCCGAACATGCCCGCCTGGCGATGCCCGGGAATCAGGCAGGAGAAGTCGAAGGTCCCTGCCTTCGTGAAGTGCCATAGGATTTCTCCCGTCGCCTTGGGTTTCAGCCGCTTGGCATTCGGATCGTCGTGCTCCATGTCGGGGTTCTTCTCCATGTCCTTCATGTGCTTGAGGTTCTCCTCGACAGTGCCTACGACGAACTCATGATCGATGGCCCCGTTGTTGCGGAGCTGGAAACGAACCTGCTCGCCCTTCTTGAACTTGAGCTTGTCCGGCATGAACAGCATCTTCCCGTCGTCCTCGCGGAACACAATCTGGATGATGCGCGCAGGCTTCTTGGGATCGCCGGGCGCGCCATATGCCTTGTCGTCGGCATGCGAATGGCCTTCGCCCGGCTTGTGCCCCGGCGCGGCAGCGGCTGCGCCGGCAAGCAATGCGGCCGCGATTGACGTCACGATTAACATTCCAGCTTTCACGATTGCCTCCTTGGTTGAACTACTTGTGTGAGCCGTGCGACGACGGCTTGACCACGCGCACAGGCGCGACACCCGGTTTCAGAGCTGGCGTGGGCGTGGCAGCGCGGGTGGCTTCGGGCTTCGGCCCTTTCCACTCCCAAGCCACAGTGCCAGGCGGATTCTGGTACCAACCGGGGTCCTTGTAGTCCCCCGAGGCCAATCCTTCGCGCACCTTCACCACGGAGAACATGCCGCCCATTTCGACCGCTCCGAACTGTGCGAAGCCGGTCATCATCGGTAACGTGTTGTCGGGAAGTTGCATCTCCATCTCGCCCATGTCAGCCATACCGGCACTACCCATGGGCATGTAATCAGGCACGAGGCGCTTCATCTGCTTGGCGAACTGCTTCTTGTCGACACCGATGAAGGTACGGAGGTCGTGGCCCATCGCGTTCATGGTGTGATGAGACTTGTGGCAGTGAATGGCCCAATCTCCCGGATAGATTGCATCGAACTCGTAGGCGCGCATGGCTCCCACCGGGATATCGATCGTGACCTCGGGCCAGCGAGCCTCAGGCCGCACCCATCCGCCGTCGGTGCAGGTCACCTCGAAGTCGTATCCGTGCATGTGGATCGGATGATTGGTCATCGTGAGATTTCCGACCCGCACGCGAACCTTGTCGCCCTTCGCCACGACGAGCGGGTCGATGCCGGGGAAAACGCGGCTGTTCCATGTCCACATGTTGAAAGCGGTCATCTCCGCGACTTTGGGAACGTAGTTGCCGGGGGCGATATCGTACGATGAGAGAAGAAAGACGAAGTCCCGGTCGACGCGATGCAGCTTGGGATCGCGCGGATGCACGACGAAGAAGCCCATCATGCCCATGGCCATCTGGACCATTTCATCGGCATGAGGGTGGTACATGAAAGTGCCGCTCTTCTTGAGCTGGTACTCGTAAACGAAGGTTTGGCCCGGCTTGATATGCGGCTGATTGAGGCCGCCGACGCCGTCCATGCCGGAGGGCAAGAGCTGGCCGTGCCAATGGATCGTCGTGTGCTCAGGCAGCCGGTTCGTAACGAAGATGCGGACTTTGTCGCCTTCGACGGCCTCGATGGTCGGGCCCGGGCTCTGGCCGTTGTAGCCCCACAGCCGGGCAATCATGCCGGGCGCCATCTCGCGCTCGACCGGCTCGGCGACCAGATGAAACTCCTTCCAGTCCCCGTTCTGCCGCCACGGCAGGGTCCAGCCGTTGAGCGTCACGACCGGCTGGTAGTCCGGTCCACTGGTCGGATAGAGCGGCGGCTGCATCGTGTTCGTCGTTGTCGTGGGTGCTTCGGGAATCGATTGCGCCTGGACGCGCCCACTGATCGCAGATGCGCCAAGCAGGGCGAGGCCAGAAGCCCCGACGAGATCACGCCTGGAAATGCTCATGGGTTTTCCTTTCCTAAAGGCCAAGGGGGATGGTTTCGGGTGCCGGCGTCGTGTTGATGACACCAGATGGCGGGACGGTGCCGCCCACGATCAAGGCGGCTTGCATGTCGGCAACGGCCAGGTGGTAATCACGCAAGGCGTCGAGCGAAGCGATATTGGCGTTGATCCGCTCGCGTTCCTCGATCAGGACTTCGAATACGTCGATGAGCATGCCGTTGTAGCGCAGCAGCACCTCGTTCGAGATTTGCCGGCGGAGCGGCAGGAGTCGCGACTGGTAGAACCGCGCGATGTCGTAGGTCGCGCGATAGGTCGTGTAGGCGACGCGCGCCTCCGAGCGGGCATTCACGGACCGCTCCACAAGCCTGTTGACGGCACGCATGTAGATCTCACGGGCGGTTACGACACGAGCTTCACCGGTATCGAATATCGGGATCACGATGCCGAGCTCGAGCCCATACCGGTTCTTCGACGACTGCTCGCCGGCGTCGTTGGTCTCGACTTCGTTACGGTAGCCGAGGCCAAGCTCAAGAAACGAAAGGTATCGCGTGGCGTTTACGAAGCTAGCCGACTTTGCGAGCGTCACGATCTCGTAGCGCAGGATGATCAGATCGACGCGTCGCTTCATTGCCTCGACTTCCACGTCGGCCAGGGCATCGGCGGCTGGCGGCAGCACCGGCAGGCGCGCCGGAAGCTTGTAGGAGAGATCGCTTCCCCAGACGCCCAACATCCGGTTCAGCGCCTCGCGCGTGCTGGCCACGCTCAAACGGGCTTGGGCGACCTGAGCGCTGAGGTCGGCGTAGAAGGCGCTGACACGCGCCTGGTCGAGCTTGTTGGCGGCGCCCGTCTCACCGAGCTGCGTCATCATCTTCGCCGATGCGTCGGCGGTCTGGCGCGCTTGCTCCAGCAAAGCGAGCCGCTGCTGGGCGGCAATTGCCTTGATATAGACCCGGCGCACATCGACAGTCAGGCTGAGCGTCGTCGCAACGGCACGGTAGCGCGCTTCCTCGAACTCACGCTTGGCAATCTCCGTCTTCCTTGGCAGCGTCGCGAAGGCCAGCAGGTTGCCGACGAGCTGGAAGCCAAACTCCACGAAGCTACCAGTACCAAAGGTGCGCCCCACCGTTATCGCGGGGTTTGGCGGAAGGCTCGCCTGTACGTACTCCGCTTCGGAGATACCCAGGTCGTTGTAAGCGGCCTGAAGCCCACGATTGTTCAGCAGTGCGACCTGAACCGCCGAGTCTTCTGTGAGCGGTTCGGCCAGCAGGGTCTGCACGCGCTCCCGCGCGCGTCGGATGTCTTCGGGCGACGAAAGCTTGACGGCGTCCCGACCGATCTCCTTACGGATGCCATCGGTGACCGGCGCCATGCCGCCGTCATCCGTGAACTTCGCGCAGCCCGTTGCCAGCAAGCTCACGATCGCAATAGCGGCGGTTTTGGTGATGGTATTCATTGTGACCGTCCCGCGCGAGGCGCGACCCGATCATTGAGTTCTCGCCATGGCTTCAACCCCACCGGCACATGGGATGCGGTGCCGGACATGACTGATTGATGGGGCGCAACCACGGTCGGCGCCTCCGGGCTCGACGCATCGGTCGGCGACAACTCGGGAAGAGGCTGCGCGGCGCACGCGGCCACTCCAAGCGCGAACATGGATGGAACCAGGATTTTCATGGCAAGTACCCAGACGGAATGACGTGAACGCGACGGACCCGAGCGCCGCGGTCAATCGACAGCGGCAGCTCGTGGGCGTTCGCGCACGTCAGGTGTCTGGGACTACGAGCCTGTCAGGGGCTCAGGACCGGACACGCGCCTGTAGCGCGAACGCGGTCAGACGAGTCTGGGAGGACGTTCCGAACGATCGCCGAAGCCGCCTTCGAGCATGTCGCTCAGGCCGGGGACAGGCGAAGAAGCCGCCCAATCGCACGACCAAAGGTCGAGGGCCGAGACGGGAATCGACGCATGACAGGCAATGTTGCAGCAGTTTCCAGAATGCTTTGCGGGAGCCCCGGTCGGGCAGGAGCCTTCATCATGCCCTGCGACGGCCTCGGCCCCCTCCTCGAAGCCAGCTGCACTGGTAGCCGGTCCTTCGCGGCGGACATCGC
>LSKJ01000584.1 GCA_001557035.1 Rhodospirillaceae bacterium CCH5-H10 | reverse complement strand
GCTCGGAGATGTGTATAAGAGACAGGCCTTCGACGAACTGCTGGCCAGCCAGCTCGCCATCGCGCTGGTGCGCCATCACAACCGCACGCTGGCGGGGCACGCCACCAAAGGCGATGGCCGCCTGCGCAAGGCCGCCCTCGCCTCGCTGGGTTTCGAGCTGACCGCCAGCCAGATCCAGGCCATCGCCGAGATCGACGACGATCTCGGTAAGGAGGAGCGCATGGTCCGGCTGCTGCAAGGCGATGTCGGCAGCGGCAAGACGCTGGTCGCCCTGCTCGCCATGCTCATCTGTGTGGAGGCTGGCGCGCAGGCGGCAATGATGGCACCAACGGAGCTTCTGGCGCGCCAGCACTTCGCGACCATCGCGCCGCTCGCCGACGCCGCCGGCGTGAAGGTCGCCCTGCTCACGGGGCGCGACGGCCAGCGCCAGAAGAAGCAGACCCTGCAGGGCCTCGCCGACGGTACGATCCAACTCGTGGTCGGCACCCACGCACTGGTGCAGGAGGATGTCGAGTTTGCCGACCTTGCCCTGGCGGTCGTCGACGAGCAGCACCGGTTCGGCGTGCATCAGCGCATGGCACTGTCGTCGAAGGGCCATGCGGTCGACCTTCTCGTGATGACGGCGACGCCCATTCCGCGCACCCTGATGCTGGCAGCCTATGGGGACCTCGACGTCTCGAAACTCACGGAGAAGCCGAAGGGCCGCCAACCGATCGACACGCGCACCATCCCGCTCGAGCGGGTCGGCGAAGTCGCCCAGGGGATCGGCCGCCAGATCGCGACTGGCGCACGCGTCTACTGGGTCTGCCCGCTGATCGAGGAGTCCGAGGAAATCGACCTCGCCAACGTACAGGAGCGCTTCCGCATCCTCAGCGACCGATTTCCCGGCAAGGTCGGGCTGTTGCACGGACGACTGAAGAGCGCCGAGCGCGAGGCCACGATGGCCGCCTTCACCGACGGCCGCCTGTCGATCCTCGTGGCCACGACGGTGATCGAGGTCGGCGTCGACGTGCCCGCGGCCACGGTCATGGTGATCGAACATGCGGAGCGCTTTGGCCTCGCCCAGCTCCACCAGTTGCGCGGTCGCGTCGGCCGCGGCAGCGCCAAGTCGACCTGCCTGCTGCTCTACGCCCTGCCGCTCGGCGAGACCGCCAAGTCGCGCCTCGCGATCATGCGGGAGACCGAGGACGGCTTCCGCATCGCCGAGGAAGACCTGAAGCTGCGAGGCGCCGGTGAGCTTCTGGGCACGCGCCAGAGCGGCCTGCCTGACATGCGCCTGGCCGACCTCGCGATCCACAACGAGCTGCTGGAAGCCGCGCGCGACGATGCGCGACTGGTGATCGCGCGTGACCCCGACCTGCAAACGGAGCGCGGCAAGGCCTTGCGCGCGCTCCTCTACCTGTTTCGCCGGGATGACGCGGTGAGGACGTTGCGGGCGGGCTGATCGGACAAAGGTCCCTCGCTGCGCTCGGGATGACAACGTTTGTTGCATCGACGCACTGCGCCAGTCCCAGCAAAATTGTCATCCCGAGCGCAGCGAGGGACCCTTCACTAGATCAGCCCAACTGACCAACATACGTCCGCAGAACCTCGCGGGCCGCCTCGACGGCCTTGTCGGCCTCGGCACGACGCTTGGCCAGGGCTTCGAGGTCCGTTTCCTGCTTGTCGAGCGTGGCGAGATAGCGACGCTGCAGGTCGCTGTTCGTCGGCACGCGCGCGAGATTATCACGCAGACGGGCCTGCTCCTGCACGATCGCCTGCCGCTCGGCATCGACCTGCTGGACCTTGCGCTGGGCTTCTGCGGTCGCCTGCTGCAGTTGCAGCACACGGGTCAGCGCATCGCGAGTCTTGGCGTCGAACTCGCGTGCCTGGGCATAGACGCGGATCTGATCGGCAGCGCTTTCGACCAGCCGGATTTCCTGCTGCTGCGTCTGCTCCTGCACGACCTCGAAGGTCTGCGTCTGGTCGCCACCCGGAAGCTGGAACGGAATGCGGTAGTTGCCCTCGCTGAGTTCCACGTCCTTGGCCTCGGGCTTGGTCAGCGCCCAACCGGGCAGGCGGCGCTGCACGACGATGAGCTGCCGCGGCTCCTTGGCCGGGCCGCGCACGCGGTAGACGGTCGTCTGCCGCACGACTCGCGAGAGCCGCAGGGCGCCGTTGGCGATGGTGCCTGAGGCCACGCGATCGGTCTGCGCCACGTCGCGCTCGATGACGATCTTCTCGTCGAGCGCATAAGCAAGCAGGCGTGTCTCGCCCACCGGGAAACCCGACAGCCGCGCGTCGCCGACATAGGAGACGTAGCCGGCCTTGTCGCGCTCGTAGAGCGTGATGATGCCCGGCGGCAGGCCCGATTCGCCGTCATTAGTCAAACGAATCGCGGCCAGCGGATTGCGGGCGGCCATGTCGGCCTGATAGAGCGCGAGCCGCGACGCCGGCACCTGGCGGTCGACGATCGGAATCGACAGGGTGCGGCCGTTCTCGACGCTGACGGCGCGCGGGAACTTGAAGATCACCTGCGTGGCAGCGTCGCTCGCCTCGATCTGCTCGGCCGCGGCGGCCATTCCAGCGGGTGGCGCCGGAGGCGGTGGCGGCGGCACCATCGCGCCGACCGACCGCTCCTGTTGCGCTCGGTAAGGCGCAGGTGCCGGCATTGGCGGGGACGAC
>LSKJ01000583.1 GCA_001557035.1 Rhodospirillaceae bacterium CCH5-H10 | reverse complement strand
GAACTTCAGAAGATCGTCGCCAGACTGTTGACTGAATTGGACGACGAGCGGGCTCCCGAAGCGTGGCTAGGCATCAGCATGCGTTTCCCCGAATCGATGGACGCGTTCCGCAATCTGGTCGATCTCATGCTGAAGAGAAAAGGGGAAGCCGTCGTTCGGACGATCGTGCGCGCTCGCTTTCCGCACATGCCTGGCCGTCCTGAACAGCTCCTCGCTTATGCCGAGGTATGTGATGCCATTGGACAGGCCGACGACAGCGGTGCTGCCTTTGGCCGCGTGGCGCGCGCGTTATCGAAGCGAAGGGAAGCTTGGCTGCTTGCCGCAATGTGGCTGGACGAAGAGATCGGCATGCATAGGTCGGTCGTGAATCTGCTACGCCGCTTCGGTGCAGGCGCTTGGTTGGGACCGCCGCTCGTCCAAGAAGATAAGCGCCTGCATGCCGTGATTGGCGATTTTGAGCATGACGATGCCGTCGCCCTGAACGGTAGCTCGCTTGCTTCCGTCAGGGTTCTTGAAGCTCTATTCGATCGCGTTTTGGAGGAGCGGCGTAAGGCAATGTCCGCTACCGTACCCATTGCCGGTAAGTTGGTGCTGCTCACGGGCTCTTTGGGGGCTGGAGGGGCAGAACGGCAGTTCGTCACGACCGCCACTGGCTTGAAGGCGATGAGTGTGCAGCAGCGGACACTCCCGGATGGCTTGGCACTGAACGACGTGCATGTGATTGCGAGGTCGCTCACTGATCGGGAAGACGGAGCATTCTACCTCGCTGATTTGCAACGTGCCGGTATCCCTGTCGAAGCGTACAGGGAGTGGCCTGATTTTGGCGGTGATCTCACGACTTCGGTTGCCCGCCCCACACTTCGCGCTCTCGGCTTTCTCCCATGGTCTATGGCGGAGGCCATCATTAAGCTGAGCGATCGGCTGAAGGCGATGAAGCCTGCGGTCGTTCACATTTGGCAGGACGGACTCGTTTATGCGGCTGGACTCGCTGCGGTGCTTGCGGGGGTGCCGCGCATCGTATTGAGCGGCCGGTCGACGCCACCGCCGGATCGCCGCCAGCGCTATCTTGCGGAATACGATGTGGTTTACAAATCGTTACTGCAAGCATCTGGCGTCGTGCTCTCCGTCAATTCGAATTATGCAGCGCAACGTTATGCCAAATGGCTCGGTATTGACCGGCGACGGATCTTGGTCTCCCCAAATGGGGTTGCGCCGCCTTCCATGGAAGGCGGTGTTGCGTCGCAAGCGAAGTTTTCGTCGTTCGAGGCAAGAGTTGCAAACGCGTCCGTGACGATTGGCGCAGTCATGCGCCTCGATGCAGTCAAACGCCCTCTCCTGTGGATCGACGCGGCCGCGGCGATTTTAGCCCGCATCCCCACCGCTCGGTTTATTGTTGTTGGCGACGGACCATTCAGAAAAAGGGTCCTCAAGCGTGCAATAAAACTCCAGGTTGTGGACAGATGTCTATTTGTTGGGCGAACGGCGGAGGTCGGATACTGGCTGGAGAAGATGGATCTCCTGATGCTGTTGTCCGAACATGAAGGCATGCCGAACGCACTGATCGAGGCGCAGCTCGCCGGGGTGCCGGTCGTTGCGTGCGCGGCCGGGGGTGCCTCTGAAACACTCATTCCAGGAAGAACGGGTGTGCTGACGAGCGTAACGGCGACGCCGGACGAAATCGCGGCTGAAGTCGCGAAGCTGGTTAGTCAACCCGACCTCCTCCGCAGCATGGCGGCCGACGCGAAGGCGTGGGCCCGACAGGCCTTCCCGGTTCACGGTATGCTGGCGAACACGCTCGATCTTTACGCCGCAGCGGGCGTGGCGCCAGGGGGTGCGGCCTTCCGCGATGTCAGGAGTATGGCGACATGAATGGCGTGCACGGAGACGCTCGTCGCTCGTTCTGGACCCGAGCTGTCTGGAGGGAAGGCATTCGATTACAATTTCGGGTCATCGCGGCCCTTATTCGACGCGAAACCCGTGCGCACTTCGGCGAAAGCCGCCTCGGTTATCTATGGGCGGTGATAGAGCCGACCTTGCATCTGGTCGTGCTTGGTTTGCTCTTTTCGTACGTGATGAAGCGGCATAGCCCCCTGGGCGGCAGCATGATGATGTTCATGCTCACGGGTCTAATGACCTATTTTCTATTCTACAAACTGGCAAGCTATGTTGCGGGTGCGGTGTCGGGGAACCGTTCGCTATTGAATCTACCACCGATCAAGCCGCTTGACGTGATGGTCGCTCGGGCAATCTTGGAAGCCACCACATATCTTTTCGTCGGCTTCATACTCTTCTTCTGGCTTGCCATGACCGGGCATGGTGACGCCGTCCCCAGTCATCCCATCAGACTGGCGGCAGCTATTGCGACGACGATTTGTCTGGGATTTGGCGTGGGGGTGATCAACTCTATTATTCAAATCTTCGTGCTCAACTGGTCGACTATTTTTGGCTTCGTTCTGAGTCCGGTTTTTCTGTTATCCGGTATCTGGTTTTTGCCCGATGGGGTTCCTCCGCCGTTTCGCGGCTATCTTTTGTACAATCCGTTGATGCATTGTGTTATGTGGGTGCGAAGCGGTTATTATCGCAGCTACGATCCGCCGGATCTGGATCGCGGATACGCTGTGGGTGTGAGCCTCCTGATCGTCACCGTTGGACTGACGCTTTTGCGCGTGATGCATCGGAAAATGCTGGAACCGACATGATTGTGTTCGAGAATGTTCACAAGAGCTATCCTACCCGCGTCGGGCGCAGGGTGATCCTCGATTCGGTCGATCTCGTGTTGGATACCAGCAAGAACATCGGCATTCTCGGCTTGAACGGGGCTGGCAAGTCGACGTTGTTGCGCCTTATAAGCGGCTCCGAGTTCCCCGAACGCGGCCAGATCCACCGCAGTGTAAGTATATCGTTCCCGTTAGGTTACTCGGGCTGCTTCGCGGGCAACATGACGGGGCGGGAAAATGCGGCATTTCTGGCCCGTGTCTACGGCTTTGATGTGGCCGAGGTCGTTGATTTCGTCGAGGCGTTCGCTGACCTCGGGGAGTACTTCGATGAGCCGGTTAAGACCTATTCCAGCGGTATGGGCGCGCGGCTTGGTTTTGGTGCAAGTATCGCCCTTGAATTCGATGTCTACCTGATCGATGAGGTACTGAGCGCGGGCGATGCCCGCTTCGCGGCGCGTTGCCAAGCGGCCTTTCAGCAGCGCCTTGTCAACAGTCGCGTGATCATGGTGTCGCACCAAACAGAGACTCTGTTGACCTATTGTGACGTCGGGGCCACCCTCCACCGGGGCAAGTTGACCTACTATGATGATATCAAGCACGCCGTTGCCTGCTACAATGATATCGTGAACGAACCCATGCTGACCAACTGACTGGACGCTGCACGACCAAATGCAAGGCGAGCCGCTTCGCGCGCTACCTCAAGATGAGCCCTCGGCCCCGCTAGATGCGGCGGAGGCTGTTCGCCAGACGATTGTCCGCGTTCTGGATGAGCGGATCCGTTTGGTTGGTGTCGACCGATCCGGCGCATACGAACACTACAGCTTTTGGTTGGCCAAGGGATTTCCCATCCGCAGTTATGAGCTCGCGATACTGGATTTCGTGAAGCAGCATTTGCCAGACCTGAAATCGTACCATGAGATTGGCTCGGGTCTCGGCACCGTCCCATTCATGTTGGCATATGAGGGGTATGCCGCGGTGGGCGTCGAGCGCGATGAACGCAGGCACCTGACGGCAACGACGATCTTGCGCGAGTTGACGACGCAATTTCCCCATATGGAGAAAAACTGTCGTCTGGTGGGGGCCGAATTTCCGGACGCTATCCTCGATCTCGAGGTGTCAGAGTCCTTGGCAATTCTAACCGATTTCGTATCGACCCAGGAGCCAAGCGCCTATATCCGCTTGTGTCGCGAGTTGGCAGGATATCGTTACGTGCTGATGGACACGCAGCGCTTCTGCATGAAACGCGAAACCGCTGAAGAGCAGCAGCGTCTTGTCGAAGAGTTGGCGAAGTACGGGTTGGTGCCGTGCACCGGAGGTTTCGACTGTGGAAGTGAAGGAACCTATCGGCTGTTCGAGGGCAAGCCGGCCGAGGGACATCGCGCAGCGAGTACCAACGCGGATCGTCGAGAAGGGACGCTTATGACCACTGCGCCCGCAAAGCCGGGGGGGGGGATTGCAATTGCCCCACAGCAGGCCTTGCAGACAGTCCCAAGTACGGATCTACAGCCGGGTGGCGGGAGCAAGCCGCCTGTCGAGGTAATGCCTATCGAGGCTCCCTCCACGCTACGCGCGACGGCTTTGCCACGGATGCCTCAACGGGCGCGTCGGGCGCGCTTCGGCGGTTGGCTGGCAGGTTCAGCCTTCCTTATGATCGTTGTCCCGACAATCCTTGCCATACTGTACTATGGCTTCATAGCCTCAAGCCAGTACGTCACGGCGTTCCAGTTCGCGGTTCGCGGCCCGTCACAGGCCGCGGGTCGGACGATGTCGACGGCGATGACTGGCACCACGGCGATGTCTCCGGATGCGTTCGTGGTCACGGACTACATCAATAGTACGCAGGCTATTGCCGATGTCGAGCAACGCTTGAACTTGCGCAGCATTTTCTCGAAACCGGGCATCGACCTCTGGTCGCGCCTGCCGGAGCATGATGTCAGCGCGGAGGAGCTAAAGGCCTATTGGGCGGCTATGGTGTGGGCTCACTTCGACATTGTTTCAGGAAACGTGTCGGTATCGGTGAAAGCGTTCACGCCGCAGGAGTCCCTCGCGTTAGCAGAGGCCCTGATCGCCAATTCAGATGAAATGTTTCGTCGGTTGAATACTCAAGCCCAGGAAGACATTGTTCGGCTTGCCAACGACAATCTGAGTCGTGCTCAGCAGCAACTGGTCGAGGCCCGTAAGGATTTGCTTGCCTTTCGGGAGAAGAGCGGCTTGGTCGATGCTGACAGGGAGGCCTTGGCGGGGGCGCAAATTATCGATGATCTGCGCAAACAGCTCGCGGGCTTGCACGCTCAACGAGCTTCCATTAGCTCCCAGTCGCCCAACTCGCCACTTCTGAGATCGATGAATTCACAGATTGCCTCGCTCGAGGGCAAGATTCGGCAGGAAGATCAGCTCGGCGCCTCTCAAGTAAAGGCCATCTCCCCAAAGGCATTGCGTGAGTTTCAGTCTCTGGATGCCGAACGTTTGTTTGCAGAGAAGATTTATGGCGAGGCGCTGAGCCTGCGCAGCCAAGCCTATGTCATGGCACAAAATCAGCAGTCCTATCTGGCGCTTTTCGTTAAGCCGACATTGCCTCAAAGATCACTCTATCCCGATCGGGCTAAGTCAATATTCGTTGTCTTTCTCGCTGCCGCTGCGGCATGGTTTGTCGGAATGCTCGTAGTCTATGCGGTTCGCGACCATTTGGCCTAGCCACGCAAGCAGATGAACGGCGGTTCCGGGGCGTCGCACCGCCGC
>LSKJ01000582.1 GCA_001557035.1 Rhodospirillaceae bacterium CCH5-H10 | reverse complement strand
TCCATTCGTTGATCCAGGAGAAGCGATGGCGCCGCCGCTCTGCAGGTTGACGGATCGAAGTCAGCACGGTGGTCGACTGGAGACGGTCGAATGCCGCCTTCAGGCGATCGTAGTCCCGAGCGCCGGTGCCGCGACCGACGAACGTCAATATCTCGTAAGGCGTGGCCGCCATCAGACGCGATGTCCTCAAGCCGGCGTCCCGCGCCTCGACGATCTGCGACGCAGCCCAGATCAGCACATCGGCGTCCCAGATGGTCGCCATGCCGTGATCCGGCACGGCCTCGACTCGGATTGCCACTGCGCGCGTACGGTAGTCGATTGGCCGGACACGCTTCGATTTGGCCAGAGAGAAGAACGGATAGGCCATGAGGTCCTGGGCGTCTCGCGGTGCGAGATCGCCGGGCAGCGCCCTGAACAGGTCGAGTTGATCCCGCTCGCTGACGCGCTTGTGCTTGAAGGTCACGCTTGGCCTCCAATCAGCGCCGCGCACGAGGCGCATTGGCGAGCGGGTTCATGTGCGGCTTTGCGGGCAGCACAGTCCCGGTCCCCGGGTCGGAGGTCGACGTCTTGGCCCCGCGGTCAGCCCAGGCCTTGAGATCGTCGACGGCGTACACGACACGACCGCCGATCTTCCGGTAAGTGGGGCCTGTCCCGTAGGTTCGGTGCTTCTCGAGCGTACGTCCGGAAAGGCTCAGGAAACGTGCGGCTTCCGGCGTTCGCAAAAAGCGCGGCGGCAGGCCGGCGGCGGGATCGGGCATGCGGATGGCTCCGTGGTTGTGACGAGAGCCGTCGAGAGGCGACG
>LSKJ01000581.1 GCA_001557035.1 Rhodospirillaceae bacterium CCH5-H10 | reverse complement strand
GTCGGCGGCGGTGGGGGCGGCGCCGTCGCGGCGAGCTTGATCGGCTTCGGCGGCGCTGGTGGCGGCGGCATCAGCTTCATGATGTCCGCCGACGTGGGCGGTGCGGGCGGTGGCGCTGCGGCGGCAATGACGAGCGGAGTTGGCGGCGGCGACATGAGCCTGGCGATGTCAGCCGAACTCGGCGGCGAAGGCGGCGGCTCTGCGGCTGCCAGCTCGATGGGCTTGGGTGGCGCGGGCATGAGCTTCGCGATGTCGTCCGAAC
>LSKJ01000580.1 GCA_001557035.1 Rhodospirillaceae bacterium CCH5-H10 | reverse complement strand
GTCACGGCTGTAGCTTTCCCCCTCCGGCCCTGCGGGCCACCTCCCCCGTATGACGGGGGAGGAAATCTTCCTACAATCCCGGCAGATTGAGCCCCTTCTCGCGGGCGCAGTCGATGGCGTCCTGATAACCCGCATCGGCGTGGCGCATGACGCCGGTCGCCGGGTCGTTCCACAGGACGCGCTCCACCCGCTTGGCCGCCTCCGGCGTGCCGTCGCAGACGATGACCATGCCGGCATGCTGGGAGAAGCCCATGCCGACGCCGCCGCCATGATGCAGCGACACCCAGGTCGCGCCCGAGGCGCAGTTGAGCAGGGCGTTTAGCAGCGGCCAATCGGACACCGCGTCCGATCCGTCGCGCATGCCCTCGGTCTCGCGGTTGGGACTGGCGACCGAGCCCGAGTCGAGATGATCGCGGCCGATAACGATCGGGGCCTTCAGTTCGCCCCTGGCCACCATCTCGTTGAAGGCGAGACCCAGGCGATGGCGGTCGCCCAGCCCGACCCAGCAGATGCGGGCCGGCAGGCCCTGGAACTTGATGCGCTTCTTCGCCATGTCGAGCCAGTTGTGGAGATGCTTATTGTCGGGCAGCAGCTCCTTCACCTTCTCGTCGGTGCGATAGATGTCCTCGGGATCGCCCGACAGCGCGGCCCAGCGGAACGGCCCGACGCCGCGGCAGAACAGCGGCCGAATATACGCCGGCACGAAACCCGGGAAAGCGAAAGCGTCGGCCACGCCCTCTTCCAGCGCCATCTGACGGATGTTGTTGCCGTAATCGACCGTCGGCACGCCGAGCTTGTGGAATTCGAGCATCGCGCGGACGTGACCCGCCATCGACTGCTTGGCGGCCTTCGCAACGCCGGCCGGATCGCTGGCGCGCTTGGCTTCCCAGTCGGCCAGCGTCCAGCCCTTGGGCAGGTAACCGTTGACCGGGTCGTGCGCCGAGGTCTGGTCGGTGACGCAGTCGGGCCGCACGCCGCGGCGCAGCAGCTCGGGCAGGATGTCGGCGGCGTTGCCCAGCAGGCCGACCGAGACGGCCTTCTTCTCCGCCACGGCCTTGGCGATGATCGCGAGTGCATCGTCGAGGTCCTTCGCTTGCACGTCGAGATAGCCGGTGCGCAGGCGGAACTCGATGCTACTTGGCCGGCATTCGATGGCGAGGCAGGAGGCGCCGGCCATCGTCGCCGCCAGCGTCTGCGCGCCACCCATGCCGCCCAGGCCCGCGGTCAGGATCCAGCGGCCGGCGAGACTGCCGCCATAGTGCTGTCGCGCCATCTCGACGAAGGTCTCGTAGGTGCCCTGCACGATGCCCTGGCTGCCGATGTAGATCCACGAGCCGGCCGTCATCTGGCCGTACATCATGAGCCCCTTGCGATCGAGCTCGTTGAAATGCTCCCAGGTCGCCCAGCGCGGCACGAGGTTGGAGTTGGCGATCAGCACGCGCGGCGCATCGGCATGGGTGCGGAACACGCCGACCGGCTTGCCCGACTGGACCAACAGCGTCTCGTCGGCTTCGAGCTTGCGCAGCGAGGCCACGATGCGGTCGAAGCTCTCCCAGTCGCGCGCGGCGCGGCCGATGCCGCCATAGACGACGAGTTCGCCCGGCTTCTCGGCGACATCGGGATCGACGTTGTTCATCAGCATGCGCAGCGGCGCCTCGGTCAGCCAGCTCTTGGCCGAAAGCTCGGTGCCGTGCGGCGCGCGGACGGTGCGGGCATTGTCGATGCGGTTCATGGTGTCTCCTGAAGGGCGGGCAGGAAGCCGTTGCCGACGGTTGCGATGATCGTGCCATCCGCGACGAGCGCGGTGGCCTTCTCCATGTCGGGGTGGAAGTGGCGGTCGTCCTCGAGATGCGGCACCTCGCGGCGCAGCAGGCTACGCACCGCTTCGAGCGGCGGGCTCGAGGCCAGCGGCCGATGGAAGTCGCAGCCCTGCGCCGCCGCCAGCAGTTCGATGCCGATGACGGACGAAAGGTTGGCCGCCATGTCGAGCAGCCTGCGCGCGCCGTGCGCGGCCATCGAGACATGGTCTTCCTGGTTGGCCGAGGTCGGGATCGAATCGACGCTGGCGGGATAGGCGCGCTGCTTGTTTTCGGAGACCAGCGCGGCCGCCGTCACCTGCGGGATCATGAAGCCGGAGTTGAGGCCGGGCCGCGGCGTCAGGAAAGCCGGCAGGCCCGACAGCGCCGGATCGACCAGCATCGCGATACGGCGCTCGGCCAGCGAGCCGATCTCGCACAGGGCGAGCGCGATGATATCGGCGGCGAAGGCCACGGGCTCGGCGTGAAAGTTGCCGCCGGATAGCGCTTCCTCGGGATCGGTGAAGATCAGCGGATTGTCGGTG
Organism: Rhodospirillaceae bacterium CCH5-H10; assembly: GCA_001557035.1. GTDB lineage: Bacteria > Pseudomonadota > Alphaproteobacteria > Reyranellales > Reyranellaceae > Reyranella. Next base: position 21,948 of record LSKJ01000580.1, on the reverse strand, counting down.
ACGCCGTTGGCTTCCGTTTCCAGCGTCGCTGCGGCTTGGCGCAATATGTCGAGCACGGCGCCCATGACCTGCGGCTGGCAGCGCAGGCAGTACGGATCCTGCACCCTCTCGTCGCCCACCAGATGCGAGGCGCGGATCGCCGAGCCCGTCATCAACCGGCGCAGCGAGTCCGCGGCCGCGATCTGCCCGCGGTGACGACGCAGCTGGTGGATGCGCGGATCGAACGGTGCATCCGAGCCGCGCGCGGCATCCGTCGAGAGCGCGCCGGTGACAAGGGCCGCTCCGTAGAGGTTCTCTGCCTCGAACAAGCCGGACAGCGCGTAGGCCGTCGAGAACTGCGTGCCGTTCAGCAGCGCGAGCCCTTCCTTGGCGCCGAGCACCAGCGGCTTCAGCCCGGCATCGCCCAGCGCCTTCGCGGCCGGCACGGTCTTGCCGTCGACGATGAAGTTGCCGACGCCGATCATTGCGGCGCTCATGTGCGCGAGCGGCGCCAGATCGCCGGAGGCGCCGACCGACCCCTGGCACGGCACGACGGGTGTCAGCCCCTCGGCCAGCAGCGTTTCCAGCAACCGCACCGTCGCGGGCTGTACGCCCGACGCGCCCTGCGACAGGCTGCCGAGCTTCAATGCCATCATTAGGCGGACCACCGGCACCGGCATGGGCGCACCGACGCCGGCGGCATGACTGAGAACGATGTTGCGCTGGAGCGTTTGCAGGTCGGCGGCCTCGATGCGGACGCTCGCCAGCTTTCCGAAGCCGGTGTTGATGCCGTAGACCGGCTGGCCCTTGGCCAGAATGGAAGAGACGGCCCGCGCCGACGTCTTGATCGCCTCGTAGGCGGCCGGGTCGAGGCTCACCGTCGCGCCACGATAGATGTCGCGCCAGGCCGAGAGAGGAACCGTTCCGGGCGTAATCACGATCGCCTTCATTTGCCCCTCCACACCCGTTCATGCAGCGGATTGAAGCCCATGCGATAGACCAACTCGGCCGGGCGCTCGATGTCCCAGATCGCGAGATCGCACCATTTGCCGGCTTCGAGCGTGCCGACGCTATCGAGACAGCCCAGCGCCCGCGCCGCCGCGCGCGTCACGCCGGCCAGACACTCGTCGACCGTGAGACGGAACAGGGTCGCGCCCATGTTCATCGCCAGCAGCAACGATGTGAGCGGCGAGGTGCCGGGATTGCTGTCGGAGGCGAGCGCGATCCTGACGCCGTGCTGGCGCAGCAGATCGACCGGCGGCTTGTGGGTCTCGCGCACGAAATAGAAGGCGCCCGGCAAAAGCACCGCCACGGTGCCGGCCGTCGCGAGCGCTTTCACGCCCGCTTCGTCGACATGCTCCAGATGATCCGCCGACAGCGCGCCATAGTGCGCGGCGAGGCTGGCGCCGTGCAGGTTGGAGAGCTGCTCGGCATGCAGCTTCACGCGCAGCCCGAGCGCCTTGGCGGCTTCGAACACGCGACCGATCTGCTCCGGCGTGAAGGCGATGCCCTCGCAGAATCCATCGACTGCATCGGCCAGCCCCGCCTTCGCGACGGCCGGCAGCATCTCGTTGCTGACCGTGGCGATGTAGGCGTCCTTGTCGCCATTCGCTTCCGGCGGCAGGGCATGCGCGCCGAGGAAGGTCGTCTTGACCGAGAGCGGCCGCACCTCGCCGATGCGGCGGGCGGCACGCAGTGACTTCATTTCGGTGGGCGTGTCGAGCCCGTAGCCCGACTTGATCTCCATCGTGGTAACGCCCTCGGCGATCAGCGTATCGACCCGCGGCAGCGCGCCGGCGACCAGCTCGTCTTCGCTCGCCGCCCGCGTCGCCCGCATGGTCGACACGATGCCGCCGCCGGCGCGAGCGATCTCCTCGTAGCTGGCGCCGGCCAGCCGCAACTCGAACTCGTGCGCGCGATTGCCGCCGTAGACGATGTGGGTGTGGCAATCGACCAGGCCGGGCGTGATCCAGCGGCCGGCGCAATCGACGGTCTCGGCGGGGTCGAGCGACGGCGCGTCCGCTTGCGCGCCGGCGAAGACGATACGGCCGTCGCGCGCGGCGACCATCCCGTCTTCCACGAGGCCCAGCCCCTCGCCCGTCAGGGTCGCGAGGCGCGCATTCTTCCAGAGGCGGTCACATTGCATGGCGGGCTTATTATGACTATACATAATAATATGTCCAGAACCGCCCTCTGGTTCCGCTCCCTGCTCCTGCCCGACGGCTGGGCCGATGGCGTGCGCCTCGTCATCCGGGACGGCCGGATCGAAACATTGATGAAGGGCACGCCGGCCGAAACGGGGGACGAAACCCACGAAATCGGACTGCCCGGGCTGCCCAACCTCCACAGCCACGCCTTCCAGCGCGGCATGGCGGGTCTCACCGAGCGGCGCGGCGCCACCGCCGACAGCTTCTGGACCTGGCGCGAGGCCATGTACCGCTTCGTCGACCATATGGGCCCCGAGGAAGTCGAGGCGATCGCCGCGCAGGCCTTCCTGGAAATGCTCGAAAGTGGTTTTACCCGCGTCGGTGAATTCCACTACGTCCACCACGATCCCGATGGCACGCCCTATTCCGACATTGGCGAACTGGCGGCCCGGATCGCCGCCGCGGCGAGCGAGACCGGTATCGCGCTCACGCTGCTGCCGGTCTTCTATCTCCATGCCGGTTTCGGCGGCCTGCCCGCCGCGCCCGGCCAGCGGCGTTTCATCAACGACATCGACCGGTACCGCCGTCTCGTCGACGCCAGCCGCAAGGCCGTCTCGTCCCTTTCGGGTGCGCGCGTGGGCATCGCACCGCACAGTCTGCGCGCGGCCACGCCCGCGGAGATCCTGGAGATCCTGCCACTCGCCCATGGTGGCCCGGTCCACATCCATGTCGCCGAACAGGTGAAGGAGGTCGAGGACTGCCTTGGCAGGTGCGGCAAGCGGCCGGTCGAACTCCTGCTCGATCGCCTGCCAGTCGACGAACGCTGGTGCCTCGTCCATGCGACGCATGTCACCGAGGCCGAGAGCGCCGGCATCGCGGCGCGCGGCGCGGTCGTGGGCCTGTGCCCCATCACCGAGGCCAATCTCGGCGACGGGCTCTTTCCCGCACAGGCGTTCATGGAGCGGGGCGGCCGCTTCGGTGTCGGCTCGGACTCCAACGTATTGATCGACGCCGCCGAGGAACTGCGCCTACTGGAATATGGTCAGCGCCTCGTCCTGCGCACGCGCAACGCGCTGGCCCGACCTTCGACGCCATCGGTCGGTCGCAGCCTGTTCGACAGCGCGCTGCAGGGTGGCGCACAGGCACTAGGCGCTGCGTCGGGATTGGCCGCCGGACAAGACGCCGACATCGTCAGCCTCGCCGCCGACGACATCGCGCTCGCGTATCGTCATCACGACCAGTGGCTGGATGCCTGGATCTTCACCGGTGGCCGTCGCACCGTCGATTGCGTCTGGCGCGCCGGCACCAAGCTCGTCCAGGGCGGCCGGCATATCCATCGAGACGCGATCGGGCGTCGCTACAGGAAAGCCCTCGCCAAAGTGCTGCAGACATCGTGACGGCACCCGAATCCCTTCACCAGAAGATCCTGGGCGATCTGCAGGGCAAGATCCTTTCGGGCAAGCTGGCGCCGGGGGCGCGCATCGCCACCGAACACGAACTGGCCGAGGCCTACGATTGCTCGCGCATGACGGTGAGCAACGTGCTGGCCAAGCTCGCCCGCGCCGGGCTGGTCGAGCGCCGCCGCAAGGCCGGCACCTTCGTGACGCGCCCGCAGTCGCAGGCGGCCGTCCTCGAAATCCACGACATCAAGGCGGAAGTGCTGGCGCTCGGCCGACCCTACCGGTTCGAATTGGTCTCGCGCGCCATGAGGCGTAGCACGGCCGCAGATCGCGAGCGGTTCGACACGAAGTCGGCCGGCCGCGTCCTCGAACTGATCGCCCGCCACTTCGCCGGTGCGAAAGTCTTTTGCCTGGAAGAGCGCCTGATCAATCTCGATTCCGTGCCGCAGGCGGCCGAGGAAAGCTTCCTCGATGTGCCACCCGGCCGCTGGCTGCTCGACAGCGTACCCTGGACCGCCGCGGAGCACCGCATCAGCGCCAGCAACGCCTCGGGCTCCACGGCGACGTCGCTCTCGGTGCGTGCCGGCACCGCCTGCCTGATCGTCGACCGCCGCACCTGGCGCGCTGCGCTGCCGGTCACCCACGTCCGCCTGACCTACCCCGGCGACTCCCACCAGCTCGTCGCCCGGTTCACGCCGACATCGGCCTGAACGTCGCGATGGAGCGCGCCACTCCAGTGGCGCTCAAGCTTCGTCGGAATAACGCATGAGCGCCACTGGAGTGGCGCGCTCCGATGATTACCGATTCGCCCGCGTCACGGCGGCATTCAACAGGAGATTGGCGCCCGGCACCGAACGCGCGAGTTCGATCGCCTCGTTGACGTTGTGGCTGATGCCCTCGAAGCAGGGCGTGAAGATCATCGCCGTCGGCGCCATCGTCGCCACCGCATAGGCATCGTGGCCGGCCTGACTGCGCATCTCGCGATAGGGCAGGCCCAGTTCCTTCGCGGTCGACTTCAGGAGCTCGATGCACTCGGGCGCAAACAGTTCGCTGCCCCAGCTCCAGCCCTCGGCAACCTCGATCTCGACATTGGCCTTCTTGGCCGCGGTGACGATGGCCGCATCGACTTCGGCGCGCATCGCCTTGAAGCGGTCGGCGTCGATGTGGCGGAAGTCGATGGTGAGCTTCACCTGCTCGGCATAGGTGCCGGCCAGATTGGGAAAGCTTTCGATGCGCGTCGTCGTGGTGCGGCCCTCGTCGGCGGCATAGGCGAGGCCGATATCGTTAACGGCCGCGATGACGTAGCCCGCGCCGACCAGTGCGTTGCGCCGCTGTGCCATCGGCGTGCCGCCGGCGTGACCGGTATCGCCGTTGATCGTGAGCCGCAGCGCTTGCGTCTTGTAGCCGCCGACCACGATGCCGACGTCGCAGCCCTCGCGATCCAGCACCGGCGCCTGCTCGATATGCAGTTCGAGATAGGAATCGAATGTGCGGCCCACCGGCGCGGGGCCGGCATAGCCGATCTCGTCGAGCGCCTGCTCGACAGTGATGCCCGCATCGTCGGTGGTGGCCAGCACGCCCTCCAGCGGCAGCACACCGGCAAAGGCCATCGAGCCCATCATCGGCGGATTGAAGCGCGCGCCTTCCTCGTTGGTCCAGCAGATCACCTCGATACCGCGCTTGGTCTGCAGGCCGCGGTCGTTCAGCGTGCGAACGACCTCCAGGCCGCACAGCACGCCCAGGATGCCGTCGTAGCGGCCGCCGCAAATTTGCGTGTCGAGATGGCTGCCGATCGCCACCGGCGGCAGCGACGGATCGGTCCCCGGACGGCGCGCGAAGATGTTGCCCAAACGATCGATCTCGACGGTGCAGCCCGCCGCTTTCGACCACTCGACGAAGAGATCGCGCATCTGCTTGTCCTCGGCCGACAGAGCGAGGCGGCGCAGGCCGACATCGCGAAAGCGTCCGATCTCGGCCGATCGTTCGAGGCTCTCCCACAGGCGTTCGGGATTGACCTCCAGGACGTTTGCGACCATGCGGCGCTCCTTTTGCGTGCGGCATTCTTGGCAGGCGGTGGCATTCTAACCAAGAAGCGTGCCATCCGCCGGAACAACGAGATGCGAAACATGGACGAAGAGTACGACTACATCATCATCGGCGGCGGCTCCGCCGGCGCGACGCTCGCAGCCCGGCTGACCGAGGATCCGGCGTTGCGCGTCCTGCTGCTCGAAGCCGGCCGAGACTTCCGCACCGCCGAGACGCCGCATCACCTTCGCATCCCGAACCCGCTGCGCGCCATCGGCGACGACAATTACCGCTACCCGAAGCTGCTGGCGCGCCGCACCGAGCGGCAGGAACCGAAGCTGCTGTGGCGCGGGCGTGCGATCGGCGGCAGCTCGACCATCAACGGCCAGATCGCGATCCGCGGCATTCCGGAGGATTTCGAGGACTGGGCCTCCCTGGGCGCGACGGGCTGGGGCTGGGAGGCCTGCCTCCCCTACTTCCGCAAGCTCGAAACCGATGTCGATTTCGGCGACGCGCCCTATCACGGCAACAGCGGCCCCCTGCCGGTCTATCGCGCGCCGATCGATCAGTGGGGCACGGTCGACCGGGCACTGAGAGAGGCGGCGCTGGGTCTCGGATATCCCTGGTGCGCCGACCACAATGCGCCGACCGGCACCGGCGTCGGACCCTACGCGATCAACAGCCGCGAAGGCCTGCGCATCTCGACCAACGACGGCTATCTCGAACCGGCGCGTGGGCGTTCCAATCTCACCATCGTGGGCGAAGCCATCGTCGACACGCTGCAATTCGAGGGCAATCGCCCGCATGTCAGCGGCGTGCGCGTGACCGCGGGCGGCGAGGCCCGCAACGTCCGGGCGCGCCGCGAGGTCATCCTGTCGGCCGGCGCCATTCATTCGCCGGCGATCCTGCAGCGTTCCGGCATCGGGCCGCGCGCGGTGCTCGACCGGCTGGGTATCGCGGTCGTGGCCGAGCGACCGGTCGGCGAGCATCTTCTCGACCATCCGATCCTGGGCTTGATGCTCGACCTGAAGGACGATGCGCGCGTCAGCACGCTGATGCACCGCCACACCAACTGCTGCCTGCGCTACTCCTCGGGCCTTGCGGGCGCGGGGGTCAACGACATGATCATGATCGCGGGCAACCTGCGGCCCGAGGAGGATGGCGGCACCGCGCGCGCGCGCCTCGCCGTCTCCGCCTTCCAGGCCTTCAGCGAGGGCACGGTGCGCATCACCACACGCGATCCCGCCATCGACCCGCAGGTCGACGAACGCATGCTGTCGGACGAGAGCGACCTTCTGCGCATGCGCGACGGCGTACGGCGCATGCGGGAGCTTTGCCTGACGCCCGCGTTCAAGGCGATCTCGACCCGCGTCGAGTACGGCACGACGGGCCGCTCGATCGAGGAGCCGTTCGAGCCAAAGGCGCTGGACGACTGGATGTTCGACGAATGCTCGGACGCGCAACATGCCAGCGGCACCTGCCGCATGGGCGCGGCGGACGATCCGCGGTCGGTGGTCGATCCGGACTGCCGCGTGATCGGCTGCACGGGCCTGCGCGTCATCGACGCGTCGATCATGCCGACCGTCGTGCGCGCCAACACGCACTTCACGACGGTCATGATCGCCGAGAAAATGGCGGACGAGTTGAAACGGGCTCGTCCGCGCCCCTGAGCTACCGGGGCAGGTCTTTGGCCCGCACCCTGGTCAGGGCCTCGGCGCAGTTCTGGCCTTTCAGCGGCCCACGGATCTTCCAGCACATCGTCTCGTCGTCCCGCGTGACGCCGGAGTTGCAGTAGAAGACATCCTTCTTCTTCTGCAGCCACAGGCCGCCCGGAACGGCCGCCTTGATCTCGTAGGAATCGGCCAGCAGATCCGACGTGGAGATGCCGGGCACTTCCTGATGCTGCGACGCACAAGTCGCTTCACCCGGCATCGTTGTTTGCGGGGCGGCTGCAGTTTGTGGCGCCTGCGGCCCTGCCACAGGACCCGTCCCAGCGGTCTGAGCATAGGCAACGGCTCCGAGGGCAAGCACAGCAGCACTCACAGCCGAAATGATCAATTTCGTCTTTGTATTCACGGTTTTAGACCCCAAGTTTTCCGGTCCGGCACCCCACGCGCCAGACCGGAATACGTTTTTCCCACACACAGGATTTAAGGCTGCACTCTTACAGCAACCTTTCATCATGGCAGTCAAGATGAAATTATATCGCAGGGACTCAGCGAAGACCCTTGGAGGCGATCTCGTAAACGTCCCGCGACAAGCCCTTCTCGGCCACGATACGGGTCAATTCCCGCTTCATCAGCGCCTGCCGCGCGGTGTCATAACGCCGCCAGGAGCCCAGGGGCGAAAGGAGCCGGGCGGCGATCTGCGGATTGAGCTTGTCGGTGGCCAGAACCTGATCGGCGAGGAACCGGTAGCCCTCGCCACCGGCCGCGTGGAACTGGACGGGATTGCCCGACGCGAAGGCGCCGACCAGCGAATAGACCCGGTTGGGATTCCTCCGGTCGTACGAAGGATGATCGACGAGCCGCTCGACCTTTTCGAGCGTGCCCGCGGTGGGCGTCCGCGCCTGGATGCCGAACCATTTGTCGAGGACCAGCGGCTCGCCCTTCCAGCGCTCCCAGAACGATGCCAGCGCCGCCTCGCCCTCGGCGCCGCCCAGTTCGGCCAGCACCGAGAGGCCCGCGACGGACTCGGTCATGTTGCCCGCCTTCTCGAAATACTCGACGGCCCGGCGTCGTGCCGCATCGCCCTTGTCGGTCGCCAGGTAGGCGAGCGCCGTGCTGCGCAGGCGACGACGGCCCACCTCCTCCGGCGTAAAGCGGTAAGGCCCAGCCCCGTGAGTGGCGTCGTAGACGGAACTCCAGCGATCGGCGAGCTGCTGCGACAGGACCGACCGCACGCGCTGCTGGGCGGCCCACAGTCCCTCGATGTCGATCTCCGGCATGAGTTCGCCCAGGAAGGCGAGACCGGGCAATGTCACCGCGTCGGCGACGAACGAGCGGTCGAGCCGCTGGTCGTCAAGCGTGCGGCGGATGGCATCGACGAACAGGTCCGGCACGACCATCGGCTTGCCCGCCTTGCGCGCCCCGACCATGTCGAGGATCAGCCGGGCGCCGAGCTGCTGCCCGGCCTCCCAGCGCGCGAAAGGATCGCTGTCGTGCGCCATGAGGAAGGTGAGTTCTTCCTCAGAACGCGGTGCCTGGAGTTTCACCGGCGCGGAGAAGCCGCGCAGAAGCGAGGCGACCGGCTTCTCCGGCACATCCTCGAAGACGAACACGTCGCGAGGGTTGCGCACGTCGAGCACGCGCGTCGTGCCGCCGGCAGCCGCTTCCCCCGCCAGCTTCAATGGCAGATCCCGCCCCGCGCCGTCGAGCAGGCCGACCGACAGCGGAATGTGCATCGGCTTCTTGTCCGGCTGACCCGGCGTCGGTCGCAGGCTCTGCGCGACCGTCATCGTGTAGCGCCGCGCGGCCGCATCGTAGCTGCCCTCGACCTTGAGGTCCGGCGTACCGGCCTGCGCATACCAGAGACGGAACTGCGCGAGGTCGACGCCCGAGGCGTCCTCCATGGCGCGCGCGAAGTCGTCGCAGGTGACGGCCTGGCCGTCATGACGCTGGAAATAGAGATCCATGCCCTTGCGGAAGCGCTCCGGCCCCAGCAGCGTGTGCATCATCCGCACCACCTCCGCACCCTTCTGGTACACGGTCGCGGTGTAGAAATTGTTGATCTCGATATAGGAGTCCGGCCGCACCGGATGGGCCATCGGCCCGGCATCTTCCGGGAACTGCGCGGCGCGCAGGCGACGCACGTCGTCGATGCGCGCGTCCGCCGCCGAGCCCATGTCGGCCGAGAATTGCTGGTCGCGCAGGACGGTCAGCCCCTCCTTCAGCGAGAGCTGGAACCAGTCCCGGCAGGTGACGCGGTTGCCGGTCCAGTTGTGGAAGTATTCGTGACCGATGACGGCCTCGATCGAATGATAGTCGAGGTCGGTCGCGGTCTCCGGATTGGCCAGAACGAGCTTCGAGTTGAAGACGTTCAGCCCCTTGTTCTCCATCGCGCCCATGTTGAAGTCGTCGATGGCGACGATCATGAACGTGTCGAGGTCGTATTCGAGTCCGTACACGTCCTCGTCCCACTTCATCGACTTCTTGAGCGATTCCATGGCGTGCTCGCAGCGCGGCACGTCGCCGGGACGGACGTAGATGCGCAGCGCCACCTCTCGGCCCGAGCGGGTCGTGAACCGGTCCTCCAGGCAGTCGAGCGGCCCTGCGACCAGGGCGAAGAGATAGGACGGCTTGGGAAACGGATCTTCCCAGGTCGCGAAGTGCCGGCCGCCGTCCAGCGGACCGCTGTCGACCAGGTTGCCGTTGGACAACAGCACCGGCGTCAGCGACTTGTCAGCCACGATGCGGGTCGTGTAGCGCGCCATCACGTCGGGACGGTCGAGAAAGTAGGTGATGCGGCGGAAGCCCTCGGCCTCGCACTGCGTGCAGAAAAGATCGCGCGATTTGTAGAGACCGGTCAGTTCGGTATTGTCCTGCGGTCGCGAGCGCGTCGCGACCTCCAGGGTGAAGCGGTCGGGCACGCCGCGGATCGTCAGCGTCTCCGGCGTCACCTGATGATCGACCGGCTGGCCATCGAGGCGGACCGACACGAGGTCCATCTTCTTGCCGTCGAGCACCAGATCGGCGGGCTTCGACGCGGCCCCGGGATTGCGCCTCACCGCGAGACGCGACACGACGTCGGCCGCTTCAGGCGAAAGCGCAACATCGAGATCCACGGTCTCGATCAGGAATGGCGGCGGCGTATAATCGACGCGACGAATCGTGCCGGGGGCGGTGGTCATGTCCTTGCTGATATCCATGGAATCCTCAATACGACGGCCGTTGTCCGCGCGGAAACCGTGCTTGCCCGACGTGACGACCCGCCGCAATCCCGAGAGCGCGCCATCCCGGCACGACTCCGTGCCCCAAACCTGCCACATGGCCGCTCTAGGCCTGTCGTCAGGCTTCTCACGGTTGCGGATGACGATTGGACCTTTGGCGACAAGGACCCTGGGCGTGGGATTGAGCGTATTGCTTCTCTCCGGCTGCGAGGTGTGGAATGCCGCGCGAAGCGATCTCGCAAGCTTTGGCTCGTCGCCACCGCCGCCCGCGCCCGCGGCGCGCCGGGCACCGCCTCCCCAACCCGCCACGCGACCGGCCAGGCCCGCGGCCACGCCGGTCGCCGCGTCGGTCGAGCCTTCGCCATCGTCTCCTGCACCCACGCCGGCAACGGCGCCGGTGCTCACCGGCTATCGCGAGTCCGAGCTTCGGGCGATGCTGGGGCCGCCCACCAGCGAGGAGAATCGTCCTCCCGGCAAGCAGTGGCACTACCGCAACGGCAAATGCACCCTCGACATCCAGCTCTATCCGGATGTCGAAACCAAGCAGTACGGAACCCTCGCGTACAAGGTGAAGAGCGATGACGACACAGACGAAGGACGACGGCTCTGCCTGGCCCAGCTCCAATCCAGGCTTCCCGCCGGACGCTGAGGTCGAGACCGGCCGGCGGGTACGCATCGCCTTCGTCGAGGACGATGACGATTTCCGCGAGGCCGCGAGCGGCGAACTGGGCGACCACGGCTTCGACGTCGCGGCGTTCCGCGACGGCACCGGCCTGGTCGAGTTCCTGGAAACCGCCGGCGACATCGAGATCATCGTGCTCGACTGGAGCCTTCCGCGGGTCTCGGGCATCGACCTGCTGCCCAAGCTGCAGCGCGCGGGCATCAACCTGCCGGTCGTGTTCCTCACGGGACACAGCGAGCCCAACTACGAGCAGCTCGCGCTCGACCGCGGCGCCATCGATTTCGTCGACAAGTCGCGCGGTGTGCCGATCCTCGCCCGCCGCCTGCGCCTGATCGTCGACCGCGCCGAGAAGCCGATGTCGGCCGACGGCGACGGCAACTTCCATTGCGGCCGGTTGCTGCTGAAACCCGCGGTCAGCCGGGCGTTCTGGGACGAGACCGACCTCAACCTCACCGTCACCGAATTCAAGATCGTCCATGCGCTCGCCTCCAACATCGGCAGCTACGTGAGCTATCGTTCGGTCTACGACTGCATGCACTATGTCGGCTTCATCGCGGGGAGCGGCGAGAATGGCTACCGCACCAACGTCCGCTCCTGCATCAAGCGCATCCGCAACAAGTTCCGCGCCATCGATCCCGAGTTCAGCGAGATCGAGAACTACCAGTCGTTCGGCTACCGCTGGGGCAAGGAATAACGCTCCGGTGCTGCGCCGCCTCGGTGGGTTCCGTCGTCTCGACCGGAGCGCGCAGCGCGGCGTGGAGAGACCTTCTCTCCACGATCTGACGGCTTTTGGTGTAAAGAAGGTCTCTCCACTCCGCACCTTCGGTGCTCCGGTCGAGACGACGGAATTGTTTCGTGTCGAGCTCTAGATCATCGGACGCCAGACTGCCGGTGCTGCGCCGCCTTGCCGCCTCGCTCACGCTGAAGCTGGTGGCGCTGATCGGATTGTTCGTGGCGCTGCCGATCGTGCTCTACGGGCAGTTCGAGAGTGCCGACAGCCAGATGCAGATCCTGGTGACGCGTGCCATCCAGGACCGCAGCGCGCTGATCGCCGAGGCGCTGGCGCCGGTACTGCGCGACACCGACCCGTCGGAGCCGATGAACCTCAACCGCGAGCTCGCGAAGTATGCGAGCAGCGGCACGGTGCTGAAGCTGATGTACCAGCCGCCCGACGCGCGAACGGCGAGCCGGTTCTATCTCGTGGCCTCGGCGCCGCCGCTGGGGCCGGAAGCGGTGACGGCCGAGCTCGACGAGCTGGGCCAGCGCGGCATCCTGCAGCGCCTGTCGGAGGCCTGTACCTGGAACGCCTCCGACGAGATGCGCTACAGCCGCGCCGACGGCACGGTCGAGCTGCTGACCTCGATCATCCCGATCCGCGCCCGCGGCAATTGCTGGATCCTGACCACCACGCACGTCGCCTCCGAATTCCTCGACACCTCGATCGGCCGGCCCTACTGGCAGACGCGCGAGGTCCGCATTGCCGCCGCCATCTATCTCGGCGGCGCGCTGCTCGCCGTTCTGGTGGCGCTCGGCATGCGTCTTAGCCTCCGGCGTTTCCGCAATGTGGCCGACGAGATCGCGCTGGGCCGTGCCGTCGATGCGACCTTTGTCCAGCGCAACACCGTCCCCGAACTGTCGGGCGTGGCCCGCGACTTCGACCGGCTGGTCCACGAGTTGCGCCGCGTGTCGCGCGAGATCCGCCAGTCTGCCGAGGATAACGCGCACTCCTTCAAGACACCGCTGGCCGCCGTGCAGTCGGCGCTGCGCCCGGTCCAGCGCGCCGTGCCCGCGGAAGATCAACGTGCCCGCCGCGCGCTGGAAATAATCGACTCCTCTCTCGCCCGCCTGCTGGGCCTCGTGAATGCCGCACAGCGTCACGACATGGGAACCGCCGACCTGATCGACGCGCCACGCGTGCCGACCGACCTCGCGCCACTGGTCGAGGATGCGGCCCGCCATTTCCGCGAGATTCTCGCCGCGCGCGACATCGGGCTCACGGTGAAACTCGACCGCGGCGCCGTCGTGCGCACCGCGACGGGCATGATGGAGATCGTCCTGCAGAACGTGCTGGAGAATGCCATCAGCTTCTCGTCCCCCGGCACGACCATCGCCGTTTCGCTGCGCGTCTCGCCCGACACCGTCGCCCTCACCGTCGACGACGAGGGGCCGGGGATCGACCCCGAGAAACTCGACAGTGTCTTCCAACGATACTTCTCTTTGCGCCCCGAGGATGGCATAGGCAGCGACCGTGCCGTCGAGCATTCGGGCCTCGGGCTCTGGATCGTTCGGCGCAACGTCGAGGCCCTGGGCGGCCAGGTCGTCGCGGCCAATCGCCCCGGCGGTGGTCTGTCGATCGCGATACGGTTGCCCCGCGCCGTCATCCACTAGTTGCCGTCGAAAGGTTTGAGATCATGAGCGCCGTCACTTCAGCCAAGAGAGTGAGCACGCCGCAGATCCGCGCCCGCAAGGGTGGCGAGCCGATCGTGTGCCTGACCGCCTACACTACGCAGATGGCGCGGTGGCTCGACCCGCATGTCGACCTGCTGCTGGTGGGCGATTCGCTGGGCATGGTCGTCTATGGCTTCGACAGCACCCTGCCCGTCACGCTCGACATGATGATCGCGCACGGTTCGGCCGTGATGCGCGGCGCGTCCCATGCCTGCGTGATCGTCGACCTGCCGTTCGGCAGCTACCAGGCCAGTCCGGAGCAGGCGTTCCACAGCGCGGCGCGGATCATGTCCGAGACCGGCGCCAGCGGCGTCAAGCTGGAGGGCGGCGAGGTCATGGCCGAGACCGTGCGCTACCTCGTCCAGCGCGGCATCCCGGTCTGCGCCCATGTCGGGCTGATGCCGCAGGCCGTGAACGTCGCCGGCGGCTTCAAGGCGACCGGCCGCTCCGACGAGGAGGCAAAACAGGTGACGCGCGACGCCGAGGCGATGGCCGAGGCGGGCGCCTTCGCGGTCGTGTTGGAGGGCACGCTGGAGCCCGTGGCCGCCGCGATCACCCGGTCGATCTCCATCCCGACCATCGGCATCGGCGCCTCGCCGGTCTGCGACGGCCAGATCCTCGTGTCGGAGGATGTGTTCGGCCTGTTCAGCGATTTCACCCCGCGGTTCGTGAAGCGCTATGCCGACCTCGGGCCCCGGATCGCCGAGGCCGCGGCCGCCTATTCAGCCGACGTGAAGGCTCGTCGTTTTCCCGCGATGGAGCATTGCTTCCTGCCCAAATCCGGTGGTCAATCCCGTCAATAGGGAAGGAAGCGGCGGGTATGGAGAGTTTCGACTACGTGATCGTGGGCGCCGGCTCGGCGGGCAGCGTGCTGGCCAGCCGGTTGAGCGAAGACCCGAACGTCACGGTCTGCGTACTGGAAGCCGGGCCGCGCGACTGGCACCCCTTCATCCATATCCCGGCCGGCTTCATGTACACGCTGGTCGATCCCAAGGTGAACTGGCTCTACAAATCCGAGCCCAGTGAATGGACCGGCGGCCGGGCGATCGCCGCGCCGCGCGGCAAGACGCTGGGCGGATCGAGCTCGATCAACGGCCACATCTACAATCGTGGCCAGCGTCTCGACTTCGACGGCTGGGCACAGCGCGGCAATCGCGGCTGGGGCTATTCCGACGTGCTCCCCTATTTCCGCCGCAGCGAACACCGGATGGCAGGCGATGCCGACGCGACCTTCCGGGGCAGCGAGGGCAACCTGCCGATCACCGACCTCGAATGGCGCGATCCCCTGTGCGAGGCCTTCATCGAGGGCGCCGTGGAACAGGGCATCCCGCGCAACCCGGACTACAACGGCACGAAGCAGGCGGGCGTGAGCTACGTCCAGCGCATCATCCGGAACGGCCGCAGGGTCAGCGCCGCGCGTGGTTATCTTCATCCTGCCATGTCGCGGCCCAACCTCACGGTGCGCACCCATGCGCAGGCGACCTCGGTCGTCCTCGAAGGCAAGCGCGCCGTCGGCGTGCGCTACCGCAAGGGAGGCCGCAACGGCACGCCGATGGAAGTGCGCGCCCGGAAGGAAGTGATCCTGAGCGGCGGTACGGTGAACTCGCCGCAGCTCCTGCAGATCTCGGGCATCGGCCCCGCGCCGCTGTTGAAGTCGCTCGGCATCGAGGTGAAGCACGAGCTGGCCGGCGTCGGCGAGAACCTGCGCGACCATTACGCGCCGCGCTTCGTCGCCCGTGTGAAGAACGCCACCAGCATCAACGAACGCTCGAAGGGACTGCGCCTGGCCGGCGAGATCCTGAAATACGTCACGACGCGCAAGGGCCTGCTGACGCTCAATCCGACGCTGATCTACGTCTTCTGGAAGTCCGACGAGAGCATCGAGAATTACGACCTGCAGCTCACCTTCACCCCGGCCAGCTACAAGGAAGGCGTGCAGTCGACGCTCGACGATTTCCCCGGAATGACCATTGCCTCGTGGCAGCAGCGTCCCGATTCGATCGGCTATGTCCGCGCGCGATCCGCCGATCCGTTCGAGCATCCGATCATCCAGCCGAACTATCTCGCTGCCGAGAGCGACCGCCGCGTGCTGCTGGCCGGCATGAAGCTGGCGCGACGCCTGATCGGCTCCAGGGCGCTGAGCAAATACTACGACCGCGAGGAGTTCCCCGGGTCGGAGAAGCAGTCGGACGCCGAGCTGATGCAGGCCGCCAAGGAACGCGGCACCACGACCTTCCATCTCATGGGTTCGTGCCGCATGGCGCCGGACAGCGACCCGACGGCCGTCGTCGACGACCAGCTTCGCGTGCGCGGCCTCGAAGGACTGCGCGTGGTCGACGCCTCGATCATGCCGACCATGCCCTCGGCCAACCTCAACGCATCGGTGCTGATGATCGCCGAGAAGGCGGCCGACATGATCCGCGGCAAGCCGGCGCTCGAAGCGACGATGCTGAACGACTGATGGCCGAGGAGGCCGCCATCGAGGCCCTCTCCGCGCTGGTGCCCGCCACGCTGCGCGCGCTGCACGCCATCGAGTTCGCGACCCGTCATCTGTCGCCGCAAACCCTGCCGCAGATCCTCGAGGCCCTGGCCGGCCGCAACGACGATCTCGGCCCGGCGCTGGCGGCCTCGCGCGCCCTCGAGTGGCCCAGACGACTGGCCCCGGTCCGCGATTATCTGGAGCGGGCGGCGGTGTTCGCCGGCGAGGCGATCCAGGGCCTGCTCGCCGCACCCGAGGCGCCGCAGCCGATCGTCGCCGCCTACCGCGCCCTGCGCGGCTACCCGCGCGCCTGCGAGGCGCTTTATCCGTTGTCGCCGTATCTCAAGCCCATCAGCAACTTCTTCCTCGAACAATCCGCGCGCGAGGATGCCGGCCTGCAGGCTCGCCTCGCCGCCGCCGATCCGACGCGCGAGGGCGTGGGCTTCATGCACATCGCCGGGCCGTCCGGTACGCGCGGCGCGTTCTCGCTCTATGTCCCGGAGTATTACGACGCGGCGAAGAGCTGGCCTCTGGTCGTGGCGCTGCATGGCGGCAGCGGCAATGGCGGCGCCTTCCTGTGGAGCTGGGTGCGCGAAGCGCGCACGCGCGGCTTCATCGTGCTGGCGCCGACGGCGGCGGGTGCGACCTGGTCGCTGATGGAACCGGAGGTCGACGGGCCACGCATCGACCGCATGGCCGAGGATGTGGCCAACGACTGGAACATCGACGGCTCGCACCAACTCCTGACCGGCATGAGCGATGGTGGCACCTTCACCTATGTGATCGGCCTGCGCGGCGACTGTCGCTTCACGCATCTCGCGCCGGTCGCCGCCAGCTTCCATCCGATGCTGATGACTTTCGCCGACGCGGATCGCCTCCGCGATCTGCCGGTTCACATCATCCACGGTACGCAGGACTGGATGTTCCCGCCGGAGATGGCCCAGGGCGCGCAGCGCGCGCTGGAGCAGGCCGGCGCCGACGTGAACTATCGCGAGATCGCCGACCTCTCGCACACCTATCCGCGCGACGAGAATGCGCGGATTCTGGATTGGTTTTTGCCCAGCTCGGCGTAAGCCTTCCTCCCCCGTCACACGGGGAGGTGGCCGAAGGCCGGAGGGGGAAGGCCACGGGGCGTGCTTCTCGACCGGAAATCATCTTGTTGCCTTCCCCCTCCCGGCCTCCCCCGTAAGACGGGGGAGGAGAAGAGTAGGGACAGCTCCCTTGATCTTCACCGGGTCCAATTGCGCCTAGGCGCGCTTCTCCTGCGCGACGGTCAGCGGATGCGGCAGGCGCGTCAGCATTTCCTTCGGCACGACCTGCCAGAAGTGTTCGAGCTGGCGGTTCCAGTCGTTGAGCAGGCGGGCGCCCAGCGGCGACTTGGTTTCCGCGACATGCTCGGCCACCTGCGCTTTCAGCACGGCCTCCCAGTGCGGATGGTCGATACGCTGCCACGTCACCGTCTCCGGATTGACCTTCAGCTTGAAGGAGTCTTCCGGGTCGTAGAGGAACGCCATGCCGCCGGTCATGCCGGCGCCGAAGTTGACGCCGATCGGTCCCAGGATCACTGCGGTGCCGCCGGTCATGTACTCGCAGCCGTTGGAGCCCAGCCCCTCGACCACGGCATCGGCGCCCGAGTTGCGCACGGCGAAGCGCTCGCCGGCGCGGCCCGAGGCGAACAGCTTGCCGGCCGTCGCGCCGTACAGGACCGTGTTGCCGATGATGGCGTTGGCCTCCGGCACCAGCGGGCTGGAGATGGTGGGCTTCACCACGATGGTGCCGCCGCTCAATCCCTTGCCGACATAGTCATTGGCGTCGCCGAACACTTCGAGCTTCATCCCCTGCACCGCGAAGGCGCCGAGCGACTGGCCGGCCGTGCCACGCAGGCGGACGGTCACGGTGTCGGGCTGCAGGCCCGTCATGCCGTACTTGCGCGTGATCATCGCCGAGAGGCGCGTGCCTACGGCGCGATGGGTGTTCCGCACGCTGTACTGGAGCTGCATCTTCTCGCGGTGCGTGAACAGCGGCTGCACGTCGCGCAGCATCTGGGCGTCGAGCGTGTCGGGCACCTCGTTGCGGCCCTCGACCGTGCAATGCACGGTCTCGTGCCCGCCATCGGCGCGCGTCAGCAGCGGGTTGAGGTCGAGATCGTCGAGATAGCCTGCGCCGCGGCTCACCTGCTTCAGCAGGTCGGAGCGGCCGACGATCTCGAGCAGCGACTTGTAACCAAGCTGCGCCAGGATCTCGCGCACCTCCTCGGCCACGAAGCTGAACAGGTTGACGACCTTCTCCGGCGAGCCCTCGAACTTCTCCCGCAGCTTCGGGTCCTGCGTGCAGACGCCCACCGGACAGGTGTTCGAATGGCACTGCCGCACCATGATGCAGCCCATGGCGATCAGCGAGGCCGTGCCGAGGCCATATTCCTCGGCGCCCAGCATGGCGGCGATCACCACGTCACGGCCGGTCTTGATGCCGCCGTCGGTGCGCAGCAGGACCTTGTCGCGCAGGCGGTTCAGGGTCAGCACCTGGTGCGTCTCCGACAGGCCCATCTCCCACGGGATGCCGGCATACTTGATGCTGGTCTGCGGCGAGGCGCCGGTGCCGCCATTGTGGCCCGACACCAGGATCACGTCGGCCTTGGCCTTGGCTACGCCCGCCGCGATCGTGCCGATGCCGGAGCGCGCGACCAGCTTCACGGTCACGCGCGCCTCGGGGTTGATCTGCTTCAGGTCGTAGATCAGCTGCGCCAGATCCTCGATCGAGTAGATGTCGTGATGCGGCGGCGGGCTGATCAACGTGACGCCCGGCGTCGAGTGACGCAGCTTGGCGATCATCTCGGTGACCTTGAGGCCGGGCAGCTGCCCGCCCTCGCCGGGCTTGGCGCCCT
This sequence comes from Rhodospirillaceae bacterium CCH5-H10, assembly GCA_001557035.1. Lineage (GTDB taxonomy): Bacteria > Pseudomonadota > Alphaproteobacteria > Reyranellales > Reyranellaceae > Reyranella. Next base: position 3,016 of record LSKJ01000580.1, on the reverse strand, counting down.
GGGCCACCTTGATCTCGAGTTCGCGGCAGTTGTTCAGGTATTCGGCGGTGACGCCGAAGCGGCCCGACGCGACCTGCTTGATGGCCGAGGAGGCGTTGTCGCCGTTCGGCCGCGGCCTGTAGCGCGCGGAATCCTCGCCGCCTTCGCCCGAGTCGGACTTGGCGCCGATGCGGTTCATGGCGATCGACAGCGTCTCGTGCGCTTCCGGCCCGAGCGCCCCCAGCGAGATGCCGGGCGCCACCAGCCGCTTGCGCAGCTCGGTGATCGATTCGACGTCGTCGAGCGCGATCGGCGCGCGGTCGGTCTTGAAGTCCAAAAGGTCGCGCAGGTTGATCGGCGGCTGGCGGCGAACCGCCTCGCTGTACTTGCGGTACTTGGCATAGGACTCGGTGTTGACCGCGTCCTGCAGCATGTGGATCAGCGCGCCCTCGAAGTTGTGGCGGTCGCCGCCGCGGCGGGCCTTGTAGAAGCCGCCGATCGGCAGCGCGATCACGTCCTCGTCGAAAGCGCGGGCGTGCTGCTCGGCGATCTTGGCCTGCACCCCGCGCAGGCCGATGCCCGAGATGCGCGAGGGCATGCCGGGGAAGAACTCGGCGACCAGCGAGCGCGAAAGGCCGACGGCCTCGAAGTTGCAGCCGCCGCGGTAGGACGACAGGACCGAGATGCCCATCTTGGACATGACCTTGAGCAGGCCTTCGTCCAGCGCCTTCTTGAAGTTGGCGAGGCACTGGCCGAGCGACTGCTTGCCAAACAGGCCGCGCGCATGGCGGGCCGCGATCGTCTCCTCGGCGAGGTAGGGGTTCACCGTCGTCGCGCCGACGCCGATGATGACGGCGACATAGTGCACGTCGAGGCACTCGCCCGAGCGCACGTTCAGCGACGTGAAGGTGCGCAGCGACTGGCGCACCAGGTAGGAGTGAACGGCGCCGGCGGCCAGGATCATCGGCAGGGCCGCGCGATCCGCATCGACGTTGGCATCGGTCAGGACGATGTGCAGGCAGCCGCTGCGGACGGAGTCCTCGGCCTCCTTGCAGATGCGCTCGAACGACTGGCGCATCGCATCGAGGCCGCCCTTCGGATCGAAGGTGCAGTCGATGCGCGCCACCGTGTCACCCATGTACTTGCGCATCGCCTCGAACTCGGCGTTGAGCACGATCGGCGACTGCAGCGACAGCATCTCGCTCTGGACGGGCGATTCGTCGAGGATGTTGCCGAGATTGCCCAGCCGCGTGCGGATCGTCATCACGTTGCGCTCGCGCAGAGAATCGATCGGCGGGTTCGTCACCTGGCTGAAGTTCTGCCGGAAGTAATGGTGCATGCCGCGATAGGTGTCGCTCAGCACCGCCAGCGGCGCGTCGTCGCCCATCGAGCCGACGGCCTCCTTGCCGTCCTCCACCATGGGATGAAGGATGGCTTCGAGATCCTCGATCGACCAGCCGGCCGCGAACTGGCGGCGGCGCAACTCGTCGGCCGGGAAATGCTCGGTGGCCGGCGATTCCTGGCGGATCAGCGAATCGAGCTCGACCGTGCGCTCGGTCCAGCTCGCATAGTCGTGCGTCGCCGCCAGCATGTCCTTCAGCTCGCGGTCCTTGTAGACGCGGGGCTGGTCCATATCGACAGCCAGCATCTCCCCGGGGCCGAGGCGGCCCTTTTCGACGATCTTGGCCTCGTCCTGCGGCACCATGCCGGCCTCGGAGCCGGCGATCAGCAGGTTCTCCGACGTCATGACGTAGCGCATCGGCCGCAGGCCGTTCCGGTCGAGCCCGACCAGCGCCCACTTGCCGGCGACGGCGGCGATGGCGGCCGGCCCGTCCCACGGCTCCATCACGCCGTTCACGTAGTTGTACATGGCGCGATGATCGGCCGGCACGTTGGGGTTCGTGGCCGAGGCCTCGGGGATCATCATCGTCTTGACCATCGGCAGGTTGCGATGGCCGCGCACCAGCAGCTCGAACACGTTGTCGAGCGCCGAGGAATCGGAGGCGCCGGGCTGCACGATCGGCTTCAGGTCCTCGATGAAGCGGCCGAAGGTCTCGTGCTCGAGCCGCGCCTCGTGGCTCTTCATCCAGTTGACGTTGCCCAGGATGGTGTTGATCTCGCCGTTGTGCGCGAGCACGCGGAAGGGCTGCGCCAGCTTCCATTGCGGGAAGGTGTTGGTCGAATAGCGCTGGTGGAAGATCGCGAAGCGCGAGACGAAGCGCTCGTCGAGCAGGTCCGGATAGAACGCGCTGAGATGCTCCGCGAGGAACATGCCCTTGTAGACGACCGAGCGGCAGCTGAGCGAGCAGACGTAGAACTCGGCGATGTTCTCGGCGAGCGCCGCCTTCTCCATGCGCCGGCGCAGGATGTAGAGCTGCTTCTCGAACTCGCGGTTGTCGAGCTTCGCATCGCCGCGGCCGATCAGGATCTGCTCGATCTCGGGCCGCGTCTCGTTCGCCTTGGCGCCGATGACCGAGATGTCGACCGGCACCTGCCGCCAGCCCAGGATCGTGTGCCCGAAGCGCAGGATCTCGGTCTCGACGATGGTGCGGCAGCGCTCCTGCGCGCAGAGGTCGGTGCGCGGCAGGAACACCATGCCGACCGCGATGCGCCCGACCTGCGGGACCTCGCCGCTCGAATCGCGGACATATTCCTTGAAGAAGTCCTGCGGGATTTCGACGTGGAGGCCCGCGCCGTCGCCGGTCTTGCCGTCGGCGTCGACGGCGCCGCGATGCCACACCGCCTTCAGCGCATCGATGCCGGCCGCCACGACGTCGCGGCGTCGCTTGCCGTCCAGCGCGACCACGAGACCGACGCCGCAGGAATCGAGTCCCTCGGCGGGGTTGTAGCCATAGGCGGCGGTGAGCTTCTCGGTTCCGCTCTTGTAGTCGCGTACGAACTGCTCGGCATCGAAGGGAAGGGTGGACATGGGGCTAATCCTTACCGTGGCTTTCCCCCTCCGGCCTTCGGCCACCTCCCCCGTATGACGGGGGAGGGAAAGCTTGAGACCTTATCCACCTCCCCCGTCATACGGGGG
>LSKJ01000579.1 GCA_001557035.1 Rhodospirillaceae bacterium CCH5-H10 | reverse complement strand
CTGCCGGAACTGTCCTTCACGCCCACGATGTTCGGCACCTCCGCCAGTTCGAGTAGCGAGTCGTTGGAGAGGTTCACCGCGGTCCGGTAGGGGATGTTGTAGATCACGATGTCGCGGTCGGTGGCCGCCGCGATGTGCCGGAAGTGCGCGATCAGGCCGTCCTGGCTCGGCCGGTTGTAGTACGGGCACACCGACAGGATGCCGGCGATCGGCAGGTGGCGCAGCCGCTTCAGTTCCTTCTCGACCTTGTCCGTGGCGTTGCCGCCCACGCCCGCGAACACCGGCACGCGCCCGTCGGCGACGGCCAGCGTGCGTTCGATCACGGCGGCGATCTCGTCCTCGTCGAGCGCCGGCGATTCGCCCGTCGTGCCGAGCGGCAGCAGACCGTCGACGCCTTTGGCGATGTAGTGGTTCACCAGCCGGTCGTAGCTCGCGAAGTCGATGGCGCCGTCCTTGAACGGCGTGACGAGGGGGAGCCAGAGGCCGGAAATCTTCGTAGTCGCGATCTTCGTGGTCATGGCGCCACGCTAGGGCGGTTCGACAAATAACAAAAACGAATGTTTTTGATGGGATCGTTCGTAAATGATTATATGTGGGGATGCGCAAGGATCTCGACATGGCGCTGGTGCGCGCCTTCCTCACCGTCGTCGAAGCGGGCGGCGTCACCCGCGCGGCCACAGCGCTCGGCATGAGCCAGGCGGCCGCCAGCCAGCAGATCAAGCGACTGGAGGAGGCGCTCGACTGCCGGCTGTTCGTGCGCCAGGGCCGCGGGCTCGCGCTGGCGCCGGCGGGCGAGCGGCTGCTCGAACAGGCGCGACGCCTCGTGGCAATGAACGACGAAGTGTGGTCTTCGATGCGCGCGCCGCAGTTCGAGGGCGAGGTCCGCTTCGGCGTCCCGTACGACATCATCGGCAGCTTCGTGCCGGCAATCCTGCGGCGCTTCGCCAAGGCGCAGCCGCGCGTGCGCGTGAGCCTGGTCTGCGAGGATTCGCGCGTCATTCGAGAGGAACTGAAGTCGGGCGGCGTCGATCTCGCCATGACGACCGAGACCGAGTGCGGCCGCCACGGCGAGACCCTGCGCACCGACCGGCTCGTCTGGGTCGGTGCGGCCGATGGC
>LSKJ01000578.1 GCA_001557035.1 Rhodospirillaceae bacterium CCH5-H10 | reverse complement strand
GGCGTGGCCCTGCCGCAACGCGTGACGCCGGCCGTCATGGCCAGCCGGCCGGTCATCATGTTCGAGCCGGGCGGCCAGACACGCGTGATCGCCGATCAGTGGTTCTTCAACGGCGGCGTCGAACTCAAGCCCAAGATGGCGCTGGGCAGTGTCGAGGCGATCAAGCGGCTGGTCGAGGCGGGGCTGGGCTGCGCAATCCTGCCGGCGGTCGCGGTGCGCGAGG
>LSKJ01000058.1 GCA_001557035.1 Rhodospirillaceae bacterium CCH5-H10 | reverse complement strand
GCCGTTGGTCGGGTCGAATTCCACCCAACCGGCCCCGGGGAGGTACACTTCCATCCAGGCATGCGGATAGGCGTGCGTCGTCGCCTCGCCCGGCGCGGTATCCAGAGCAGGATCGTAGAGGTATCCGGTGATGAAACGCGCCGCGAGGCCGAGCGAGCGGCAGCATTCGATCATCAGAAGCGCGTAATCGCGGCAAGTACCGCCGCCGGACTCGAGCGTCACCGCCGGTACCTGCGTGCCGATCTCGAACCGCATCGCGTATTTCAGTTTCTGCTGGATGCCCGTGCAGAGCCGCTTCAGCAGCTCGAACGTGTCGTTGCCGCCCTCGCCTTCCAGGAACTGCTTGGTCCAGGGACCCACGATCGAGTTGGGATCCGGATAGGAGCGCTCGACGTATCGCGCGAGGTCGGGTGCCTCTTCCGAGGCGTAGCTGAACGGCAGGGTCCGCGCGAACTCCTCGATCGGCGGCAGCTCCGGCGGCACGCCGAAATGCTCGAGCTGGATCGTGCTGACCAGTTCCAGGACCTGCGTCGGGCCTTCGAACGAGGCGATGGCGATGGAATTTCCGAACGGGTCGTGGATCCAGCGCACATGGGCGGCCGGCTCGATCACGAGCCCCGTGTGCAGCAATCGAAGGTCGTGGCTGTCGCGCGGCCGGAACATCAACCGGTGATCGCCGAGGGTGACCGGCTCGGAATATTCGTAACGAGTACGGTGGACGATCTCTAGGGTGCGCATCGGGCGGGATAATGCCCGAAGAGGCTCGGGGTTGCATCCACACCGATCCATATCCTGCCCGGATGACGCAGATTGATCCCGATGGGACAATCGTTGCACAGCACCGGAGGATCGCCGTCATGCTCTATACCTGCGAACCGAGGCCACGCCGTCACGCCGCCGCAGCAATACGGGGCGCACAAAAGACGTCGGGTCCGGTCATCGACATTCATTGCCATATCGTCTCACCCGAGGCGGCCGCGCTGGTCGCGGCCTCCGGCATCGCGCCCGACGAGCCGATGGGCCGTTTCTCCAACGAGGCCACGCGCGCCGTGCAGAAGGCCCAGACCGAAACCGTGCGGGCGATGCTCACCTCGGTCGAGCGCCGTATCGCCGACATGGACCGGATGGGTGTCGACATCCAGGCGATCTCGCCCGCCCCGCCGCAGTATTTCTACTGGGCACCGCCCGAACTCGGCCGCGACGCGGCGCGCCTGATCAACGACAACATCGCCGCGACGGTGGCGAAACATCCCGACCGCCTCGTCGGCCTCGGCACGGTGCCGATGCAGGCGCCGGAATTCGCGGTGGCGGAGCTGGAGCGCGCGGTGAAGACGCTCGGGCTGCGCGGCGTCGAGCTCTGCACCAACGTCGCCGGCGCCGATCTTTCCGAGGAGAGGTTCCGGCCGGTCTTCGCCAAGGCGGAGGAACTCGGCGTGCTGGTCTTCCTGCACCCCAACGGCTTCCCCGATGGTCGCCGGTTCTCGGAGCACTATTTCAGCAACGTGATCGGCAATCCGCTCGATTCGACCATGGCCGTCAGCCATCTGATCTTCGGCGGCGTACTCGATGCCTATCCGAAACTGAAGATCTGCGTCGCGCATGGCGGAGGCTTTCTGCCCGC
>LSKJ01000577.1 GCA_001557035.1 Rhodospirillaceae bacterium CCH5-H10 | reverse complement strand
GGTTGGCGAGTTCGGGAATGTCGTCCAGCCGCTCGCGCAACGGCGGCAGGCGGATCGGCACGACGTTCAGGCGGTAGTAGAGATCCTCGCGGAACAGGCCCTGCTGGATGAGGCGGCGCAGGTCGCGATGGGTCGCCGCGACGATGCGGACATTGGCCTTGATCGGTGTGCGGCCGCCGACCGTCATGTACTCGCCTTCCTGCAGCACGCGCAGCAGGCGGGTCTGGGCCTCGGGCGGCATGTCGCCGATCTCGTCGAGGAACAGCGTGCCGCCGGAGGCCTGCTCGAACTTGCCGGCCGACCGCTGAACCGCGCCGGTGAAGGCGCCGCGCTCATGGCCGAACAGCTCGCTCTCGATCAGCTCGCGCGGGATCGCCGCCATGTTGAGGGCGATGAAGGGCCCCTTCCGGCGCTTACCGTAGTCGTGCAGGGCGCGCGCGACCAGTTCCTTGCCCGCGCCCGACTCGCCGGTGACCATGACCGTGAGGTCGGTCGACATGAGACGCGCCAGCGTGCGGTAGATCTCCTGCATCGCGGGCGACCGGCCGATCAGCGGCAGGCGCTCGCCCTCGTCCGGCCGGGCCGCTGCGCGCTGTACCGGGGTCGCCGGCGCCGACAGCGCGCGGTTCACCACCGAGATCAGCTCGTTCAGGTCGAAGGGCTTGGGCAGGTATTCGAAGGCGCCGCGCTCGGTCGCGCGAACCGCCGTGAGTAGTGTCGACTGCGCGCTCATCACGATGATGCGCAGGTCGGGCCGCAGCTTGCGGATGCGCGGGACGAGGTCCAGGCCATTCTCGTCGGGCATCACCACGTCGGTGATGACGAGCTGTCCCTCGCCTTCCTGGACCCATTGCCAGAGCGTGGAGGCGGTGCCGGTGCTGCGAACCGTGTGACCTTGCCGGCCAAGAGCCTGGTGAAGGACGGTGCGGATGGCGCGGTCGTCGTCGGCGACCAGAATGGTGGTGCCTTCGCTCATGGCGTGGCCTGCGGGAACTGAAGCGGCAACATGACCCTGAATGATGTACGGCCGGGCTCGCTATCGAACTCGATGGCGCCGCCGTGGTCGTTGATGATCTTCGCGACCAAAGCAAGACCCAGGCCAGTTCCGGTCGGCTTGTTGGTGACGAAAGCGTCGAAGAGGTGGCTGCGGATCTCGTCGGAGACACCGCGGCCGTTGTCGCGCACGGAAACCACAAGCGGCAGGTTCACCCGGGTCTGCTGGCCCGGCACTGCCAGGCGCAGCCCGTGCTTGTAGGCGGTCGACAGTTCGATTTCGCGCTCGGCATCGCCCGGTGCTTCGCAGGCGTTCTTCACGAGGTTGAGGAACACCTGGATGAGCTGGTCGCGGTCGCCGTGCACGTCGGGCAGCGACGGGTCGTAGGTCTCGACGAAGCGCACGCCCTTGCCGAAGCCGTTCTGCGACAGGCGGCGGACATGGTTGAGCACCTGGTGGATGTTGATGGGGCCGCGATCGATCGGGCGGCCGTCGGCGAAAGCCTCCATGCGGTCGACCAGCGCCACGATGCGGTCGGTCTCCTCGCAGATCAGCTCGGTCAGCTCGCGTTCCGAATCCGGCACCGACTGCTCGAGAAGCTGCGCGGCGCCGCGGATGCCCGACAGCGGGTTCTTCACCTCGTGCGCCAGCATGGCGGCCAGTGCGCTCACCGAACGGGCGGCGCTGCGATGGGACATCTGGCGGTCGATGTTGCGGGCGATGGTCTGCTCGACAAGCGACACCGCGACCAGCCCGTCGCTGTCGACGATCGGCGAGAGACGCAGCGCGCAGAAGCGCGTGCCGATGCGCGGCGACGCCAGGGTGACGCCGTTCTCGGCCACTGCGCCGCCGGTCGTCAGCACCTGCTCCAGCAACGAGAACAGCGGCGTGTCGTCGGGGATGAACTCGTTCAGCGGATGGCCGACCAGGCGGGCCCGGCCGACGCCGAAGAACTGCTCGGCCGACAGGTTGGCGTAGTGGATCAGGCCGTTCGCCTCGACGACGATGATCGCCTCGGAGAGTGAGTCGAGGAGAGCCGTCGGGAACTGATCGCTCATGCCGTTTCGCTTGAGGGGACGCACCGACATCAGGCCGCCTGCCGATTGAGCGCCGGCAGGAAGAACTCGGCCAGCATGCTGCGGACCTTGTCGGCAGAAGTCTCGCGGTTCACGGCCGCGCGGAAGTCGGCCGACGCGGTCAGCCCCTTGGAGTACCAGCCGAGATGTTTGCGCGCCATGCGCACGCCGGTCTCGAGGCCGTAATGCTCGAGCATCGCCTCGAAGTGCGTGCGCACCGCCGCATACTGCTCGGCGATCGACGGATCGGGCAGACGCTCGCCGGTCCGCAGATAGCGGATCGCCTGGCTCAGGAACCACGGACGACCGTAGGCGCCGCGGCCGATCATGATGCCGTCGGCACCCGACTGATCGAGCGCCTGGTCGATGTCTTCGAGCGTGGTGATGTCGCCGTTGACGATGACGGGCAGCCTGGTCGCTTCCTTGACGTTGCGGACGAACGCCCAGTCGGCGTGCCCGTCATAGAAGTCGCAGCGCGTGCGGCCGTGCACGGTCAGCATCTTGATGCCGCACTCCTCGGCGATGCGCGCGAGGTTCGGTGCGTTGCGGTTGGTCGAATCCCAGCCGGTGCGCATCTTGAGCGTCACCGGCAGCTTCACCGCCTTCACCGTGGCCTCGAGGATCTTCGCGGCATGCACCTCGTCGCGCATCAGCGAGGAGCCGGCATGGCCGTTGACGACCTTCTTCACCGGACAGCCGAAGTTGATGTCGATGATCGCCGCACCGCGATCCTCGTTGAGCTTCGCCGCCTCGGCCATCACCGCGGGCTCGCAACCTGCGAGCTGGACCGACATGGGAAACTCTTCCGGCGTGGTCTTGGCCATCATCAGCGTCTTGCGGTTCTCGCGAACCATCGCGACGGAGGCGATCATCTCGGACACGACGAGGCCCGCCCCGCGCCGCTTCACCATCTGGCGGAAGGGGTGGTCGCTGACGCCCGACAGCGGGGCGAGGATGACCGGGTCCTCAATGCGGACGGGGCCGATGTCGACAGGTTTGAGGCGGTGTGCGTTTTGCATTCTTTGTTCAGTTATTAGGCATCTTGTGCAGTGCACAATAATTGAGCGAGCAATAGCGGGTCCGGACGGCCGGCGCAAGGGTCGGCAGTGCAGACGGCCGGAACCCTGCTAAATTGCGCATTATGCGTAGAGTGACCGCCCTGATCGTCGCGGCCGGCCGCGGCAGCCGCTTCGGCGGCCCGCTGCCCAAGCAATATGCGCTTCTTGCCGGCCAACCCGTCCTGCGCCGGACCATCGCCGCCTTCCACACAGCCGGTATCGACCGGGTCCAGGTCGTGATCGGTCCGGGAGATGACGCCCATTATGCCGCGGCGACCGAAGGGCTCGATCTGCCTGCGCCGGTCCAGGGGGGCGCAAGCCGCCAGCAGTCGGTCCTGCACGGGCTGGAAGCGCTGGCCGGCGATCCGCCCGATCTCGTCGCGATCCACGATGCCGCCCGCCCCTTCGTGCGGGGCGCCGAGATCGAAGCCTGCCTTGCGGCCGCCTCGGTCGAAGGAATCGACGGCGCGGTGCTCGGCATCCCGCTCGCCGATACGCTGAAGCGAGTCGGCGACGGCAATGCCGTCACGGAGACGGTGCCGCGACGGGATCTGTGGCGGGCACAGACGCCGCAGGTGTTCCGTTTCGATCCGTTGCTTGCCGCCCATCGCGCCGCCGCGCCGCTGGCCGCCGCCGAAGCGACCGCGCTGACCGACGATGCCGCCGTGGCGGAGCGTGCGGGACTCAAGGTTGTCATGGTCGCGGGCAGCGAGGATAACCGCAAGATCACCACCGCCGAGGATCTTCTCTCGACCCGCATGGAAACCCGCACCGCTCTCGGCTTCGACGTGCACGGCTTCGGACCGGGCACCGCCGTCATGCTGGGCGGCGTCGCCGTCCCGCATGGGCAGGCACTGGCCGGCCATTCCGATGCCGACGTGGCCCTGCATGCGCTCACCGACGCGGTGCTGGGCACGATCGGCGCCGGCGACATCGGCAAGCATTTCCCGCCGTCCGACCCGCAATGGCGCGGCGCCTCCTCCGACCGCTTCCTGCGCCACGCCGTCGATCTCGTGACGGCACGCGGCGGCCGCATCGTCCATCTCGACGTCACGATCGTCTGCGAAGCCCCGAAAGTCGGGCCGCATCGCGACGCCATCGTGCGGAGCATCGCCCGCATTGCCGACATCGCGCCCGACCGCGTCAGCGTGAAGGCCACCACGACCGAGGGGCTGGGCTTCACCGGCCGCCGCGAAGGCGTCGCGGCGCAGGCCATGGCCACCGTGGAACTACCGAGGAGCTGACTGCCGATGTTCGACCACGAGATGCGGGACGCCGCCGAGCGCGTGCTGTTCACCTGCCGCAAACACGGCTTCAAGGTCGTCACGGCCGAGTCGTGCACCGGCGGCCTGATCGCCGCGACGCTGACTGCCATCGCAGGCTCCTCCGACGTCGTCGACCGCGGCTTCGTCACCTATTCCAACGAAGCCAAGCGCGAGATGATCGGCGTGCCGTGGGACGCGATCGTGGGTCATGGCGCGGTGAGCGAACCGGTGGCGCGGGCCATGGCAGCGGGTGCCCTCGCCCGCTCCGGCGCACAGCTTTCGGTTTCGGTGACCGGCGTGGCCGGCCCCGGCGGCGGCTCCGCCGAGAAGCCGGTCGGCCTCGTCCATTTCGGTGCCGCCCGCACGGGCTTCGAAACGATTGCCGAACGTCACGTCTTCCCCGGCGACCGCGACGGCATCCGCCGCCTCACGGTGATCACCGCGCTCGTGATGCTGGCAAGGCTGGCGGAGCGGTAGTCGCCACTCATGTCATCCTGAGCGGAGCGAAGAATCTAACGCCCGCCAAGTCGTGCTCTGGTCGTTCCGTGAGGTCCTTCGCTGCGCTCAGGATGACAGGGATTTGACCGGCTTGCCGTAGAGTTGCGCCGCCCGCGCCTCGAAGGCCGAGACCATGCGGCGGACGGCTTCGGCGAACAGGAGCTGGACTGTCTTCTGCAGCAGCAGCGAGCGGAAATCGAACTCCAGTTCGAAATCGATCTGCGTGCCCTCGGGATGCGGGCGGAAGATCCAGCGGCTCTTGAGCAGCCGGAACGGGCCCTCGATGCCGGTCGTGTCGATGCGCGGGCCCTCGGGATCGTCCGGTGCGCGCACGACACGCGAGACGAACTTCTCATGGAACGGGCCGAAGCCGATCGCCAATTCGGCGATCTCGACCGTGGGGCTCTCGCGCCGCCGGATGCGCCCGGCGAAGCACCAGGGCAGGAATTCGGGGTAACGAGGCACGTCGGCCACAAGCTCGAAGAGCTGCAGCGGCTGGTACGGGACGACGCGCCGTTCCTGGTGACGGGTAGCCAAGAAGCCGTCAGCCTTTGAGCTGCGCCACGCGCGCGGCCTTGAGGCGCGCGAAATCGTCGCCGGCGTGATAGCTCGAGCGCGTCAGCGGCGACGACGAGACCATCAGGAAGCCCTTGGCGCGCGCCATCTGGGCCAGCTCCGAGAACTCGGCCGGCGTCCAGAAACGGTCGAGCGCCGCGTGCTTGGGCGTCGGCTGCAGGTATTGGCCGATCGTCAGGAAATCGACGTCGGCGGCGCGCAGGTCGTCCATCACCTGCAGGATCTCCTCGCGCGTCTCGCCCAGCCCCACCATCAGGCCAGACTTGGTGAACATCGCGGGATCGATTTCCTTCACGCGCGCCAGAAGCCGCAGCGAGGTGAAGTAGCGTGCACCCGGGCGGATGGTCGGATAGAGGCGCGGCACGGTCTCGAGATTGTGGTTGAACACGTCGGGCCGCGACGCGACCACCGTCTCGATGGCGCCCGGCTTGCGCATGAAGTCCGGCGTCAGGATCTCGACCGTGGTCGTCGGCGCCGACTTGTGCAGCGCCGTGATCACCTCGGCAAAGTGCCCCGCCCCGCCATCGTCGAGATCGTCGCGGTCGACCGAGGTCACAACGACATGGCCGAGGCCAAGCTTGCCGACGGCTTCGGCGATGTTGGCCGGTTCGTGCGGGTTGAGTGCGCCGGGCTTGCCGGTGGCGACGTTGCAGAAGGCGCAGGCCCGCGTGCAGGTCTCGCCCATGATCATGAAGGTGGCGTGCTTCTGCTTCCAGCACTCGCCGATGTTCGGGCAGGCCGCCTCCTCGCAGACGGTCGTGAGCTTGAGCTCGCGCATCAGCCGCTTGGTCTCGGCGTACTCAGGCGAGTTGGGCGCACGGACCCTGATCCAATCCGGCTTGCGCTGGATGGGATTGTCCGGCCGATGCGCCTTTTCGGGATGGCGCTCGGCCCGGGACAGGGAGAGCTTGTCGAGGGTTCCGTCCATGATCGGCTAGATATGGAGCGTCCGGCCGTACGCTGCCAGTACCGACTCGTGCATCATCTCCGACAGGGTGGGATGCGGGAATACGGTGGCCAGCAGCTCGGCCTCGGTGGTCTCCAGCGACTTGGCGATGCTGTAACCCTGGATCAGCTCCGTGACCTCGGCGCCGATCATGTGGGCGCCCAGCAGCTCGCCGGTCTTCGCATCGAAGATCGTCTTGATGAAGCCCTCGGGCTCGCCCAGCGCGATCGCCTTGCCGTTGCCGATGAACGGGAACTTGCCGACCTTGAGCTCCAGGCCCTTCGCCTTGGCGGCGGCCTCGGTGAGACCGATGCTCGCCACCTGCGGCTGGCAATAGGTGCAGCCCGGGATGTTCTCGGTCTTCATCGGGTGGACGCCCTTAGCGCCGGCGATCTTCTCGACCACCAGCACGCCCTCGTGCATCGCCTTGTGCGCGAGCCACGGCGGGCCCGCGACGTCGCCGATCGCATAGACGTTCGGCTCGCCGGTGAAGCCCCATTGGTCGATCACGATGTGGGTCTTCTCGACCTTCACCTTGGTACCTTCGAGGCCCAGGTTCTCGACATTGCCGACGATGCCGACGGCGCTGATGACGCGGTCGACGGTGATCTCCTGCGCCTTGCCGCCGACGGTGATGGTGGCCGTGACGTCGTTGGCGCCCTTCTTCAGGTTCGAGACCGTGGCGCTCGTCAGGATCTTCATCCCCTGCTTCTCGAACGCCTTCTTGGCGAAGGCCGAGACCTCGGCATCCTCCACCGGCAGGACGCGGTCCATCACCTCGCACACCGTCACCTCGACGCCCATGGTGCGATAGAAGCTCGCGAACTCGATGCCGATCGCACCCGAGCCGATCACCAGCAACGACTTCGGCATGGCCTCCGGCACCATCGCCTCGCGATAGCTCCAGACCAGCTTGCCGTCGGACTCGAGGCCCGGAAGCTGGCGCGCGCGCGCGCCGGTCGCCAGGATCACGTTCTTGTAGGAGAGCGTCACGTTGCTCTTGTCGTTCATCGCGACCGCGATCTTTCCTGCGCCGGCAAGCCTGGCCGTGCCGTCGAAGACCGTGACCTTGTTCTTCTTCATCAGGCCCTTGACGCCGTTGCTGAGCTGACCCGCCACCTTGCGCGACCGCTCGACGATCTTCTTGTGATCGTAGGAGACGTCCTTCACCGACAGGCCATAGGCCTCGGCATGCTTGATGAGGCCGTACACTTCCGAAGTGCGCAGCAGCGCCTTGGTCGGGATGCAGCCCCAGTTGAGGCAGATGCCGCCCATGTTCTCGCGCTCGACCACGGCGGTCTTCATGCCGAGCTGGGAAGCGCGAATGGCCGCGACGTAGCCGCCCGGCCCGCCACCCACCACGATCAGGTCGAAACTGGTCTCGGCCATGTCTCTCTCCTAGGCCAGCATCGCGGCGGGTTGCTCGATGTACGCCTTGAGCGTCTGCAGGAACTGCGCGCCCATGGCGCCATCGACCACGCGGTGATCGACGGCGAGCGTGCAACTCATGATGTTGCGGACGACCATCTCTCCCTTGCGGACGACCACCCGCTCCTCGCCCGCACCGACGGCCAGGATCATGGCCTGCGGCGTGTTGATGATGGCGCCAAAGTCGCGGATGCCGAACATGCCGAGATTCGAGATGGTGAAGCCGCCGCCCTGGAACTCCTCGAGCTTCAGCTTGCCGCTCTTGGCGCGGCTGGCGAGGTCCTTCATCTCGATCGAGATCTGCGCCAGGCCCTTCATGTCGGCGTTGCGCACGATCGGCGTGATGAGGCCACGATCCGTGGCCACGGCGACCGAGATGTCGACCGCGCCGTACTGGATCATTTCCTCCTCGGTCCACGACGCGTTGCACTCCGGATGGTCGCGCAGCGCCTTGGCGCAGGCCTTGATCACCATGTCGTTGACCGAGACCTTGGTGCCCTTCTTCTCGACGACGGCATTGATCGCCGTGCGCGCCGTCAGCAGGGCATCGATCTCGAAATCGACCGTCAGGTAGAAATGCGGGACGGTCTGCTTGGACTCGAGCATGCGCCGGGCAATCACCTTGCGGATGCTGGTGTGCGGCACGCGGCTGTCGCTGGGGGCGACGAACACCGGCTGGCCACCGGCGGCCGGCGCCGGCGCAGCAGCCTTCGGGGCAGCCTTGGGAGCCGCCGCGGCCGGAGCAGCACCGGGCTTGGCGTTCTCGACGTCGGCCTTGACGATGCGGCCGTTCGGGCCGGAGCCCTTGAGGCCGGCGAGGTCGATGCCCTTCTCCGCCGCGATCCGCTTGGCCAGCGGCGACGCGAATATGCGGGCGCCGCCCGATGATGCCACGGGCTGGGTCGCGGGCTTCGCGGCCGGCGCGGGTGCCGCAGCGGCCGGTGAGGGCTCAGCGGCGGGCTGAGTCGCAGGCTTGGCGGCCGGAGCCGCTGCGGCAGGTGCCGCAGGCTTGGCGACGTCCTTCTCGCCTTCTTCCAGCAGAACGGCGATGACGGCGTTGACCTTCACGCCCTCGGCGCCTTCCTCGACCAGGATCTGGCCGATCTTGCCCTCGTCGACGGCCTCGACTTCCATCGTGGCCTTGTCGGTCTCGATCTCGCAGATCACCTGGCCGGACTTGACCGCGTCACCGACCTTCACATGCCACTTGGCGAGCTTGCCCTCCGTCATGGTGGGCGAGAGCGCGGGCATCAGGATGTTGATCGACATGCCGTCTCTCCCGCCTCAGCGATTGCAGACCGCACGCGCGGCCTCGACGATGTGCGTCGATTGCGGCAGCGCCAGCTTCTCGAGGTTCGCCGCATAGGGCAGCGGCACGTCGAGACCGGCGACGCGCTTCACCGGCGCGTCGAGATAGTCGAAGGCATGCTCCATCATCAGTGCCGAGAGTTCGGCGCCGATGCCGGCAAAGGGCCAGCCCTCCTCGCAGGAGACCAGGCGGTTGGTCTTCTTGACCGACTGCACGATGGTCTCGGTGTCGAACGGGCGCAGCGAGCGCAGGTTGATCACCTCAGCGTCGATCCCGTGCTTGGCCAGTTCCTCGGCCGCCTGCAGCGCCTTGCCGACCATGATCGAGAAGGCGACGATCGTGACGTCCTTGCCCTGCCGCTCGATCTTCGCCTTGCCGATCGGCAGCACGAAGTCGGGATCCTCCGGCACGTCGAACGACTGGCCGTAGAGGATCTCGTTCTCGAGGAAGATCACCGGATTGGGATCGCGGATTGCGGCCCGCAGCAGGCCCTTGGCGTCGGCCGCACTCCACGGCGCCAGCACACGCAGACCCGGCACATGGGCGTACCAGCTCGCGTAGCACTGCGAATGCTGGGCGGCGACGCGCGAGGCGGCGCCGTTGGGGCCGCGGAACACGATCGGGCAGGTCATCTGGCCGCCCGACATGTAATGCGTCTTGGCGGCCGAGTTGATGATCTGGTCGATCGCCTGCATGGCGAAGTTGAAGGTCATGAACTCGACGATCGGCTTCAGGCCGCCGAACGCCGCGCCCACGCCGAGGCCGGCGAAGCCGTGTTCGGTGATCGGCGTGTCGATGACGCGCTTCTCGTCGAACTCCTCCAGCAGGCCCTGGCTGATCTTGTAGGCGCCCTGGTACTGGGCGACTTCCTCGCCCATCAGGAACACCGACTTGTCGGCGCGCATCTCGGCCGCCATCGCATCGCGCAGCGCCTCGCGCACGGTGATGTGCTGCGTGCCGCCCTTCCACTCCGGCTCGGGGGCCGGAGCGGCGACCGCGGGAGCCGCCGGCGCCGCTTCGGCTTTCGGCTTCTCTTCGGTCTTTGCTTCAGCCCTCGGCGCCTCGGCCTTGGCCGCGGGCGCCGGCGTCTCGGCGTCGGCAGCGCTCTCGCCCTCGCCGGCCAGCACGCAGATCGGCGTGTTCACGGCGACGCCCTCGGTACCTTCCTCGACGAGGATCTTCGCGACGGTGCCTTCGTCGACCGCCTCGACTTCCATCGTGGCCTTGTCGGTTTCGATCTCGCAGATCACCTGGCCCGAC
>LSKJ01000576.1 GCA_001557035.1 Rhodospirillaceae bacterium CCH5-H10 | reverse complement strand
GAACTGCGCATCGTCGACGAGGCCGGCGCCGACGTGCCCGCCGGCAAGGTCGGCGAGATCGCCATCCGCTCGCCGCAGGTCATGCGCGGCTATTGGCGCCTCCCCGACGCCACGAAGCGCGCCATCCACGGCGACTGGTTCCTGAGCGGCGACGCGGGCTATCTCGACGAGAAGGGCTATCTCTTCATCTACGACCGCGTGAAGGACATGATCGTCTCGGGTGGCGAGAACATCTATCCGGCCGAGGTCGAGAGCGCCCTGTTCGGCCATCCGGCCGTCGCCGACGTGGCGGTGATCGGCGTCCCCGACGAGCGCTGGGGCGAGGCCGTGAAGGCCGTCGTCGTGCGCAAGACGGACGCCGAGGTCACGGCCGGCGATCTCATCGGATGGGCACGCGAACGCATCGCCGGCTACAAACTGCCCAAGTCGGTCGATTTCATCGATGTCCTGCCGCGCAATCCGACCGGCAAGCTGCTGAAGCGCGAGCTGCGCAAGCCCTATTGGGAAGGCCGCGGGCGCAACATCAACTGATCGGCGTCATTGACCGCCCTGCGGACCCACTCGCAAACGCGTCTCGAATTCCCCCAGCCACGGTTCTAGAACAGTCCCATGTCCAATCTGCCCGACAATCTCACGCCCGTCCGCCAGGCCCACGTCTTCGACGAAGCCAAGCTCGCCGAGTACATGAAGGCCAATGTCGAGGGCTACCGTGGCCCGATCAGCATCCTCCAGTTCGAGGGCGGGCAGAGCAACCCGACCTTCCACGTCACCGACGGCGGCGGGAACCAGTACGTCCTGCGCAAGAAGCCGCCGGGCAAGCTGCTGCCCTCCGCCCATCAGGTCGATCGCGAATATCGCGTGATCAAGGCACTGGCGGACCATACGGACGTGCCTGTGCCCAAGCCCTACGCGCTCTGCCAGGACGATTCGGTCATCGGCACGGCCTTCTACATCATGCAGTTCCTGCCCGGCCGGGTCCTTGCCGACGTGAAGATGCCGGGCATCTCTCCGGCCGACCGCGGCAAGATCTTCGATTCGATGAACGACGTGCTGGCCCGCCTGCACAATGTCGACTACCGCGCCGTCGGCCTCGGCGACTATGGCCGCGAGGGCCAGTACATCCAGCGCCAGCTCGCGCGCTGGTCGAGCCAGTACGACCTTGCCCGCACCGAAGACATCGAATCGATGGAAGCCCTGAAGAAGTGGCTGCCGGAGAACATCCCGCCGGGCGACGAGACGCGCATCAATCACGGCGACTATCGCCTCGGCAACACGATCGTGCATCCGACCGAGCCGCGCGTCATCGCCGTGCTCGACTGGGAGCTGTCGACACTCGGCCATCCGCTGGCCGACCTCGGCTACAACTGCATGATGTACCATTTCGGCGAGGGTTTCGGCGCCTCGGGCGGCTATGCCGGCAAGGACCTGCGGGAATTCGGCATCCCCACCGAGCAGGAATACCTCGCGGCCTATGCCCGTCGCACCGGCCGCAAGGAAGTGCCGGCCTGGGACTTCTACCTGGCCTTCTCCCTGTTCCGCCTCGCCGCCATCGTGCAGGGCGTCTACAAGCGCGGCCTCGACGGCAACGCCTCGTCGGAAACGGCGACGAAGTACGGCAACCGCGCCCGCGCGATGGCCGACCTCGCCTGGAAGATGGTCGAAAAGCGCGCCTGAGGCGCCTGCTCTCGTCAT
The DNA here is from genome assembly GCA_001557035.1 of Rhodospirillaceae bacterium CCH5-H10. GTDB lineage: Bacteria > Pseudomonadota > Alphaproteobacteria > Reyranellales > Reyranellaceae > Reyranella. The sequence continues at coordinate 4,997 of LSKJ01000576.1, read as the reverse complement.
CCTGAACGGAGCGAAGGATTTCACGCTCGCCACGGAGTCTGCTGGTCGTTCCGTCAGGTCCTTCGCTTGCGCTCAGGACGACAGAAAAGCGCTACTCGTCGGTGTAAGGCACCATCGACGCGTCGGTGCCTCGCGGACAATTCTCGCTGTCGATCACGGCGTTGGCCGGGTTGCGATAGCGCTCGATGTCGTAGGGCGCCGACTCGCTCGGCGGGCGTGCCGGCGGCGTCTTCAGCGTCCACGAGACCAGCCGCTTGATGACGCTGCCCAGCGCCTGATCGAAGGCCTCGACCACTTTCGGCACCTTGTCGGCGCGCGCCCGCACGCAGCGCTCGAAGGAAGCGACGCCGATGATCTGGCGGTCGGGCATGCGCACCAGCTTGGCGATGATCCGCACCTTCACGATCGGCGGCTGGCCGTAGAAGTACATCGCCTCGAAGTTGCGCAGGTCGGGCTGCAGCACGTAGTTGGCGCGCAGACCGATCGACTCGCGCGAGACCGCCACGATCTTGCGGGTGTTCTCGAAGGAATCGACGATGCGCGTCTGCACCATCAGCGGCGCCCGGTCGGTCCACGCCACCTTGGCGTAGTAGTCCGTCGAGGTCGGCGTCATGGCGATGGCAATGCGGCCGGTATTGAGGTTGGCCGCCGCCACCGGGGCCTCGACCGCGAGCTGCCAGTACACGGCCGGCAGATCGGCGTCGAAGGTGCTCTTGGGCGAGATCGTGTAGAGGTCGGTCGGCTCACCGGCCGAGTCGACGGCGCTGACGAAGGAACAGCCGGTCAGGAGCGCGACGGCGGCCGCGCAGGCGGCCAGGCAACGGATCATTTCGGCGTGTATCCCTGCTTGCCGCTGAACACGAAATTGGCCGGGTCCCGCTCCAACCGTGTGGCGATGACGTTGAGGTTGGCGGTGAGCTGGCGCAGGTCCCGGAGGGCCAGCGAGAACTCGGTCAGGCCCGTCTCGGTGAAGTTCTTGATCGGGCGGCTGTTGTCCGTCACCAGCTTGCTGAGCTGGCCTGCGGCAGAGTTGATGTTGGCCAGCGCCGCCCTCGTCTCGTTCAGCGTCTTGCGCAGCTCGCCCGGGTCCTTGCCGGCCAACGCCTTCCGGGTCTCGGCATCCTGCGGCCCGATTTCCTGGGCGATCAGGGTCAACGAGTTGGTGAGGTTGTCCAGCTTGGCGAACGTCTTGCGGAAATCCGCGATCGCGCCCGGCAGCTCGGCCAGCGTCGTCTGGATCGCGGCGTCCGACTTGGCGAACGCATTGGTCGCCGTCTGCAGGTTCTTCAGCGAGTCGGTAACCGCGCCGATATTGTCGGGGCTCAACAGGTCATTCAGGCGATCGACGGTCGTGCTCGCCTTGGTCAGCAGTTCCTGCGCCGACGTCGAGGTGGCCTGCAGGAACGAGGCGCCTTCGCGAATCTCTGGATAGGGCTTGTCGCCCAGCTTCTTCTTGGGCTTCACCTGATCGACGTCGAGGCGGCCGACGATCTGGATGAAGGGAGCGCCGGCGATGAACGGCTTTTCGAACACCGCATAGGAGCGGTCGCGAATGTCGATCGACCAGTCGACGGCGACCGTGACCTCGATCTTTTCCGTGAGCCGCTCGCGGCCCGTCGAGCGCTGGGTGTCGACGCGCGAGGTGAGCTGGATGTTGGCCACGCGCCCGACACGCAGGCCGCGATAGAAGACGGGCGAATCGTTGGTCAGCCCCTGCACGTCACCCGAAAACAGGATGTCGTAATAGGCATAGGAAGTGCGATCGCCGGCGCGCAGCTTCCAGATCACGAAGCCAGCCACGGCCGCAACGAACAGGATCATCGCCGCGCCGATCAGCACATAGGGCGATTTTCTTTCCATCGACGCTTACTTATGCTCCTGCCGCGCTGCCCGTCCCCGCGGTCCGTGGAAATACTCCCGGACCCAGGGGTGATCGTATTCCAGCAATTCCGCCATGGTACCTACCACGACGCGCTTGTCGAGGAGGACCGCGATCCGGTCGCAAATCGCGTTGAGGCTGTCGAGGTCGTGCGTGACCATCAGGACCGTGAGACCGAGATTGTGACTAAGTCCCTTGACCAGATCGTCGTAGTGGGACGCGCCGATCGGGTCGAGACCCGCCGTCGGCTCGTCCAGGAACAGGAGTTCGGGGTCGAGGGCCAGCGCGCGGGCCAGGCTGGCACGTTTGCGCATGCCGCCGGAAAGTTCCGACGGCTTCTTCATGCCGGTATCTGCCGGCAGGCCGACCATGCCGATCTTCAAGGCAGCGATTTCGCGCATGGTCTGGTCCTCGAGCTCGGCATGCTCGCGGATCGGCACGATGATGTTCTCGGTGACGGTCAGGGACGAAAAGAGCGCGCCGTCCTGAAACTGGACGCCGGTGCGGGCCAGCATTTCGCGCTGGGCCTTGCCATGCAACGTACTGGTGTCCACCCCCAGCATCTCGATCGTGCCCTCACGCGCCTGATTCAGACCGATGATGGTTCGCAGCAGCACCGACTTGCCGGTGCCGGAGCCGCCGACAAGGCCGACAATCTCGCCGCGGAATACGTCGAAATCGAGATTGTCGTGGATCACCTTGTCGCCGAACTGGGTCCGGATGCCGCGCAAACGCAGCACGACGTCTCGCCCGTCGCGGTGATCGCTGATCTGCCCGCCTTCGGCCAAAGGCGCTTTCGGCGGCAAGTCCTCGGTGCTCGACTGGCTCGTTTCGGCCATCAAACGCCCGCGAGCAGGAAGATGATCGAGAAGACCGCATCGAGCACGATCACGCAGAAGATCGATTCGACCACCGACTTGGTCGTGAGCTGGCCGACGCTCTCGGCACTGCCCCTCACCTGCAAGCCCTCGAAGCAGCCGATGACGGCAATGACGATACCGAACACGGGCGCCTTGATCATGCCGGTATAGAAGTGCCACGCGCCGACCGTGTCGCGCAGCCGGTCGAAGAACTGCACGAAGGTGAAGTCGAGATAGATGGTGCAGGCGACCGCGCCCCCCAGCAGGCCCGCCATGTCGCCCCAGAAGGCCAGCAGCGGCATCGAGATCAGCAGCGCGGTGATGCGCGGCAGGACCAGCCATTCGATCGGGTTGAGGCCGATGGTGCGCATCGCATCGACCTCCTGGTTGACCTGCATCGTGCCGATCTGGGCGGTGAAGGCGCTGCCCGAGCGGCCGGCGACGATGATCGCGGTGAGCAGCGGCCCGAGCTCGCGGAACATGCCGATGCCGACCGCCTCGACGGTGAAGGTTTCGGCTCCGAACTGGCGGAGCTGCTCGACGCCCTGGTAGGCGATCACGACACCGATCAGGAAGCAGAGCACGCCCACGATCACCAGGGCCCGGATCCAGACCTCATACATCTGCTGGATCACGGCGTTTGGCCGGAACCGCTTGGGCTGCAGGATCGCCTCGATGACCACGACCAGGATTTCGCCGAAGAAGGCGCAGAGATTGATGACCTGCTTGTAGAAGTCGATCGAACTGCGGCCGATCTCGTCCAGCCAGTGCACCAACCCGTTGACGTGATGCGCGGGGTGGGCCTCGCACATGTTCTCGCGAACGATCTTGAAGAGCGCAGCCTGTTCGTCGTTCCTGGTCTCGACCTCGGCCTCGCCGCCGGCCAGCTCCAGGATTTCCAGCGCGCCGGCGGTGTCGACCCGTTCGAGCCCGGTCGCGTCGATGGTGCGCTGGCCCTTGGCGCCCGCTCCCGCCGCCTGCAGCGCCTTCTCGGCCTTCTTGCGGATGCCGCGCACGCTGAACACGGTCCACGTCCCGCCAACCTCGACGACGGGCTTGCCCGCGCGCTCCGTGTAACGAATTGTGGGTTCCGCTTCGGCCATCGCCAAGATTAGTCGTCGTGTAGGTTAGCGCTGTCAATCTCCGAGCGATTGCCTCGCCCTCGCCCCGCTGTCACGATCAAGGCTGGAGGATTCGATGGGCAAATGGCCGCGCCTGGACAAGATCGAGATGATCGACGGTCCAATCGACAAGGACAGTTACGAAAAACAGCTCAAGGACCTGCAGCAGCGGCTGCTCGACCTCCATATCCACCATCTGCGCACGGGCGGCCGCGTGATGATCTGCATCGACGGCTGGGATGCCGCCGGCAAGGGAGGTCTGATCGAACGCCTGGTGGCCGGGCTGGAACCCAAATCGGTGCAGGTGCATCGGATCAGCGCGCCGACTCCCGAGGAGCAGGGCCGGCATTATCTCTGGCGCTTCTGGAACCGGCTGCCCGCCCCCGGCAACTGGGCGATCTTCGACCGGACCTGGTATGGCCGCGTGCTGGTCGAGCGGATCGAGGGCTTCTGCGACAAGTCCGCGTGGAAGCGGGCCTATCGCGAGATCAACGAGTTCGAGCGCCAGCTCGTCGACGACGGGGCGCGAATCGTGAAGCTGCTCGTGCATGTGAGTGCCGAGGAGCAGAAGCGACGCATGATCGAGCGTCTGAGCAAGCCCAGCAAACACTACAAGATCGGCCTCGAGGATTTCCGCAACATCGCCAAGCGCGAGCAGTATCTCGACGCCTACCAGGACATGTTGCAGAAGACCGACACCGAGCACGCGCCCTGGCACCTGGTGGCCAGCGACGACAAGATGCATGCCCGGCTGGCGGGCCTGCGGATCGTGGCCGATGCGCTGGGTGAAGGCGTGACGCTCGAGGATCACGCGCTCGATCCGAGAATCGCCGAAGCCGCCTACGAAGCCTGGGGCTGGAAGCCGTCGAAGCCTGAAAAGAAGAACGGGAAGTAGCGAAAGGTCCCTTGCTTACGCTCGGGATGACACCGTTTTTATCATCGGCGCACCCGCGCCAACTCCAACAATCGTGTCATCCCGAGCGTAAGCGAGGGATCCTTCGCTTTGCCCACCTTTACTGTGCCGGCGGTGTCGCGTTCGCCGGCGACGTGGAGAAGTTCGCGCTGACGCCGTCGCCAAGGCACGCCGCGATCCACGGCAGGGCCTCGCGCATCGCCTCCTCGAACTTCCACGGCGGG
>LSKJ01000575.1 GCA_001557035.1 Rhodospirillaceae bacterium CCH5-H10 | reverse complement strand
GCGTGAAGCCCGCCTCGATCAGGCGTTTCGCCATCGGGCGGCCCATCATGCCGAGGCCGATGAAAGCGATGGTGGCGGGAGGTGCGAGCGTGGTCATGACGAAGCTCCTGACGTGAGATCGTATTCATAGAGCGGCAGCAGCCGCCCGGGAATGGCGTCGGACGGCGCGTTTCGCAGGAAGCGCGCGCCCATCCGCTCGTAGAACGGTGCAGCGTTCGGGTCGGCCAGGATGGTCATGCGCCGGGCGCCGAGCCCGCGCGCCAGAACGACCGAAGCGTCGAACAGCAGGCGGCCGGCACCACTGCCGATGGCCGGCGGGTCGACGAACATGTCGGCGAGATCGACGACTTCGCCGTCCCCCTGTACGCAGGCCACGCCGAGAGGCCGGTCGCCGCCGTCCGCCGCGACCAGCACGCGGCCGGCGGCGATGTCGGTCTCGTGCACCTTCAGCGTGCGAGCGCTGAGGCGCATGAACTCTGCGTCGTAACCCCAATGGGCCTTCGAGCGCAGGCAGAGCGCGGTGAGGCCGTCGGCCTCACCTGCCCGTGCCGGCCTGACCTCGGCCATGGTTCAGATGCCGCGGTCCTTGAACACGCCGCTGGCGGTCTTGAAGGCGTCGAGGCTGGCGGGGATGCCGCAATAGATCGCGACCTGGAGGAAGATCTCCTTGATCTCGTCCTTGGTGAGGCCGTTGTTCAGCGCGCCGTTGATGTGCAGCTTGAGCTCGGGGCCGCGATTGAGCGCCGCCAGCATGGCGAGATTCAGCATCGAGCGGTTCTTCTTCGACAGGCCCGGCCGCGTCCAGGCATAGCCCCAGCAGTATTCGGTGGTGATGTCCTGGAAGGCCATCATGAACTCGTCGTTGGCCGCGCCGGCCAGCGAATTGTCGACGTAGGCCGCGCCCAGCACGGCTTTGCGCATCTTCATGCCCTCGTCGTAGAGCTTCTTGTTGCGCGGCAGCGGCTTGGCTTTCTTAGCCTTCGCAACGGCGGTCTTCTTGGCCATGTCTTGCTCCTCCGGATGAAAAACCGGGGAGCTGTATATCAGATCGTCGCGTGGCCTGCGTGCTGCGCCGTTTCCGAAACGTCGAGCCCCTTCGAGCGGGCCTGCTGGCAGAGATCCTCGATGGTCACGCGGTCGAGTTGCGCCATCATCTCTTCGCGCAGCTTCTCCCACAGCGGCCAAACGACCTCGTGGGCGAGCGGCGAGCCGATCGACGGATCGCTGGGCTCGGTCTCGACCTCGAGATTGCGCACCACCCTCACGACTTCCCCCAGGGTGATGGTCGATCTGTCCCGTCCCAGGCGATAGCCGCCGCGCGGACCGCGCTTGCCGGCCAGGATGCCGGCCCGCACGAGGTGTTGCAGGACCTGCTCGAGATAGCGCTTGGGAATACGCTGGCGCTCGGTGATGTCGCCGCTGCGCACCGGGTGGTCGCCGACGTGGAAGGCCACGTCGAGGACCGCCTCGATCGCGAACATCGTCTTCTTGCTGAGGCGAGGCATCCCGTTCTCGTCCCTGTCAGGCTCTTTTACTCGAGCCGGCCACTACCCCTGTCGACCCGAAGCCGCCCGCGCCGCGGGCCGTCTCGTCGAGGGCCGGGACCTCTCGCCAGACGGCACGGGCATGGCGTGCAATGACCATCTGTGCAATTCGCATGCCGCGTTCAATGCGGAAAGGCTCCTTGCCCAGATTGATCAGGATCACGCCGACCTCGCCGCGATAGTCGGCGTCGATGGTGCCGGGGGCATTGGCGACCGTCACCCCATGCTTGGCCGCCAGCCCGGAGCGAGGCCGGACCTGGGCCTCGAAGCCGACCGGCAGGGCGATCGAAATGCCCGTCGGCACGATCTTCCGCTCCAGCGGCCCGAGCTCGATGTCCTGGTCGATGGCGGCCAGCAGGTCGGCGCCGGCGGCCGAGGCCGTCGCATAGTCGGGAAGCTGCAGGTCGCGACCATGCGGCAACCGCACCACCTCGATCTCGATGCTCTCGACGCCCTTCATCGTTCCCCCGTCAAATACCCGCCCGAGCTGGGCCCGATCACTCCGCCGCCTGCTTCCGGGCCGCTTCCGCCAGATGAAGTGCGATCCGGCCGGCAAGGCGACCCGCGACATCGCCCTTGCCCAGCGGCGGCCAGTCCTCGGTACCGGCGGCGGTGATCAGATGAACGGTATTGCGTTCGCCGCCGAAGGTGCCGGTCGCCGGCGACACGTCGTTGGCGACGATCCAGTCACAGCCCTTGCGGATGCGCTTGTCGATCGCGTTGGCCACAACGTTCTCGGTCTCGGCAGCGAAGCCCACAACCAGCGCCGGCCGCTTCGGGCCGGCCTTGGACAGCGTCGCCAGGATGTCGGGATTGGGGGCCAGTTCGAGGGCCGGCGGCGGGGCGCCTGCCTTCTTCTTGATCTTGCCGGTGGCCGGCCGGGCGGCCTTCCAGTCGGCGACGGCGGCGGCGCAGACGGCGATGTCGAGCGCGCCCGCGTCGATACAGGCGGCCAGCATCTGGTCGGCCGATTCGATCTTCACGACCTTCACGCCGGACGGATCGGGCACCGCGACCGGCCCGCTCACCAGCGTCACGTCGGCGCCGAGTTCAGCGAGCGCGGCGGCGATGGCGTGGCCCTGCTTGCCCGAGGAATGGTTGGAGATGAAGCGCACCGGGTCGAGCGCCTCGCGGGTCGGGCCCGAGGTCACCAGCGCGCGCTTGCCGGCGAGAGGTCGCTCGCGCACCAGCATGGATTCGATGGCGGCCACGATTTCGGCCGGCTCGGACATGCGGCCGGGACCGTGCTCGTTGCAGGCCATGGCACCGTCGTTCGGGCCGACGAAGGTGACGCCGCGCTTCTTCAACGTCTCGACGTTGGCCACGGTCGCGGCGTGTGTCCACATGCGGACGTTCATCGCCGGCGCGGCCAGCACCGGCTTGTCGGTGGCGAGCAGCACGGTCGAGGCGAGATCGTCGGCCAGCCCGCCGGCCATGCGGGCCAGCATGTTGGCGGTGGCCGGCGCCACGACCAGCAGGTCGGCGTCGCGCGAGAGCTGGATGTGGCCCATCTCGCTCTCGTCGGTCAGCGAGAACATGTCGCCGTAGACACGGTCCTCGGACAAGGCCTGGAGGGTGAGCGGCGTCACGAACTTCGCGCCCGCTTCGGTGAGGACACAACGCACCGAGGCGCCGCGCCCGCGCAGGAGCCGGATCAGTTCCGCCGACTTGAAGGCCGCGATTCCGCCCGCGACGATCAGCAGGATACGCTTGCCGTGCAACATGGGCTTGAGCCTATCACAAGAGGCGGGTGACGACAGTATAGAGGCCGGTGGCCAGCAGGGCCCAGAACACGGCCAGGCGGAACTGCTCGACCGAGAGCCGCGAGCGGATGCGCTGGCCGAGCCACATGCCGCCGATGGCCGGCAGGACCGCGGCCCCCGAGACCATGGCGCGCGGCCCGTCGAGCACGCCGAAGAACAGCAGCGACGCCGTCAGGGTCAGCGACGTGGCGCACAGGACGACGCCCAGCGTCTGGACCAGTTCGACCGGCTTGATGTCGAGGCCCTGGAGATAGGGCATCAGCGGCACGATCGGCACCCCGACCAGGCCCGCCACGAAGCCCGACACCACGCCGATGACCGGTGCCAGCGGCTTCTCGAGATCGGCATGGATGGAGAGCCGGATGCGGAAAAGGCCGAGGGCGGCGTAGATGATCAGCACCGTGCCCAGCACGATGAAGGCCCAGTTCGGGCCCTTCTGGCCGATCAGCCAGACCGTGAGATAGAGCACGACCGTCAGCGGCAGCATGAGCGGCCACTGGCGCCGCACGATGTGCCAGAAATGGCCGCCGACCGCTGCCTGCCAGACGTTGGTGACGATGGTCGGCAGGGCGATCAATGCGATCGCTTCCGACAGCGGCAGGAACAGCGACGTCAGGGCGATGGAAATG
>LSKJ01000574.1 GCA_001557035.1 Rhodospirillaceae bacterium CCH5-H10 | reverse complement strand
ACAGCGATGCCGGATGCGCCGTAATCGCTTTCTCCGCCTGTAGCCTGGCCGCCAGCTCCGGCATCGTGATGTCCGGCTCGGCCTCGACCCAATCGAGCAGAGCCGTCAGATACGGCGCCAGCTTGCCCCCACCTGGCGGACGGCCCTGCCGCGCAGGCTCCACCGAACCCGTCCGCGACATCCGATCAATCAGCTTCACCGCAAAGCTCGGGCTCACCTCGTAGCCACGCGCCGCTGCCCGCCGCGACCCGCCATTCGAGATCTCCGCTCGGACCCGTTCCGAAGGTCCATCGAATAAGGCTTCCCCCGGCAGCCTAGCCTCCAATCTCTACGCCACACTTGAAACAGACTTCCGATTCGTTGGGAATCCCCATTAGATTCCCCATTCAAGCTCGATGCTCCAGCTCTCAATCAGTATCAATGGAGGCACGCTACAGATTAGGAGACTGGACGTGAGGGCCTTTCACGGGCGTTAGAAGGCCCAAAAATCGGTTCATTCTGCGCAAGCGTGACACAGCTTCCTGCGCCGCCGCAGTCACTGCGACAATATCCCTGGTCACATCATGACTTGTTTGAGAGAAGCCACTATTCTTTGCGAAGTATTCCCGTCCCACAGGTGCGGAACTGTCCCAACACGAGCGGTTCCCTGTATGTTCATCGCTTGAGCGGCAATGCTCGGCATCTCGGCCATTCGCGCTAGACGATTAGATCCCGACGCGATCGTTATGGGTCTTTCAGTTGATTCTCGAACCGTGACGCAGGGAATTCCGAGATAGCAGGTCTCCTCCTGGATGCCGCCGGAGTCGGTAATCGCCAATGCACAATCCGAAAGGAGGCTCATGAAATCGACGTAGCCAAGGGGGCTGCAGACCTTAACCGTCGCCGCTTGCTCGAGCTTCTTGGTCAGTCCAAATTCCTCCATCCGAGCCCTCGTGCGTGGGTGCATGGGGAAGACGAGCGGGAGAGAGGATGATACCTTTATGATAGCCGACAAGGCCGCATCCAACGCATCCACTGTGTCGACGTTGATTGGGCGGTGAAGAGTGATTACGCCGTAGTTCTTCTTCTCTACGCCCAAGCGCTTGGCGATCTCGGCTTTTTCGATAGCGCCCTGCATCATGACCAGGCTATCAATCATAATGTTGCCAACCCGATCGATCCGGCTGGCCGGAATTCCCTCACGAATAAGGTTTTCATCAGCATCGGGCGAAGGCGTCCATAGCAGGTCGGAAATCGCATCCGTCAGCAACCGATTGATCTCCTCCGGCATCGTCCGATCGAAACTTCGCAACCCGGCCTCCAGGTGAGAGACCTGAAGGTGGAGCTTCTTGGCGGCGATGGCACAGGCCATGGTCGAATTGACGTCGCCAACCACAACGACATTGTCTGGTGCGGTCTGCCGGCAAAGATCTTCGTAGGCCGTCATGACAGCCGCCGTTTGTTGTGCGTGGCTGCCACTCCCGACACCGAGATGGAAGTCGGGCGCCGGCAACCCGAGGTCCGAAAAGAAGACGTCCGACATCATCGCGTCATAATGCTGCCCCGTGTGCACAAGCACCGGCTTGCACCAAGTTTCCTTGTTGAGTGCATGCCAGAGCGGAGCGACTTTCATGAAATTCGGCCGTGCGCCCGCTATCAAGTGGATTGATTTCATGCCCATCCCCAGAGTGTGGCAGGGTTATAACGCAAGCCTCATCGTTGATCAGGTAGAATATTTGATCAAATTCGGTATTGTTTGTATGTGCCAAGAAGCCGCTAACAATGGAGGTTAGCTACGACCAGCCTGACAGCATTTGTGACGTGCACCCCCACAGCGCGGCACACTGAGGCGGTTGTCGATTACCCTCAGAACTGAGGTATGCGCCGGGCCACTGTTCCCACATGCGGGGCCGCACGTGCCTCTTCAGAGAGGTGACGGTGTGGCCTTCTGCGGTCCCGATCATTACCGCGGTGGACGTAATCTGCGCGGCTCTGGCGGGATTTTGGAGGCTAAACACAATGGCAGATGCCTGAAGTGACCCTATGTCGATGTCCCAACCTAAGCAGGGGCACGTCGGCTCCGAGAATAGCCGGAAAGGGATGCTCGGGGCCTGAAGTTGCTTCAGTTTAGCGAATGTCACACCTGTGGTAGCTATCAGGTGCATAAGAGCTGCCCGTGCAGCGGGACTGGAGGATGGGGAGATGTGCGGCATCATTGGCATCATCGGCAAGGCGCCGGTCACACCCTTGCTGGTTGAGGCGCTGAAGCGCCTTGAGTATCGCGGCTATGATTCGGCCGGCGTGGCCACGCTGGTCAACGGGCACATCGATCGCCGGCGCGCCGAAGGCAAGCTTGTAAACCTCGAGGCACGGCTCGGCGCCGAGCCTCTGGCCGGTACGATTGGCATCGGCCACACGCGCTGGGCGACCCATGGCCGGCCCTCGGAGCGCAATGCCCATCCGATCGCCACGGAGCGTGTCGCTGTCGTGCACAACGGCATCATCGAGAACTTCCAGGAACTCAAGGACGAACTTCTGGCCGACGGTCGTCGTTTTGACAGCGATACCGACACCGAAGTCGTGGCGCAGCTGCTCACCTCCTATCTGGAGCGTCAGTGGTCGTCGGAAAAGGCAATGGCCGAGGCGATGGAGCGCCTGCGCGGCGCCTTCGCCCTCGTTGCACTGTTCAGCGGTCGCCACGATACGCTTATCGGCGCCCGGCGCGGCAGTTCGCTGGCGGTGGGATACGGTGAAGGCGAGATGTACATCGGCACTGATGCCTTGGCGCTGGCACCGTTTACCAATCGCGTCACCTATCTTGAAGAGGACGACTGGGTCGTGCTCGATGCCAACAGCGCCAGGATCTTCCAGGGCGACAAGGAAGTGCGACGGGAGATTCGTCAGAGCGGTATCTCAGGCGCCATGATAGGCAAGGGTAAATACCGCCATTTCATGCTGAAGGAGATCTACGAGCAGCCCGCCGTGATCGGCGACACGCTGCACACCTACCTCGATCCCACCACTCGTTCGGTCCGTCTACCGGCTCTGCCGTTCGACTGGGCCAGGGTCCCGCGGCTCACCATCACCGCCTGCGGCACGGCCTGCTTCGCCGGCATGGTGGCAAAGTATTGGTTCGAGAAGCTGGCCCGCCTGCCGGTCGAAGTCGAGGTTGCATCGGAGCTGCGTTACCGCGAGCCGCCTTTGCCGGATGGCGGTGTATGCATCGCCATTTCCCAGTCGGGTGAGACCATCGATACACTGGCGGCGCTTCGCTATGCCAAGGCTCACAAACAGACCATCCTGTCGGTGGTCAACGTGCCGGAAAGCGCCATCGCGCGCGAATCGCATATCGTGCTGCCGACACTGGCGGGGCCGGAAATCGGCGTCGCTTCGACCAAGGCCTTCACGACGCAGCTCGCTGTGCTGCTC
>LSKJ01000573.1 GCA_001557035.1 Rhodospirillaceae bacterium CCH5-H10 | reverse complement strand
ACCTCTTGACGCAGCACACTCAACCGAAAAAGGTGCCGAGAAATTCGCGCTTACGCTTCTTCGTGGGTTCTACCCACCACTCTACCCACCTAAATTCGAGCGCAAACCCGGGATATTCCGGGACGTACCCGGGATCATGGCGGGACGCCGCACGGCGATGCTAGCCTCTGCACATGTGCGGCAAGTTCACAGCGCAGAGGAAGTGGCGAGAGGTGTCACCTTCTCCTCGCTAGAGCGTCGAGCGCTTAATCGGGCACATAGCCAGCGTCTTTGACGTAGTTCCAACACTCCTGTTCGGAGTAGAGGGCGCAGATGTCGCCGATGGCTCTCCAGAGTGCGTCGATTGTCCTGGCGCCGATACGCCGCAGATGGGCCTTGAGCTTTGAGAACGCCATCTCGATCGGATTGAGATCGGGGCTGTAAGGCGGCAGGAAGAGGAACCAGGCACCCCGCTGCTTGAGGATCGCCTCGGCCTTTGCGCTCATGTGGCTGGCCAGATTGTCGAGGATCACAACGTTCGACCGAAGGCAGGCGCAGCGGCATCACTGAGCCAGAGTCGCGGGCGCAGGTGGCGACGCTGGAGGCCAATGTCGCGTCCTTCGGGGTGCCCTACATCCCCCTGCTCGACGAACGCCAGGGCATCGTCCACGTAATCGGTCCGGAGCTAGGCTTTTCCCTGCCGGGCCAGACCATCGTTAGCGGCGATTCGAACGCCTCGACGCACGGCGCGCTGGGGGCACTCGCATTCGGGGTCGGCGCGTCAGAGGTCGAGCAGGTACTGGCGACGGAGACGCTGGTGCAGGAGAAGGCCGGCAACAAGAGGGTCGAGGTACACGGCGGCCTGCCCTTCGGTACCGCGGCCAAGGACTTGGCGCTGGCCATTGTCGGACAGATTGGAGCGGCAGGCGGTAACGGCCACACGATCGAGTTCTGCGGCGACACGATTGCCGACCTGGACATAGCCGGCCGTATGACCGTGAGCAACATGGCG
>LSKJ01000572.1 GCA_001557035.1 Rhodospirillaceae bacterium CCH5-H10 | reverse complement strand
CACGAAGGCCGCGATGGGCGCGGCCGATCCGACAAAGGACATCATCATGGCAACCGACCGCGATTCCGACTTCGAGCCCGTGCACGAGTCATCCCCGACCGATCACGTCCTCACAGAGCTGCAGCTTTATGGCCACCGTCCCTTTCACGACGAGCCCGACCCGCGACCCTTGCCGGAAGCCAACACCATCGGCGGCGCCGTCGCCGACATCTTCGACGCGTTCGTCTCGACGCTCACCGATACCCGCCTCGAGCCTGACCTCGAGGGGCTGCTGTGGTCGACCGTCAACCTGTTCCATCGCGCTGTCGATCGGATCGAGCGCGAACTCGACGGCAACGAGCAGGCGCAGCGTCGCAGCCAGAAGGAGCAGAACGGCTCGGAAGTCCGCTCGGTCGAGCTCGAGCGTCTCGTCGCCGAGGGACTGACCCTGATCGAACGCCGCAATGCGCTGGAGGTATTCCGCGACCAGGCTGCGGATCTCTTCGAGGTCCATACCGGCTCCACCTGGCGACCGCGCACCGGCTCGATGGTCAATCACCGTGCTCTTACCGCCGCCATGATCGACAGCCGCGAGTTCCTGGCCGCACGGCGCCTGGCAGAGACCGAGGTGCTGGTGCCGGGTGGACCGAAGATCGCCTTCACCGGTGGTGCCGACTTCAACGACCACCAGCTCATCTGGGCGACGCTCGACAAGGTACGCGCCAAGCATCCCGACATCGTGCTGCTGCACGGCGGCTCGCCGACCGGCGCCGAGCGTATCGCTGCCCGCTGGGCCGACACGCGCAAGGTGACGCACATTCCGTTCAAGCCGGACTGGACCCGTCACGCCAAGGCCGCGCCGTTCAAGCGCAACGACCAGATCCTCGAAGTCCTCCCGATCGGCGTCATCGTCTTCCCGGGTTCGGGCATCCAGGAGAACCTCGCCGACAAGGCCCGCAAGCTCGGCATCCCGGTCT
>LSKJ01000571.1 GCA_001557035.1 Rhodospirillaceae bacterium CCH5-H10 | reverse complement strand
CCCGAGCCGGTAGCGTTCGAGAGAGGAGAGGCCCGGCATTGCCGGGCCTCTTTTCGTTGGGTCAGGCAAACTCGCGCACATCGACCAGCGCGCCGGCGATCGCGGCGGCGGCGGCCATGGCCGGGGAGACGAGATGGGTGCGGCCCTCCGGCCCCTGGCGGCCCTCGAAGTTGCGGTTGGAGGTGCTGGCGGCGCGTTGCCCCGGCAGAAGCCGGTCGCCGTTCATGGCGAGGCACATCGAGCA